>DATKSV010000164.1:0-74789 GCA_035531535.1 Candidatus Nanopelagicaceae bacterium | reverse complement strand
GGCCAGGCCGCTGCTGAGCCGAAGGTGCTGGAAGCCAGCGTGGCGCCTAGCTGACAGCCGCTGAGGCAAACGGTGAGAATGGCCCTGGGGTCGAACCCCGGGGCCATTTCTGTGACCGGCCCTTCTATCCGGCCCTTCTATTTAGGTTTGGTTCGCTGGTGGGCTCGCGGGCAGGGACGACTCCGGAGTACGTGAGGGACGACAACAAAGGGTGCCACCGAGCCCGGAAGGCGGAGCGGTTGTAGGCGGTGCCCGCGGTCAAATTGCGGTTGGGAGAGGTTTCCCGTTGAAGGTGGCCGAAACGATCACCGTGCGCTGGGCGTTGCCCTGATGATGGCTTGCTTTACGACCGGGCACCCGCGGCGGTTGGGGCGCTCGCCGTGGTGAGGGCCAGGCTGCTGGCCGCGGCGGCAGCGGCGGTGCTGGCGAGCTTGGGGCTGGCCGCCTGTGGCACCTCCCCCGCAACCACGCCGCGCGCTCGGGCCACCGCCAGCCCGCACCTGGCTGTCACTCCGGCCAGCCCTTCGCCGACCGCCGCGCCCAGTCCGAGCGCGTCGGCGTCGGCACCGAATCAGATTGACCTCCGCTTCGATGGAGCGGTGGTGGGCAGCATGACCGCCCTGGAGGGGCATTCCTGCAGCGCCGCCAATGGCACCGTGACTCTCGCGCTCGAGGGCTTGGTTGCCGGCCGCTCCTACTGGGTCACCCTGGACATCTCTGACCCCGCGCTCGGCCCCGGGTCCTGGTCGATCGGGACGCCACCCAGCCAGCGCCAGGGCGGCCTCGAGAACTCGACCCCGCAGGTCGGGCTCGTCGCCACAAGTCCCCTGTATGGCGCCGCCCCCGGAGCCAGTGGCACTGTCACCCTCAGCGGCGATCCGGCCACCACCGCCGTCGTGGAGGGAACCCTGGCTGTCACCCTGGTGCGGGTTGGAGGCAACTCTGGGAGCGGCTCGCTATCGGTCTCCGGGAGCTTCGGCTGCCCGACATCCTAAGTCAACTCGGCCGCGGCGGTGTCAGCGTAGGGCCGCCGCCAGCGCCGGCCGGAGCTGTTCGGCCAGCGCCTCCGGGCTGCGCACCATGAATGGCTCGTCGAGCAGGTGCTGCCAGCTGGTGGTGTCGGAGCCCCGGATCGAGGGCATGAAGTAGATCCGCGGTGAGAGTCGGGCGTGGAGCCAGGAGTGCCCGCTGTTCTGCTCCTGCGGGGCTGGATAAAGGGCCAGGTTGAAGGCGACCACGCCCTCCTCTCCAAAGAAGCGGATGGCGGCGATGATCCCAGTCGCGAACTCGTGGATCGCGTCCTCTGAGAGTTCCTCCAAGGACTGCCGATGGGGGAATACCGCCATAACATCCGAGATCACGCTCCGAGACACGAATGAGGTCAGCCAGGCGCTGTGCCGCCCCTCGGCCAGGAAGCGCTGACCGAGGGTCCGCTCCTGGCCGATCAGCTCCTCCCAGAAGCTCAACCCTCGCCGTCGGAAGAAGCTCCGGCTGCGCCGCACCTCCTCTTCCAGCAGTCCACCGGGACGGTCGGTGGAGAATGCCTGGAGGTGGGCATGGACCTGGGTGGCGCCAGCCAGGGGCATGTAGTTCCAGGTCACCAGCGAGTAGGTGCCCCGGGGCACCGGAGCCAGGGCCAGGAAGTACTGTCGGGCCGCCCCCAAGCCATCGGCTAGCTGGGTAGTGGTGAAACGCCCCGGGGCCACGAAGTGCTCTCTGGTCAGGGTTACCACCACGCTGTGCCGGTCATACGGAGAGATGTTGGGAAAGAGCAGGGCTTCCCCCTGCCGGATCCGGCCCTCGGGGGCGAGCCGGGAGGGCAGCAACGGGGTCACCTTAAGCACCCGCTCCGGGCAGAAGGGACAGTGTTCCCGGCTCGACTCCACCGCCTGGCTGATGTCCACCGGATGCAGCTTGAAGCCTTGAAAGTGGGCCAATCGACCGCTTCTGCCGGTGAGCGGATCGCGGCGAAGCTCGACGGCCAAATCCACCTCTCGCAAGCCTCCCTGGCCGTCCGGCATCAGGTACGACCCCGTCCTCACTTGCCGGGCGAAACGGATCGTCACCCGCGGTCACCGCGGCTGGGCCACCCGGCTCTCATCCCCCGATCGCCTCCAGGTCTCCCGAGCGGGCCAGCAGCACGGTTGTGGCTACCAATCCAGCCAACCCGGCGCGCAGATTGCGAGGACCGAGGGATACGGGTCTGGCCCCCCTGGCGGCGAGCTGTTGCACCTCCTCGGGGTCGAAGCCGCCCTCGGGCCCCACCAGGATTCCGGTGGGCTTCTCCCAGGCCCAAACCACCGTGGCCAGGCCCTGCCTGCGCTCGTCCTCGTGACAGACGAAGAGCTGAATCTCGGGAGCCTCGGCCTGGAGCTCCTCGAGGGCCTCCAGGAGCGGCTTCACCCCGTGGACCATCGGCGAGCGATAGCGGCCGGCGAGTTGAGCCGCCTCGCGGGAGATCGCCTGCCAGCGGCGAACCCTGGCGGCCGCGGTCGCCGGCTCCGGGAGGGGGATGGACCGCTTCGTGAGCAGCGGCCACACGGAACTCACCCCCAGCTCGCATGTGCGCTCGCAGACCTCCGCCATCCCAGTGCCCTTGGGGAGCGCCTGGAGGAGATGGATTTGCGCCCTTGGCTCGCGCCGGTTCCGCCTCGACGCGACCACCATTCCGGTGACCTGGTCGGCCTCGAGTCGATCCAGGCGCACATCGTATTCGCTGCCGTCATCGGCGACTACGGTGAGGATCTCTCCGGGACGGGAACGGAGCACCCGCGCTATGTGCCAGGCGTCGGGAGTCCCGATGCGCACCTCGCCGGTGGGGCTCACCTGATCGCGGGAGATGAAGAAGACCGGCATCATGGGAGTCTATCCACCGGCGGCCAGGGCGGGCCGGAGCGGGAGGCCATCCGATCGGGCCCAGGTACCATGGAGCCGTGGACTGGCCAGCGGGGCGCAAGATTTGGCGGGTTGAGGTTGAGCCAGGCGTGCGGATCGCCGTGCATGGGCTGGGGTCCGGACGGCCCCTGCTGCTCATCCCGGGTCTGGGCACGGACCACCATGCGTTCGGGTGGAACATTGCTGAGCTCGCCGAGCACTGGCGCTGTCTGGCACTCGATCAGCGGGGAATCGGGGGCTCAGACGCCACCCCGGGGCCCTACACCATGGACCAGCTGGCCGATGACGCGGCCAGGGTCATCGCCGAGATGGAACCTCAGGGGGTAGCGGTCTTCGGGGTATCCATGGGGGGCATGGTGGCCCAGCATCTGGCTATCCGGCACCCTCGGCTGGTGACTTCGCTGGTGTTGGGGTGCACCGGACCGGGTGGACCTCTGGCGGTGCGGGCCGATCCCAACGACACCCGGCTCCTGCTCGGAGGCGAGGCCAAGGATCCGGGGCTCGCCTACCGGGTCGCCTGTCAGGTCCTCTATGAGCGGGGCTGGCGCGAGGCGCATCCTGAGGTCATCGAGGACGCCGTCAGTTGGCGAGCCACCCACCCGGTCCGGGCAGGGGTCTTCGGGGCTCAGTGGGCGGCGATCCGGGGCCATGACACAGGTGCCCATCTGGACCGGATCGAGGCGCCGACCATGGTTCTCCACGGCACCGCTGACGTGGTGATGCCCCCGGGCAACGGCGCCCTTCTCGCCGAGCGAATTCCCGGCGCGCGGCTGGAGTGGCTGCCAGGACGCGGGCACATGTTTTTTCAGGAGGATCCGGCCCAGACCGTGAGCTTGCTGGAGGGCCACCTAGAGCCTGCCATGGCGAGCCGGCCCTCCTAGCAAGCGGTCCCGCGACCGGAATCTTCGTCCCCCGGCTCGGAATTCTCGCTGCGGGGCACCCTTCGGCTTCGGCCACGCATAGATCCGGACATTGCCAGCCGTTGGGGCGAGATCGGAGACTTCGAGCGCTCCGACCGGGTGGCTCTGCGAGCCTGCCGGACCGGGTGCACCAAGGGGCTGGCCGGACCCACGGCGCAGGCCCCTTGGTCTCTACCTATACAATCTCCTCCTGATCAGGAGTGGCCCGCCGGGCGGCCAAGCTGGCCGCTGACTGCGGCCGTGAGGAGGTGAAATCCACTGTCGGAGGTAAAACTGCGGGAAGGGGAGTCGTTCGAAAGCGCGCTCCGTCGCTTCAACAAGAAGATCAAGCAGAACGGCATTCTGACCGAGGTGAGGCGGCGCGAGTTCTACGAGAAGCCCAGTATTCGGCGCAAGAAGAAGACCATGGCGGCGCGCAAGCGGAGAGCCAAGCAGGTCTGAGCGGTCCTGCCTTGGTTGACCCCGATGGGTCGGTGGAAGTTGAGTTCTCGAGCCATCTCGCGAACGTGGACCTTGAGCTGGCCCGGAACGTCGATCTGGCGGGGCTGCTGGAGCGTGCGCTGCATGACCTCGGGCTGGAGGGGTCAGAGGTCTCCTGCCGGTTGCTGACCGCGAATGAGGTGCGCCGTCTCAACCAGCGTTTCGCCGGCCTGGATGAGGCCACGGATGTGCTGGCGTTTCCAGCCGCCGAAGCGGAGCCGGGGTCGGGTTTCCAGATGCCACCCGGGGCGGCCACGCTGCTCGGAGACATCGTGATCTCAGTCGAGACCGCCGTGGCCCAGGCGGCAGCAGCGGGTGACGATGCACCGTCCGAGCTGCGCTTGCTGGCGGTGCATGGGCTGCTCCACCTGCTCGGCCACGATCACGATCTGCCCTCCGCTGCGGAGCGGATGACAGCCGCCACCCGGCAGCTTCTGGCTCGCGACGCTGCCCGGCGGGGAGTTCTGCCGCCCCCGGTTCCGGCCCTCCAGCCACCGATGTGATGGAGCCCCAGCTGCTGGTCATCGGGCTTGGCAATCCCGGTCCGGAGCACGCTCACCAGCGCCACAACGTGGGTGTCGACGCACTCCATCTGTTGGCCGGGCGGCTCGGGACCAAGCTGGGCCACTACCGGGGGCCGGCCTGGGTGGCCAGGGCGGTCTGGCACGGACGTGAACTGGTGCTCGCCCAGCCCCGCACCTACATGAACGAGTCTGGCATCGCCGGCGCGCGGCTGCTGGCGGACTTCGGCTTGGGGCTGGATCAGGTGGTGGTGATCTATGACGACCTAGACCTTTCTCTGGGGCGACTTCGGGTGAGGGCAGGAGGCAGCCCAGGGGGGCACAATGGGATCCGTTCTCTGCAAAGCCACTGGCGTTCTCAGCAGTTCGCCAGGGTACGGATCGGAATCGGGCGACCTCCTCCCGGGGTCGATCCCATCGAGTTTGTTCTCGGGCGGCCGCGGGGTCGGGAGCAGGAGGCCCTGGAGTTGGCGTGCGCAAGAGCGGCCGAGGCGGTGCTACTGATCTCCGAGAAGGGGCTTGAGGAGGCGATGACGGAGTTCAATCGGCTGCCACCCCAGGCCAGCAGCGAGGCGGCCGGTGCCGGCTAGGACCGCGCCCAGCCGAACCAGTGGGGGGACCGCCCGGGTGGCGACAGACAGCCTTCTGGCCAGACTGGGGGAGCTTCCCGTCGGCCGCGGGTTGGTTGCCTGGGCCGCCGCAGGGACGGAACGGCAGCGCATCGGGGGGGTCATCCACTCGGGGACGCCTCTGCTAGCGGTGCTGGCTCGCCAGCTTCTGGGCCGGACCGTGTGCTTGGTGGTGGCCGAGCCGGAAGCGGCATGGCAGGAGGTGGCGACCTGGCTGGGATCCGAGGGCCAGGGCGCCTGCCTCTATCCAGCCGCCGATGTGCTGCCATTCGATCGGGTCTCGCCGGCCGCCGCAGTGGTGAGGCACCGTCTTCAGACCCTGCGCGACCTTCAGTCCCGGCAGAGCCGGGTGGTGGTGACCTCTCCCGAGGCGGTGCTTCGGCCCACCCTCTCGCCCCAGTGGGTCGGGTCCTGGCTGTCCGAGCTGGCGCATGGCACTGAGATTGCTCCGGAGCTACTGGCTCGCCTGCTGTTGGAAGCCGGCTATCGCCAGGAGTCGATTGTGACCATGCCAGGAGAGTTTGCTCGACGCGGGGGCATAATCGACTGCTTTCCCCTCGACAACCGAGCCTGGCGCGCCGAGTGGGACGGCAACCGGGTCTCCGGGATCTGGCGTCTGGACCCCGAGACCCAGGGGTCGAGGGCCAAGTTGGCCGGGGTCGCGCTGATGGCGGCGCGGGAGTTCTCGCTCGACCAGGTCTCCCTGGCGGAGGCGGGGAAGCGTCTCTCAGGCTGGGATCTGACCGGACTTCGAGACGATGTGCGGCAACGCTGGCAGGCCGATCTTGAGGTGATCGGAGCGGGCGGGCTGCCGGACCCGGTCGACAGCCTCGGGCCTCTCCTGGCGGACCCGGGGCAGACCCTGCTCTCCCACTTGCCAACTGACACCGTCTTCATCACTGAGGGATGGCCTCGCCTGGAGCGGGTGGCTGCCGGCTGGATCGAGGAGGTGGAGGCCATTCGGCGGGCCGAGGTTGATCGCTCAGAACTGCCAGCCGACCTTCCCCTGGCGGTGGCACCTCTGGACCACCTGCTGGAGCGCCTGGAGCACTCCCCCTGGCTCGACTTGGATCGGGAGGTGCTCGAGGTGGGATCGGCACTGGTGCCGGATGCCGGTATGACGGCGGCGCCGACTTTTGCCGGCAGTGTCGAGGCCTTCGATTCCTGGACACGGGAATTTATCGGTGGCGGCGGCAGCGTGCTCCAGCTCGGTCTCCAGGAAGAGCGGGTGTGCGAGCTGGTGGAGGAGAGGGGTCTGGCGGTAACCCCAGCCGAGGACTTCTCGGCGGCCGGTACGGCAATTCCCGCCCGCGCGCTTCTGGTTGGCCCGGGGGACCTGCGCAGCGGTCTGATTCTGGGCGATGCGGGGGTCGCCGTGATCGCCGACCCCGACCTCTTCGGGGCTCAGAAGCGCCGCGCTTCGACCTTGCTGCGATCGGTGCACCGCGCGGAATCCAGCGTGGCCGGCCGGCTGCGCCGTGCCGGCGGCGCCAGCCCCGACGGGTCCTTGTTCCGATTCAAGCTGGAGCCAGGTGACATCGTGGTCCACCGGGACCACGGTCTGGGGCGGTTTGTGGGCATGCGCAGCGTCAGCGACGACCAGGGCGAGCGGGAGTACATGCAGCTGGAGTACGCCGACGGCAACAAGCTCTACGTGCCAGCCGAGCATCTCGACCGGGTCGAGCGCTACACCGGCGGGGCGGACGCCACTCCCCAACTCTCCCGCCTCGGGTCCGGGGAATGGGAGCGCACCAGGCGCTCTGTGCGCCGGCGAGTGGATGAGATCGCAGAAGACTTGGTCGAGCTCTACGCCCGACGCCAGGATGCGCAGGGACATCCGTTCCCTCAGGACACGCGCTGGCAGGAGGAGCTGGAGTCCTCCTTTCCCTATCAGGAAACCAGGGACCAACTGATGGTTCTCGAGGACGTCAAGCGCGACATGGAATCACCCCGGCCGATGGATCGGCTGCTCTGCGGTGACGTTGGCTTCGGCAAGACCGAGATCGCCCTGCGGGCGGCCTTCAAGGCTGTGGAGGGGGGCTATCAGGTGGCGGTCCTGGTGCCTACCACGGTGTTAGCCCAACAGCATTTCCTCACCTTCAAGGATCGCTTGCGAGCCTTCCCGGTGGTGGTCGAACAGCTCTCGCGGCTGCGCTCCGAGGAGGAGTCCAAGGGGGTTCTGGCCGGGCTTGCCCACGGCAGCGTCGACATCGTGATCGGCACTCACCGCCTGCTCCAGAAGGATGTGCGCTTCAAGCAGCTGGGTTTGGTGGTGCTGGACGAGGAGCAGCGTTTCGGGGTGATGCAGAAGGAGCGGCTTAAGCAATTGCGTACGGCGGTCGACATCCTGTCGCTCTCGGCCACCCCGATCCCGCGCACCCTGCATATGGCGTTGGCTGGGATCCGAGATCTCTCCGTGATCCGGACACCTCCGGAGGGCCGGCTGCCGATAAGGACCTATGTGACCGCCAAGGAGGAGGGCCTGGTCCAGGACGTGATCCGCCGTGAGCTGTCCCGGAAGGGCCAGGTCTTCTACGTGCACAACCGAGTTCAGTCGATGCTCCGCGAGGTCGAGTTCCTGCGCCAACTGGTGCCGGAGGCCAGGGTCGCGATTGCCCACGGCCAGATGGATGAGCGGGAGCTGGCCCGGGTGATGGTCGATTTCAGCCAGGGCGAACTCGACATCCTCTGCTGCACCACCATCATCGAGAACGGGCTCGACATCCCCAACGCCAACACCCTGGTGGTGGACGACGCGTCCCGTCTGGGCCTGGCCCAGCTCTATCAGCTACGGGGCCGGGTGGGTCGGTCCGGGCAGCGCGCCTACGCCTACTTCCTATATGACCCGGCAAAGTCCCTGACCGAGCAGGCCGACAAGCGCCTCGACGTCGTCGCTGACCTTCAGGACCTCGGCTCCGGCTTCGCGCTTGCGCTCCGGGACCTGGAGATCCGCGGGGCGGGCAACGTCCTCGGGGAGGCTCAGCACGGCGACATCGCCGCCGTGGGAATGGAGATGTACAACCACTTGCTGCACCAGGCGGTGCTGGCTGCCCAGGGGCAGGAACTGCCAGAGTCTCCGGCCCAGGTGTCGGTCGCGCTCCCGCTGCGGAGCCTGCTGCCCCCGCGCTACATTCCGGATGAACGGCTTCGACTGCGGGTTTACCAGCAGCTAGCGGGCGCCACCGATGAGCCGCAGTTGGACGAGATTGCCAGAAACCTTAGGCAGCGCTTCGGCCCCCGCCCCGAGGAGGTCGAGAACCTCCTGGTAACTTTGCGGGTACGTCTGGCGGCGGCGGCGGCTGGCGCCCTGGCGGTGGAGTCCGACCATGGCCAGGTCACGGTGCGGTTCGAACCCGGGCACGGCCTGCCGCTCGGCCAGTTGGTGGCCAGCCAGCGGGCCCTGGAGGTCAGTGCCAACCGTCTGCGGCTGGACCCCAAGGCGGCCGGCAAGGGGTGGGTGGACCTGCTCATGGGCACGCTTCGCCAGGCGGCCGCACTGCGGGTAGACGCCGCCTTTCAGGCGGCACCGGCATGAGCCAGGGCGCCCGATCTCAGCTGGTCCGCGTGTTCGAGGTAATGGCCCGTCTTCGGGCCGCCGATGGTTGCCCGTGGGATCGGGCTCAGACCCATGCCAGCCTGCTGCCATATCTCCTGGAGGAGACCTACGAGACCATCCAGGCGGTGGAGGCTGGGGATTCTCAGGGGCTGGCCGAAGAGCTGGGAGACCTTCTGGTCGAGCTGGCGATGCACACCGCGATCGCCGCCGAGCAGGACGGATTCGACCTGGAGGTGGTCGCGGCCCGCGCGGCCGACAAGATGATCTCCCGCCATCCCCACGTCTTCGGCGGCACCACAGTGGATAGTGAGGAGCAGCTGCTGCGCGACTGGGAGGCCCTCAAACGCACGGAGAAGCCAGAGCGCACGTCGGCCCTGGACGGAATTCCGCTCGCGCTCCCGGCGCTCGCTTTGGCCAGTTCGGTTCAGCGCCGGGCCTCTCGGGCTGCCCTCGAGGGCGGGCCGCCGGGGCCGGAGCCAGCCGAGCTGGGGCAGCGGCTCGCCGAGCTGCAGGGGCTTCTGGACGGGACCCCTGGCCGAGGCCCCGACCTGGTCGTGGGCGAGCTTCTCTGGGTGCTCGCGGCTGCCGCTCGCCAGCTCAAGGTTGATCCGGAGGGAGCCCTGCGCCGGGTCGCCGTGGAGTGGGCTGACGCCTACCGCCAGGGCGAGCGCCGGGCGTTGTCCCCGCAGCCGGGGTCGGAGCGGGAGTGACGGTGGTCGCGCCAATCCCGCGTCCCGACGGGTGAGTGTCGGCCCGGTGCAGGATTGGAGGTGGGCGGTTCTCGTGGGGATCCAGCCTGGCTGATCTGCTCGGCGCCGTGACTGTGCCCCTTCCCAGCGGGGCTCGGGACGCCTATACTCCGTAACCGGTGAGTTGACCCAGAGGTCAGCCCCTCATGCGGCCGAGTTCTTGCCCACGTTCAACCACATTCGAGCCGATGTCCGGGGCCCCGGTGCGGGGCTGGTCCGCGAAGCACGCATTCGCTGGATTCTGTTTCGTCGCTCCCATCGCTTGGCTCCCTGGCAGGTGATGATGCTGATGGCGGCGGTGCTGGCAACCGGGATCGGGCTGGCCGCGTACTCGAGCCACCGCTCGAACCAGGCGCTGCGGCAGCAGTTGGTGCAGTTGCAGACCCAGACCCAGACCCTGAACGGCCAGGTGCAGGCGGAACGTCAGGAGCTAGGGGCGGCCAGTTCCCCTGCCTGGCAGACTGAGCTGGCTCGGGCCCAGGGGCTGGCGACGCCCGGAGAGCAGGTGTACGTAATCGAGAGTCCCGCCGTGGCGGCGGGACCAACTCCGGCCGAGCAGGGGATTCAGGAGGTGGGCCGCTCGGTTCAGATTATCGCGTCGGGAGTTCTGCGCCTCGGCTGACTCTGGCGCGGTTCGAGTTCCTATTCCCGCCAGGCCTTTCCGTAGCCATCCACAGCGCTGTACCGTTCCCAGGGCATGCCCGCTCTGAGACTTGGCCTGCCCCTACTGGTCGCCCTAGGTTTGCTGCTGTCCGCCTGCGGTGCCCCCGCCGGCTCTTCTGCAGGGGTAATGGCCGGCCCCCAGAGCTCGACCGGATCGGCGCCCTATCCCGGTGCCAATGCGAGCGGCTTCCAGGCCGTGGACATGACTTGGATCAGTGCCAATCAGGGATGGGCCTTGGGAGTCGCCCCCGGCTGCCTTGGCCAGCGTTGCGTCACGGTTATGGAGACAACCGATGGGGGCCAGCACTGGGTGACCGTGGCCGACCTTCACGACTGTCTGCTGGAGGCGGCCCCGGTGGGCTGCCCAGCCGGGGTTCCCCAGGTCAGCCGGATCCGTTTTGCCAATGCCGATGTCGGCTACGCCTTTGCCAGCGACGGGGGCCCGTTCTCCATGACCACCAACGGCGGCCTCTCATGGGCCATCCAGCCGGGACGGCAAGCCAGCGCCATCAAGGTGGGCGGCGGCAGCGCGATTCGGGTCAGCTTTTCGCAAGGGGGCTGTCCGGGTCCCTGTGACTGGAGCATCGACCAGGGCACCCTGGGCCAGAACAGCTGGGTCACGTTGTTCACCCCGCCGACCTCAGTCAACCACGGCAACGTAGACCTCTTGCGGCAGGGCTCAAACGTCATTTACGCCGCGTTCCTGGGCAATCCCGCCGCCGGAGCCGGGAGCCAGCAGGCCCAGCTGTATGTGTCCACCGATGACGGAACCACCTGGGCTGCGAATCTCGATCCGTGCTCCCGGACCAAGCACCCGGACTATGTGGCTAGCGCCTTCGCCGCGGCACCGGCAGGAGTCTTGGTCGCGCTGTGCAGCTCCCGGAGTGGCGCGGGGCCCCAGATGGTTACGGTATCGAGTGACCAGGGCGTTAGCTTCGGGCCCCTGGAGCAGCTGCCCCATCTGGCATCCGGCCTCTATACCGAGATCTCGGCAACCAGCGCCAAGGCCCTCTTCGTGGCCAGCCCGGGCGTGGAGCTATTGCAGTCGAGCACTGGGGGCCACAGCTGGCGGGTGGCTGTGAGGGTCAAGACCGAGATCACGCCAACCACTCCGCAGGCGACCTTCCTGGGTTTCGAGACGTCCCTGATCGGGCGCTGGATCGGGCCGCCCGACACACTCTGGACCACGACTGACGGTGGTGGCACCTGGTCCGCCTCAAAGTTCTGATCAGGCAGCCGACCAGAGGCTCGGTGGGTGAGGGGGTTTTGACGGATCGCTCAGGTTCCGCTACAATCTGCTGGCGGCGTGGAGCAGTGGCAGCTCGTCGGGCTCATAACCCGAAGGTCCCAAGTTCGAATCTTGGCGCCGCAACGCTCCCATCTGAGCGCCGCGCGGCTGGGGCGGTATAGCTCAGGGGTTAGAGCGCTCGGCTCATAACCGAGTTGTCCCTGGTTCGAATCCAGGTACCGCCACTGGTGCGTCTTTGGGCGCCATGTTTGTGGAGGCATGAGGCCAGGGACCGCCTTGGGGCTGGCCGCTGGCCGTCGCCAGGATCGATGGGATGGCCGCCGAACGGGTAGCCGTCTGATCGTCCAGGGAGCTACCGGCATTATGTTCAGCTGCCCGGGGGTGCGGGGCATCCACCCGGCATGAGTTGAGCGGTGCTGGCCCCCACGCGGCCCCGTCCCCAGCGCCTGACGTGTCGGGCGGCGGCCAGTCCTGGCGAGTTATCGGATCGGCGCAGGTGGTAGTTCGGGTGCGCCGGCTGACTCGGGCGCACGCCGGGCCCCGGGGTCGGTCCAGGCCTGGGGTGTGGCTGGGCCCAGCAATCGGAACTGCCGGCCCGCCGGGGAAAGCACGCCGGCAGTTCCGGGCCGGCTCCAGAACTCCGGCGCCAGGTCGCAGTCGTTTTCTCGATACAATCGCCCCAATGCCAGGACAGCGACGGGCCGTTGCCTACGTGGTCATCTTCGCCGCCATCTTGGCGATCGCCTTGATCGCCTGGCACATGGCGCCCACGGCGACCGTACCGAACGCGCCTGCGGGAACCCTCCAAAAGGCTCTCCAGGACTATCAGCTCCAGGCCGAGGGCAAGCCGGTGCCGGCGGGTGCGCCCATAATCAGCAGCGCCACCAACCGCCGCACCCAGGTCCTCAATGGGGGTTCACCGGTGCAGTGGTGGACCACCACCGGCAAGCAATACCAGTCGGTGGTGGAGGGCACGGACCCCGGGGCGCTGTTCGCCCGCTACGGTTACACCGATTGGACAACCCAACCAGCTAGTAGTGACAACTTGTTCCTCACCCTGATCCTGCCGAACATAATCATCGTCCTGGTGATCCTGGGCTTCCTCTGGTTCATGATGCGGCAGAGTCAGAGCGGTAACAACCAGGCGATGTCGTTCGGCCGCAGCCGGGCCCGGCTGGTGGCCGCCGACAAGCCCCAGGTGACGTTTGCCGACGTGGCTGGCGTGGACGAGGCCAAACAGGAGCTGAATGAGATTGTTGAGTTCCTCAAGTTCCCGGATCGGTTCACCGCCCTGGGGGCCCGGATCCCCAAGGGGGTGCTGATGGTGGGTTCGCCAGGATCCGGCAAGACGCTGCTCAGCAAGGCGGTGGCGGGCGAGGCTGGAGTTCCGTTCTTCAGCATCTCCGGCTCCGAGTTCGTGGAGATGTTCGTCGGGGTGGGGGCCTCCCGGGTCCGCGACCTCTTCGACCAAGCCAAGAAGAACAGTCCCTGCATCGTCTTCGTCGATGAGATCGATGCGGTCGGACGCCAGCGGGGAGCCGGCCTCGGCGGCGGCCACGACGAGCGGGAGCAGACCCTCAATCAGCTCCTGGTGGAGATGGATGGCTTCGAAACCAACACCCACGTGATCGTGATCGCGGCCACCAACCGTCCCGATGTGCTGGATCCAGCCCTGCTGCGGCCGGGACGATTCGATCGGCACGTGACCCTGGACCGGCCCGACCTCAGGGGGCGCGAGGCGATTCTGAAGGTTCATGCTCGCAACAAGCCGTTCGACCCTGCCGTCAACCTAGAGGTGCTGGCGCGGCAGACGATCGGCTTCAGCGGCGCCGACTTGGCCAACCTCATCAACGAGGCCGCCATCTTGGCCGCTCGCCACGAGCAGAAGGTGATCGGGATGGCGGAGCTGGAGGAATCCATCGCCCGGGTCATCGCCGGTCCGGAGCGGAAATCACGGCGCATCTCCGACGAGGAGAAGCTGGTGATCGCCTACCACGAGATGGGCCACGCGTTGGTGATGCGCAGCCTTCCCCACTGCGACCCCCCCTACAAGATCAGCATCGTGAGCCGGGGCATGGCTCTGGGCTGGACCATGCAGCTGCCCGAGCATGACAAGGTGCTGGTGAGCAAGGTGGAGCTGACGGACCAGTTGGCGGGCATGCTGGGAGGCCGGGTGGCCGAGGAGATCCTGCTGGGCGACGCCAACATCACCACGGGCGCGTCTGACGACATCAGCAAGGCCACCAAGCTGGCCCGTCGCATGGTGACGGAGTGGGGCATGAGCGAGAAGCTCGGCCCACTCGCGTTCGGCACCAAAGAGGAGCTGGTCTTTCTCGGTCGTGACCTCGGCGAGCAGCGCAACTATTCCGAGGAGGTGGCCGGAGAGATCGATCAGGAGGTCCATTCCCTGGTCGACAACGCCTACCTGACGGCGAAAAAGGTGCTCACCCTGCGGCGCGGCACCCTCCAGGCCCTGGCCGACCATCTGATCGAGGTGGAGTCGATGGAGCGCAGCGAGATGGACGAGGTGATCCAGCAGGTGGAAGAGGAGGCCCCGACCGCAGCTGGTATGTGATCCGCCCGGCTCGCGTTGGCGGGCCTGGCGGGTGCTTCATGCGCTCACCCGCGTCTAGAGATACCAGCTCCCATGGGCAGGCAGCGGCGGGATGGATACCACGGCAGCGCATGGCAGGCTCGGTCATGGGGCAGCGGTCGCCAGATCACCCGCGAGGCCCGTTCGGCTACACTCCTAGCGAGGCACCAGTCGGTGGTGAGACCTCGCTCCGCTTGGATCCCTGAGGTGACCGAGACGGACGACCGAATTGGCATAGTAGGAGCCGGCCGGGTGGGGAGCGCTCTCGCCAGGAGGCTGGCGGAGAGGGGCTCGCCGCCCGTCCTGATCACTTCGCGCACCCTGGCTGACGCAGCCGGTCTGGCCAATCTGGTGGGCGCGCAGGTGGCGGCGACCTCGGCTCAGGTGGCGGCCGAATGCCAGGTGACCATTCTGGCCGTGCCCGACTCTGAACTTGCCAGGGTGGCCGACTCCCTGGTAGAGCTTTTGCCAGTGGGCGCCAGCCTGACCGGCAGAGTGGTAGCCCACTGTGCTGGGGTTCATGGCACCGAGCTGCTCTCCCCCTGCTCGCGAATCGGAGCCGCGACCGGAGTCCTGCATCCGCTGGCTCCCATCCCGGACGGCGATCCGGCCTGCCTGGAAGGGGCTTACGCGTCAATTGCCGGGGACGAAGCGGCGGTCGCCGCGCTGGAGGCCGTCTCGGCCCGCCTGGGACTGGTCAGCTTTCGTATCGATGGGGTGGATCGGGCCCTCTACCACGCGGCGGCCGCGCTGGCCGGCATCCTACCGGTCCTGATCGAGCAGCAGGCGGAGCGTGCCATGGCGGCCTCGGGCGCCCCCATCCAGGGGGTTGCGGGGCTGCGCCAACTGCTCTTGCTGGCGGCTGAGAATGTGCGCCGCTTGGGCCCCTGGGCCGCCCTGAGCGGGCCTTCGACCCGGGCCGACGACGACACCACCGAGCTCCATCGACAGGCCCTGGCCGGGGTCGACGCCGCCCTGGAGGAGCTGTACCGCTTGACGCTTGCTCTGGCCGCGGAGGCGTCTCCAGAAACTCACCGAGGAGTTCCAGGGGATGACTGACTCCACTCCCAGGCCGGTGCAGATAACCGATCTGGCCCGCTGGAAGGCGGATGGACGGCGCTTCGCGATGCTGACCGCCTATGACTACACCACCGCGTCGCTGCTCGACCAGGCCGGGATCCCCCTGCTCCTGGTGGGTGATTCTCTGGGTGGCACCATGCTCGGCCATCGGCTTCGTGACGGGAGCCCCGACACGCTCCCTGTGACCTTGGAGGATATGCTCTCCCACGCGGCCGCGGTCGCCAGGGGTGCCCACCACGCGCTTCTGATCGGCGACCTACCCTTCCTCTCCTACCAGCTCGGGCTGGATGAGGCCACGCGCAGCGCGGGGCGGCTGCTGAAGGAGTCGGGGATGCAGGCGGTCAAGCTCGAGGGGGGCGGTCAGATGCTGGAGGTGGTAGCCCATCTCACGGCGAGGGGAATTCCCGTGATGGGACATCTTGGCCTCACTCCTCAGCGGGTCCATGCGATGGGCGGCCTGCGGGTGCAGGGGCGCGGTGAAGGGGCCGCGGAGCAGCTGCGCCAGGACCTGCTGGGGTTGGCCGAGGCGGGCGCCTTCTCGGTGGTGCTGGAGGGGCTGCCGGCCCAGCTGGCGGCGGAGCTGACCGTCG
The DNA here is from genome assembly GCA_035531535.1 of Candidatus Nanopelagicaceae bacterium. Classification (GTDB taxonomy): domain Bacteria; phylum Chloroflexota; class Dormibacteria; order Aeolococcales; family Bog-877; genus AG-12. The sequence goes on along the minus strand of DATKSV010000164.1, from coordinate 58,864 downwards.
CCAGTCCGATCGCCACTATAGGGATCGGGGCGGGTGCCAACTGCGACGGCCAGGTGCTGGTGATCCACGACATGCTCGGTTTGACCGTGGGGCCGGTGCCGAAGTTCGTGCGCCGCTTCGCGGAACTTGGCGAGGCCACCGTTGCCGCCGCCACCAGCTTTAGGGAGGCGGTCGAGTCCGGGGAGTATCCCAGCACTCAATTCAGCTATGAGTGAGGCCGGGCAGGAGCCGGGGCGGCCGATCCTGCTGACGGCCCCGGATGAGCTCCGCGGGGTGACCCAGGAGTGGCGGTGCCAGGGCCACCGGGTGGGGCTGGTTCCCACCATGGGCGCTCTCCACCGCGGCCACATGGCGCTGGTGGCCGCGGCTCGGGCGGCGGCGGATCGAGTGGTGGTTTCCATCTTTGTCAACCCTCTCCAATTCGGACCTGGCGACGACTATCAGCGCTATCCCCGGAACCAGGCCGAGGATCTGCTGGCGTTGGCGGCTGCGGGTGTTGATGCCGCCTACCTGCCCCCCACGGAAGCCGTCTATCCGAATGGATTCGCCACTTCGATCACGGTCGACTCGGCCAGCGCCGACCGCTGGGAGGGGCACTTCCGCCCGGGGCATTTCCAGGGAGTCGCCGTCGTGGTCGCCAAGCTGTTCGCCGCCACCGGGCCCTGCTCCGCTTTCTTTGGCGAGAAGGATGCTCAGCAGGCGGCTCTGGTCACCCGGCTCGCCAGGGACATTGATCTGGGCGTGCAGGTGGTGGTGTGTCCGGTGGTGAGGGACCCCGACGGCCTTGCTCTCAGCTCGCGCAATGCCTACCTCGACGGCTCCCAACGGGGGGCCGCCCTCTGCCTCAACCGCGCCCTGCGGGCGGCCGCGCTGGCTTTCAGGGAAGGCTCAAGGTCCGGGCGGCACCTCAGCTGTTTGGCTTCCCAGGTCATCGAGTCCGAGCCCGCAGCGAAGTTGGACTACGCCGCCGTGGTCGACCCGATCAGCTTTGTGCCGCAGGTGGAAGCGGACGGCTCGTCGCGGCTGATACTGGCGGCCAGGGTCGGTGGGGTTCGTCTCCTGGACACTGGGGTTCTGGCCGAGCTCGCCACCTGGGGCGCCTCGGGGCAAGACCGGGCATAGCGCCTGCCTCAGCCCTCGGAAGGGACCGAGAAGCCAGCCTGCCGACCCTGGCTGGCCTCCTCCGCGCGGCGCACGATGTAGCGGAGGCCGGATGTCGAGGCCACCGCCTGGAGGAGGTCAAAACCCTCCTCCCGGGCCAGACGGTTGACCTCGTCCAAGGTGTCGAGCTCACGGTACTCGTAGACGGTGCGGGATGGTGTTGCAGACAAGGCATTACTCCTCAAACCGGGCTCGGTCACGGCGAGGCGACCGGTACTGACTTTGTTGATCCCAGTTTGCCATCCGCACCCATGCGCCTGCCCGACCGCTGCGGCCGATCGGAGACTGAGCGCCACTGGCGGCGGAAGGCGGTCGCACTGCTATACTCTCGCCCGCACTGGAGCACCGTTCTGGGGCCCCAGGAGTCCATCATTCCGGAGGATCCATTAGCCCGTTGGCCGAGCTTGCCACTGCCGCGCCCGTCGAGGAACTGACTACCTATAGTTCCATGGAGGAGTACCTACGCACCAGCGCGGATTCCATCCGCACGCTGACCTATGGGGACATCGTCGATGGGACGGTGGTCAGAGTCGACCCCGACGAGGTTCTGGTCGACATCAGCGCCAAGTCTGAGGGCGTCATATCCAATCGCGAGCTCACCGGCAGGGCCGAGGACCCGGTGATCCTCAATCCGGGCGACCGGATCAAGGTCTACGTCCTCCAGTCCGAGAATGAGGACGGCAACGTGGTTCTGAGCCTGCGCCGCGCCCGTGCCGAGGGAATCTGGGCCAAGGCGGCCGAGAAAGAGAGCAACGGCGAGGGGGTGGAGGCCGAGGTCAAGGAGCAGAACAAGGGTGGCCTGATCGTCAACATCATGGGTTTGCGCGGGTTCTTGCCCAGTTCGCAGGTGGCCCGGACGCACTCCGGGAACCTGGTCGACCTGGTCGGCGAGAAGATCATGGTCAAGATCCTGGAGGTCAACCGCAAGCGGAATAGGCTGATCGTCAGCCAAAGGGCCGCTCAGGATGAGGATCGGGCTCGCCAGCGTGAGGAGCTCTTCGAGCGCCTGGCGGTCGGGGATGTGGTTACCGGACGGGTCAGCGGGTTGACCTCCTACGGGGCCTTCATCAACCTCGGCGGAGCCGACGGCCTGATCCACATCAGCGAGCTCAGCTGGGACCGGGTCAGCAACGTCTCGGACATGCTGGCGGTCGGTGACGAGGTAACCGTCAAGGTGATCAAGCTAGATCCCGAGCTCTCTCGGATCTCCCTTTCTCTGCGCCAGATGAGCGATGACCCCTGGGACAGCATCGAGGCTCGCTTCCCACCTGGCACCATCATCGAAGGGATCGTCACCAAGACCAAGAAGTACGGGGCCTTCCTGCAGATCGCCGATGGGGTAGAGGGCCTTCTCCACATCAGCGAGCTCTCCTGGGAGCACGTCGAGCGGACCGAGGATGTGCTGAGGGTGGGAGACAACATCAGGGTTGTGGTCCTGCAGGCTGATCGCGGTCGGCGCCGGATCTCGCTCTCCTACCGGCAGCTGCTGCCGCGCCCGGACCACATCGCCGCCGATGAGGGCGATGGTGGGTACTCTGCGGCCGCCGACTATGAGCCGGACGACTCCGACGATGAAGAGCTGCCAGCCCTGCCCAGCGCAACCGCGTCCGCGGCGGAGCCGGGCCCAGTCGTCGCCGAGCCGGAGCCTGAGGCCGAACTTGAAGCTACCGAGGCGCCGGCTGACGGCCAAGCTGTGGCCGCGCTGGACTTGACCGAGATCGAAGCCTCCGCAGCCGAGGTCGACCATCTGTCCACCGGAACGGAGGTGGCCGAGGGTCAAGCCGCCGATGAGGACCCGGCGGCCGGGAGCTCGGTCGAGTAGCTTCGGAATCGCGGGTACCACTTCGCGAGGCGATTGCGGCTCGCAGGCAGTGGCATTGGGGGGCGGTCGACCTCCGGTTCTTCAGTCGCGACCACCTGGCTGGTATCCAAGCGCCTCTCGCCGGACGCGGCAGCTCAAACGCCGAGGTGATCCCGACTGGGCCGATCTAGTCCGGCGCCGCCAGTTTCTCCATGCTGGGGCGGGTGGCTCCGGCATCCAGAGGGTGGGCACTGGCAGCAGCCCCGGGAGTTTGGTGGTGGCACTGGCGGCTGGAGGCCGCGGCGACCACGAACAGGCCCTGTCTGGGCTGCTCTGAGCCGGGGGCGCGTCCGTTCCGTTCCAATTGATTCCTCTGAGGGCGGGCGGTCGATGCCCGATCACGCCGCTGGGAGCGGCGGTGGCCGCTTGGAGGTGACCACGCTTGGCCCCAGTTGTGATCGTGGCTCCGTGAGCGTGGTGGTGGAGTTGCGGCCCGCCATCGGGACGAGGACCGGCCTCGGGACTCTAGGTGCACGCGGGCCCTCCGGCTCGCCGGGCATCTGGGTCCAGCTCCCTGCCGGAGGACAGGAATTGCGTCGGCAACCGTGGCGATCGGGGCCGGCGGCTGGCGGGCCGTACATCTGTTGAAGGCGCCCGGGGCCGCTGAAGCCAGACCGCCTTCGAGTTCACCGGTGGGCTTTGGGCGGGCTCGGGGGCGGCGCCGCGGCGGCCTGGACCGGGCGGGCCCCGACTGGCGATTCGGTTCGACCGCTTCCGATTGGGCATAATGCGTTTGTGATCGGAACTGAGGTTGACCCAAGACCCGTCCCAGCCCAGGTCCAGGAGCTTCGGCCCTTGGACGTTGCCCCAGTCGGGGTCTAGGAGATTCGTTTGTATCCGTTTGAGAGATTCACGGAGAAGGCCAAGAAGGTCCTTACCCTGGCCCAGGACGAGGCGGAGAAGTCTCACCACTCCTACATCGGCACCGAGCACCTGCTGCTCGGCTTGCTGCGGGAGGGCGACGGGTTGGCTGCCAAGGTGTTGGCCAACCTGGGGGTCGAGATCGACAAGGTGCGCACCACGATCGAGTCGGTGCTAGGGCGCAACGAGCGGATCATCGTGCAGCAGATCATTCCCACCTCCCGGGTCAAGAAGGTGATCGAGATCGCCTTCGAAGAGGCCAAGCGGATGAACAACACCTACGTTGGCACGGAGCACCTGCTGCTGGGCCTGCTGATCGAGGGGGAGGGGATTGCGGCCCATGTGCTGGAGGACCTGGGAGCCAACCTGGAGAAGGTCCGCACGGAGCTGGACGCGCAGCTCAAGGATCAGGGAGTCGAGGACGAGGCTCGGCCGGAGCACAAGAAGGCCACCAAGACTCCGCTCCTGGATCAGTTCTGTCGTGACCTCACGGAACTGGCGGAGAAGCACCAGTTGGATCCCGTGATCGGGCGTGAGATGGAGATCGAGCGGGTGGTCCAGATCCTTTCCCGGCGGACCAAGAACAACCCTGCCCTGATCGGCGAACCGGGAGTCGGGAAGACCGCTATCGCCGAAGGCCTGGCCCAGGCGATCGTGAACCAGGAGATTCCTGATGCGCTCGCCAACAAGCGGGTCCTGACCCTGGACATGGGCGCGCTGGTGGCTGGCACCAAGTACCGCGGCGAGTTCGAGGAGAGGCTCAAGAAGATCCTGGACGAGATCCGCACATCCCGGGAAGTGGTGCTCTTCATCGACGAGCTGCACACCCTGGTTGGGGCCGGCGCCGCCGAGGGCGCGATCGACGCCGCGAACATCCTCAAGCCCGCTCTGGCCAGAGGAGAGATCCAGTGCATCGGCGCCACCACTCTCAACGAGTACCGCAAGTACATCGAGAAGGATGCAGCCTTGGAGCGCCGTTTTCAGCCGGTCTACGTTGACGAGCCCAAGTTGGAGGAGACTGTGGAGATCCTCTCCGGGGTGCGCGGCCTCTATGAGCAGCACCACCGGGTCACCATCACCAACGACGCGCTTCAGGCGGCGGCGGAGTTGTCAGGGCGCTACGTCAGCGACCGCTCTTGGCCCGACAAGGCGATCGACCTCATCGACGAGGCCAGTGCCCGGGTGCGCATGAAGCTGACCACGACGCCGCCCGAGCTGCGGGCCAAGCAGCGCCACATCCGCTCTCTGCAGACTCGCAAGGAGGAGGCCGTTGACGGGCACGACCTCGAGGCTGCTGGCAAGATCGACATTGAGCTGAAGCAGCTCAAGGAAGAGTACTCAGGCGAGGAGGCTGCCTGGCGCGACGAGCTGGGCCGGACGGTGGCCACCGTCACCGAGCACAACATCGCGGACATAGTGTCCTCCTGGACGGGCGTGCCCGTGAGCCGCTTGGTCGAGGCTGAGACCCAACGCCTACTGGGGATGGAGGCTGAGATCCACCGTCGCCTGATTGGCCAGGACGAGGCGGTCAAGGTGGTTTGCCAGGCGGTCCGGAGGGCTCGCGCCGGGCTAAAGGACGCCAAGCGCCCGATCGGGTCGTTTATCTTCCTGGGCCCGACTGGAGTGGGCAAGACCGAGCTCGCTCGCAGCCTGGCCGCATTCCTCTTTGACAGCGAGGACTCCCTGATCCGACTCGACATGTCGGAGTTCGCCGAACGTCACAGCACAGCGCGGCTGGTAGGATCTCCACCCGGATACGTCGGCTACGACGAGGGTGGCCAGCTGACCGAGGCAGTGCGGCGGCGTCCCTACAGCGTGGTCCTGTTCGATGAGATCGAGAAGGCCCATCCCGACTTCTTCAACATGCTGCTGCAGATCCTGGAGGATGGTCGGCTGACCGATGCCAAGGGCAAGATCGTCAACTTCGCGAACACGATCGTGATCATGACCAGCAACCTTGGCATTCAAGGAGTTGGCTCCAACATCTCGATGGGCTTCCAGACCGGCCTCACCAGCGCCGACGGCGAGGACCACGAGCATGCCAAGATGCGGGAGCGAATCACTGATGAGTTGAAGCGGGCCTTCCGTCCGGAGTTCCTGAACCGTCTGGATGCGGTGGTGGTCTTCCACCGTCTGCGCCAGCAGGAAACTCGCCAGATAGTCGATCTGATGCTAGTCCGGGTGCGGGAGCACCTGAAGCGCCAGGGGCTCAGCCTGCTGGTCACCGATGAGGCCAAGGACAAGCTGGTGGAGCTTGGGTTCGACAAGGTGTACGGCGCCCGGCCTCTGCGCCGAGTGATTCAGAGCGAGATCGAGGACCCGCTCAGTGATGAGTTGCTGCGGACCCAGTTCTCGATGGGCGATCTGGTCACCATCGATTTGGAGGAAGGCAAGATCCGGACCCATGTGGTGCCTGGACCTCCGCCGCCTAACGAGGTCATCCCGCACGAGACTACGGCTGTGGAGACCGCGGGAGCCGGAGCCGCCGGGTCCGGGGGCGGCGATGGCGGCGCTCCCGCCTGATCGCCCGGAGGAGATCGCCTCCGGGTCGCGGATGAGATGGCAGACCGCAATCTCATCGTCGGATCCGCATGCCCGTCCCGACCGGATCGCCAGTCTGGTAGGGATGTGTGTCGGGTCGGTGACTGGCATCCTGTACGGCGCGATCTTGCTCCAGAACGTGAGGGGCCCGCTGGAAACATGGCAGGGGGCGGTCATCAGCCTGGCCATGGGTCTCGGGCTTGGCTGTGTGGTCGGATACATTCTCGGGCCTAATCTCAGTGTCCGGCCCTACTTCTGGGCCGAGGAGCAGTTGGCCACGCTCCCGTTCTCGGAGTTGATCGGGCTGCTTGTCGGGGTCTTGGTGGCACTCGCGATCGCGGCCCTGGTGGCTCTCATAGCAAGTGGGCTACCCTACGGCCTGGGCTGGATGGTGGCGGTCTTGGCGGCGGCGGTGCTGGTGCCGCTAGGGCTCAGCGTGGGACGCCGACGACGTCGGGATATCTCCCTGATGGGGGTGCCCATGGGGGCGACCGGGCCTCCGCTGGCCAAGGTGGTGGTCGATACCAGCGCGGTGATCGACGGCAGGCTGTTGGACCTGGCTCGCGGTGGCTTCTGCCTCTACCAACTGCTGATCCCCCAGTTCGTACTCGACGAGCTCCAGGCGGTGGCGGACTCGGGCGACCCTATCCGGAGAGCCAGGGGGCGCCGCGGGATCGCGATGCTGGAGGAGCTGCGGTCCCTGAGTGGGCTGGAATTGAGTTTCCCTCAGACTGACTACCCGTCCATGTCGGAGGTGGACGGGAGGCTGGTGCGCCTGGCCCGCGAGGAAGGCGCCGGCATCTTCACCGTCGACTTCAACCTGGATCGCCTCGCCCAGATCTCCGGTCTGCGGGTGCTCAACCTGAACCAGCTGGCGACCGCGCTGCGGCCCGCGCTGGTCGCTGGCGAGCGCCTTGAGGTCGATGTGGTCAAGGAGGGCCGGGAGCCGGAGCAGGGGGTTGGATATCTGGAGGACGGCACCATGCTGGTGGTGGAAGGAGGCCAGAATCACCTCGGGCAAAGGGTGGAGGTGACCGTTCGAAGCGTCATCCAGACAGCTTCTGGTCGGATGGTGTTCACGCAGTTTGAGGGTCCCTGTGAAGTGGCTCCCCCTGCCCCTCGGGGCGGGCGCAGGAGCCGTTCGTCCGGTGGCCCCGCCCATTGACCAAGGGCAGCGGCAGGCCGACCGTGAGCGCGGTCGTCCCGGCGGCGGGCAGCGGGACGCGATTCGGGGGGGCCAAACTCTGGGCCGAGCTGGGTGGCCAGCCGGTGCTGGCATGGGTTCTCCGTGCCCTCGGCGATCCTTCGAGCGGCGTCTCCGAGCTCGTGGTCGTGGCCGATCCCCAGGATCACCGCCGGGTCGTGGAGGTGAGTGCCGAGGTGGCTCCCCGACTGGGCTGCCGCTGCGTGGCGGGCGGCTCCCGGCGCCAGGAGTCCGTCATGAACGGGCTGCGAGCCAGCTCTGGCGAGCTGGTTCTGGTTCACGACGGGGCTCGTCCGGGTGTGAGCGCGGAGCTCTTGGCCAGGGTCCTGCTGGCGGCCAGGCGGGTAGGTGCGGCGACGGCGTACGTCCCAGTGACCGACTCGACGGCGCGGGTGGTCGACGGGCGTTTGATTGAGATGCTGGCAAGGGATCAGCTGGGGGCAATTCAGACCCCCCAGGCTTTCTCACGTCAGCTGCTGCTTCGAGCTCACGAGCGGGCGTCGGATCTGGGCCTCGAGGCTGATGACGACGCCGCCCTGGTGATGGCGCTGGATGAGCCCGTCGCGGCCGTGCTGGGCGACTTCAGGAATCTCAAGTTGACCAGGGCCGAAGACATGCTGGCGTTGCGTAGCTGGCTGGCCGTGCCCGAGCGGTATCAACTTTGACCAGCCGGCGGGTGCCGGGGGTCGGATTGGGCGTGGACGTCCACCGATTCGGCGGCCCGGGCCCGATCTGGATCGGTGGGGTGGAGATCCCCTCTGAGCAGGGGCTGGTTGGCCACTCGGATGCTGACGTCCTCTGCCATGCGATCGCGGACGCCATTCTCGGCGCCGCCGGGCTCGGCGATCTTGGCGAGCACTTCCCGTCTGGGGATGAGCGCTGGCGTGGAGCGTCATCCACCGCCATCCTGTCCCAAGTGGTCGCCATGCTCGCCCCTCACGGCCTGGTCCTGCACGGCGTGGACGGGACCGTCATCGCCGAGGCGCCCCGCCTCGCGCCCTATCGGCAAGCCATGGTCCAGGCTCTGTCACAGGTTCTTGAACTTCCGGATGGGGCGGTCTCTGTGAAGCTCAAGTCGAGCGATGGGCTGGGGCTGACCGGGCGCCGCGAGGGGGTGGCGGCCCTGGCGGTCGCGACCTTGGGCGCGGCGAGGTCGAGGCCGGCCCCATAACATTGGTGGTCGTGAGTTTTCGCCTCTACAACACCATCAGCGGCACGGTGGAGCCTTTTGTGCCCCTGCATCCGGGTCGGGTGGGCATGTACACCTGTGGTCCCACGGTCCACGATCGAGCCCACATTGGCAATCTGCGCACCTATCTGGCCGAGGACTTGCTCCGCCGGCAGCTCGAGGCGCACGGTCTGCAGGTCACCCAGGTGATGAACATCACGGATGTCGATGACAAGATCATCACCAAGGCCACCGCAGCCCAGCTCAGCCTGGCCGAATTCACCCAGCCCCACCTGGACGCGTTCCTGCGGGACCTCGACCTGCTGGGAGTCGAGGCCGCTGCCTTTCACCCTAGGGCTACGGAATACATCCCGCAGATGATCACCCTGATTCAGCGGCTGATCGAAAGCGGCCACGCCTACGTGAGCGAGGGCTCTGTGTACTTCAGGCTCAGCTCGTTTCCCGACTATGGGCGGCTCTCTCACCTCGACATCGAGGGGTTGGTCGCGGGTGCCAGCGGGCGCATCGATGCCGACGAGTACGAGTCCAAGGAGGCGGTCCGGGACTTTGTGCTCTGGAAGAAGGGGCAGCCGGGTGAGGTGGCGTCGTGGACGTCGCCATTCGGCTGGGGCAGGCCGGGGTGGCATATCGAGTGCTCGGCTATGTCAATGGACAAGCTAGGCGAGTCGTTCGACCTCCACTGTGGGGGCGTCGACAACAAGTTCCCCCACCACGAGAATGAGATAGCTCAATCGGAGGCCGCCACCGGTAAGGTCTTTGTCAAATACTGGTTCCACCCCGAGCACCTGGTTGTGGCGGGGGGAAAGATGGCGAAGTCGCTCGGGAATTTCGTGACCCTGTCGGCTCTGATGGAGCGTGGGCACGATCCCCTGGCGGTGCGCTATCTCCTCTTGACCGGCGCCCACTACCGCCGCCGCCTCCAGTTCCAGGAGGAGTGGCTGACCGCGGCGGAGAAGGATGTCGAGCGCTTGTCCAACTTCTGGCGGAGATGCCACCAGGGCCTGACGCTGACCCTCCCTAGCGAGAGTGCAGGGGATCCGCTGGTGGCGGCAGCCCAGCGGGCGCAGGGCCTATTCGAGGCTGCTCTGGACGATGATCTCAACTTGCCAGATGGCATAGCCGCCATCTTTGACCTGCTCAGAGATGGCAATCGGCTCCTCGACCTGGGGCAGGCTGGAGGAGGCGGCTGCGAGGCCGCGCTCCAGGTGCTGCGCGCGGTCGACAGTCGCCTGGGTGTGATCGAACGCCGGGCGGCGGTGGAAGACCATCTGACTGAGGCCGAGACTGAGTTGCTGGAGGGTCGGGCCCAGGCTCGTCGCGATCGCGACTTCGCCCGCTCAGATCTGCTGCGGGATCAGCTTCTGGAGCTGGGCATCCAGGTGGAGGACACCAAGGACGGAAGTCGCTGGCATCGCCTCTGATGCCGGAGGTCCTGTACGGACGTAATCCGGTCCTGGAGGCGCTGCGAGCCGGTCGTCGCCTACGCCGCCTACTTCTGGCACCGGAGCTCTCTCAGGACCCGCGAGTCGCCGAGATCGTGAGCGCGGCTCGGGTGGCGGGGGTTAGTCCCCAGGTCGTTCCGAGATCGCAGCTAGGTGATGTGGCACACACCGAGCATCACCAGGGCATCGCCGCGTACTTTGATGTCCGGCAGCTGCCCGGAATGGAGTTCCTGCGGCGGCTGATTACCGAGGCGAGCTCAACCTGGCCGCCTCTGGTGCTCTGCCTTGATGGCGTCCAGGATCCACAGAACCTGGGCTCATTGGCTCGGACCGCCGAGGCTCTGGGAGTGCATGCGATGGTGCTACCAAAACATCGCACCGCTCCCGCCTCGGCCGCCGCGGTGAAGGCCAGCGCGGGGGCGCTTGAGCACCTTCAGCTGGTGCGGGTCGTCAATCTGGCCCAGACGCTGCAGGAGCTGGCCGACGCCGGCCTGCTGGTGGTCGGGCTCGACCAGGAGGGCAGCATCCGGAGCGACCTGGCCGACCTTCGCCAACCATTGGCCATAGTGGTCGGATCTGAGGGGGATGGCCTGCGCCAGCTGACCAGGCGGCGCTGCGACCAGCTGGTCTCCATCCCCATGGGAGGCATGGTGGCCTCGCTCAACGCAGCGGTGGCTGGATCGATCCTCCTTTATGAGGTGGCCCGACAGCGAGAATTCGGCTTCCCTCCCCACTGACCGTAGGGCGGCTGCAGGGATTTCTATACTGGGCTGGCCTGGCCGACGTAGCTCAGTGGTAGAGCAGCTGTTTTGTAAACAGCTGGCCGTCAGTTCGAATCTGACCGTCGGCTCCACTTTTTGAGATCAGATTCGTTCCCATTTCAGGGCCTTGGATGTAGCTGCGGTCTCGTTGACCCCAGTTTTGACCCCAGTTGTGGAGGAGTCGGTTGGAGTTGCTGGCGTGGCCAGGATGGCGTCCATCCTGGCGGCTGCCTCGCGCTGCAGGCCGGGCAGCACGCTGGCGTAGGTGTCAGCCGTGAGCCCGATCTGGCTGTGCCCCAGCATGGTGCTCACGGTCTTCAGGTCGACGCCACCGGCCAGCATGAGGGTGGCTGCCGAGTGGCGGAGGGTGTGGAATGTCCGCTGGCGCACGCCGGCCTCCGCCAGCAGCCGGTGAAAGGTGTGGGTGACGGCCGTCCCGCAGCGTGGTCGGCCCAACGCGGTGGTGAAGATGAGACCGGGGATCTCCTCCTCCCAAAGCGCTCCGGCCAGCTCGCGGGCGGCATCCTGGTCCGAGCGCTGCTGCAGCAGCGCCGAGTGGACCAAGGACGGTATCGGCAGGGTACGCCGACTCCTGGAGGTCTTGGGGTCCACCAGCTGGCTACGGCCGTCGACCCGCTGGAGTGCCCGCTGCACCTTCAGTGTTCTGCGCTCCAGATCGATGTCCTGCCACCGAAGGCCGAGGATCTCACCCTGGCGCAGTCCCATCCCCACTGCGATCGCCAGCACGGCCAGGAGGTCGAACCTTGGCGCGCATCCGAGGATCAAGGAGCACTCCTCAGGCGTGAACGGCTCGATGACGCGCTGCGGGGGTCTGGGCGGGCGGGCCAGGCTGGCCACGTTCCTGGGCACCAGCTCTTGGCGCATGGCCTCGTTCAGGGCCGAGCGGAGAACTGCCCGGACATGACCGACGCTGCGCGGGGCCAGCCCTTTCTCTGAGAGCCGGCTCAGCATTCCTTGGACCTGGGCCACGGTCAGGCGGTCAAGGCGGACGGAGCCCATCTCGGGCTGCAGGTGGCGTCGGACGACCATTTCGTAGAGGCTGACGGTCGCCGGGCGGAGGGATGACCGTTGGCCGTGGAGCCACTCCTGGAGGTAGTGGCCCAAGGTCGGGCTGGATTCGGGTGCTGCCAGCCCAGACCGGAGTTTCTGGGCTGTGATGCGGAGTCGCTGCAGAACCTCCGCCCGCGTGCGCCCGTAGCAACTTCTCCTGACCATCCGGCCATCCACTACCAGGGCCAGCCTGCCCTCCCAGCGGCCATCGGCGCGCCGCCGCACAGTGCCCTCGCCGTTGCCGCGCCTATCCACGGGGTCTGGACCCGAGACGGTCGATGTGAGGCGGGCCGAGAGGGGACCGTGGAGGTGAGATGGCGACCTGGGCACACGAAGACAGGCGAATCACCTCACTGGCCGCCGTCGCCGCCCGCGCCGGCCAGATAGGACACGCTCCCGGGAGACTTTCAGACCGCACCATCGCAGTGGATGTCCGGCGAGGCTGCCCAGATGGGGCGCCCACGCTGTGCCGACAGGTCTGAGGGGCCGAGAGGCCTCCTGAGCGCGGATAGTTCCCATCCGAGATCAGCCCGAGATCGGCGCATGTATTTTGACCCCACGGTGTTACAGGCACTCGTGGGGTACACTCGGCCATCGGCGGGGCGCGGGCCGGGCCGCCAGTACCCCGGGGCTGGTCCCGGCTCGTCCGAGCGGCACCGCCCTAAGACTGTCCTGCCACCGCGCTCATGCTCGACCTCATCCTGCCCCCGATGACAGGTGCCATCCCAGGCGCTCAATGACGCCTGAGTGGCGTCTTGAGCGCCTGGGCCGCACCGGAACAAGTGGCGGACTCCCGGTGCCTCGAGCTGAGCGCGGTGGCAGGTGCTATTGCCCGTTCGCCGTCCTCCGGGCGCGCGCCCCACAGATGCCGGAGGAGGGCGCGCTTGCCAGCCGACGCCTCTGCCATGCCGGGATAACCGTGGCCAGATCGCCGTCGTTGAATGGGGATATGAGTCCTAGACCGGCGGCGGTGGCCGCGATCGGTGCGGGATGCCTGCTGGTAGGGGCACTCTCCGGGTGCGCTGCGGCGGCATCTCACCGCCCAGGTTCGAGCGGTGCCGCGTTCCCAATCTCGCTCCCGGCCGTTCGGACCCCACCTGACCGAGGCACGCCCGTCGGCGTTGCCCTGGTCACCGCTCAACGTGGCTTCGTGGCATCGAACACGGGGTATCCCACCTCGGCTTCCAGGGGCGTGGTTATGGCTGGGACGGCCATGATCTCGGTGACGGCTGACTCAGGCCGCTCGTGGCAGACCGTTTGGCGCGAGCCTGGGGTGTACCTGGGGTGGATGGGAGTCACCGGCTCACAGGTTGAGGCCACAGGTATGCAGTACCCGACCACGGGCCCCGGGAGCGAATCCGGGTCCCCAGTGCTGCTCTTGGGAGAGGCGGGTGGCGGTAACTGGAGGGTTGTCCACCCGAGCGTACCGAACTCGTATGGCGGCTGGGGCACGGCGGCGGTCGATTGGGTGTCCTCAACCCTGGCATTCGCCAGCACCGCGCCCTCATACACCGGGTCCGTCCCGCAGCCCCTGGTGGTGAGCAGGGATGGGGGTGCCAGTTGGACCACGGTCCATCTCCCGGGGGGCACATCCACCGACGGAGTCAGCGCCATGTCCCACTCCACCGTTTTCGCCACCGGCTCGGTCACCAAGGCGACAAAGACCTGCGATGGCGCGGTCTGGGAGAGCACGGACGCAGGCTCACGGTGGAGCATGCTGCTCGGATCGTGCAGTCCGGCGCCTTTGTATTCGGTGCAGTTCCTGAACTCGCGGATCGGATTCGCCGGAGGAGGGCAGCTGCCCAGCTTCTCCCAACCTCCGGGGCGTGTTCTGCTCGGCACCACGGACGGGGGGGCCTCTTGGTCGATAGAGTCGGAGCAGACCACGCCCAGCCAGATCTCCTCGCCGATCGTCGGGATCCACTTCACCACGAGCAAGCTCGGAACCCTGATCACCGGGGGGTGCGACCCGGGCGCCAACGGTCCTTGCGGAGGGCACGTCTACACGACCGCCGACCGGGGGCGTTCGCTTCACCGCACAGCGCAGATGGCGACGGCGGTCAGCGCTGTCGGCAGCGAGGACCTGTGGGTGGTCGACTTCCGGGATCCTCAGATCAACGTCAGTTACGACGGTGGCCAAGAGTGGAGCACACTTCCCGGACTCGGAGCGGTCGGCATCGCGGCGCTCTCCTTCCAGTCGGGATCCCTGGTCCTGTCAACTTCAGCCGGGACGTACACCTCCCCGAACGGTGGCCACACGTGGGTTTACGTCGGACCGGCGTCCGTCGCTGGCTATGCTCCGCCGAACGTCGTCACCCTGGACGGAGAATCCGTGTCGGTCGAATCAGTCCGACGGTCTGGGCCAGGAACAGTAGTCCACCTATCCGAGGCAGGCCCAGTGGGACTTACCGCGGCCGTGTTCGCCACTCCCGCGCGTGGAATCGTATTCGGGGCTGGCTCACAGTGCCTGAAACCCCAGATCGCTCCTACTCCCACGACGGTCTATCTGACCCGCGACGGAGGGCTGAAGTGGCGGCGCACCGCAACTCTGAACATGGCGGTCAATCAGGCGGCGTATACAGGCTCGTTTGCGGCAGCTGTCGGAGAAGCCGGCTGCCACGGGGAGATGGCCATCTCGGTGGACGGAGGCCTTCGCTGGCGCGTCGGAGCGGTCCCCAGTAGCTGCCAAGATCCCAGCCTCACCGCAGCCGGAGCTACCTGGCTCACTTGCGCCACCCAAAGCGCGCAAGGATTCATGTATCTGGCCAGTGGCAGCACATCCGCACCTCTCCAGACCAAGCACAGATTGAAGGGGTTGGCCCGAGGCGCAAGGTTCGTTGTCGCCGCCAATGGCGACCTGTATGCCGTCGGCGACGACGGCGCCAACGTGCTCTGGGTGAGCCGTGACGGAGGACGAATGTGGCGGGGTACCCTGCTTTCTCTGCCAGGGGTTTGAGACGGAGTCTGGGGATCTCGGGTGGCCGAACACCGGCGCGTGAGCAAGTCCGACTACGATGGAGCGCTGAAGTTTGGGATGCTGAGCCGGAAGAGGTGGTGAGTCCCTCGTTGCCTGAAGAGTTCACCGTGTCAGGGTTGGTCGCGCGCCGGGTCCAGTCCACCGATCTGGAGGATTTGCGGAGAGTCGACTCGGACCCACGGGTCATGGAGACTCTCGGTGGTGTGCGAGATCGCGACGCCACGGCAGCCGATCTCAACTATGACCTGGAGCACTGGGACAGGCATGGGTTAGGCATTTACCTTGTCAAGAGCGCTCGTGGCGAGCCGGTAGGTCGAGTTGCCCTCCAGTGCCGCACGCTTCCAGGTCGGCCTGAGGTCGATGTGGCCTTCTCCTTGCGACCCATGTGGTGGGGCAGGGGCCTCGGGACCGCCCTCGCGCGACGGTTGGCGGAGCTCGCTCGGGACAGTCATCTCAGCGAGAGCCTCGTAGCGACGGCGGAGCCGGCGAACTTGGCGTCGATCCGGGTACTGGAGAAGTTGGGTTTCACCGCGGACGGCCAGCTTCAAAGATCCGGGACAACCAGGACGCTGTACCGCCTGCCCCTCGAGCCCTAGCCAGCCTGAGAGGCCCGGCAGCCGACAGGCAGTTGGCGCCCCGTAGCACGACCGTCCTGCCCATCCGGCCCGGACTGTCGGCTAGGCGCCTTCGCAGGGGCGGCCAGCGGCTGGGCGCTCGTTGGTTTCGTCGGTGAGCCCGGTGGGTCATCCGCTACCGACGTGGTCTTCCGGACGGTCGGCGGTGGCAGGTGCTGGACTCCAGTCGGGTGACCCATCCCGTCCGGCGCGAGGCGAGGTGACTCGCCGCCCGCTACACCCGGTGAGGGTGGTTCCCAGGCATAAGCCACGTTGCTTCGTTTGGATCTGCGCCTGAGGCATCGTGGGGAAGGGCCCGATGCACGGCGCCGTAGCACCGCTGTGCTACATTACGGCTGTGCTCGAAGTGGCCTGGAGTCAGCAATCTGAGGAGCACGTATCACGCCATGGTGTCAGTCCCGAAGAATTCGAAGATGTGCTCGTCGACCCTGGGCGGTTGCTCGCCCGCGGACGGACCGGTTCCATGGTCGCCTTGGGACGCTCTGCTGCTGGCCGCTACCTTGTGGCCATCTACGTGCATCGAGGAGGGCTGGTGATTCCCATCACGGCACGGCCGATGACCGAGGCTGAGAGACGCCGATTCCGGAGGAGCAGATGAAGACTGAACCCACGCTGCGTGCCCAGGAGATTCCGAGCTTTAGCGATGATGCCGAGGCGGATGAGTGGTTGGAGACACACGACCTCTCAGAACTTCCCTTCGCGCCCGATCCAGAGCCTAATGGTCTGCTGACCGTGACATTCTCGACCCGACTTGACCGTCAAACCGTCGCTCGACTCCGCACCGTTGCCCAGCGGCGGGGTACCGGCGCGACTCAGCTAGTTCGCGAGTGGGTGCTCGATAGGTTGGCAGCGGAGGAGGTCCACGGGTCGGAATCGCCTGAGGAGGTCCGGGCCATGGTGCGTCGACACCACGCCGCTGTGGAGGCGGCCGTCGACTCCTTGGCCAGAAGAACCTGATCGGGCGTTCGAGGGGACCCATGCGCGGAAGGTTGGACGTGCCAGCCCGCTCGGCACTCCAGTGCCCCGTCGACACGCTACGGACCACTCCAGTGGTGCGGACCTCAAGACCAACGGTCTCGGACTTGGGCAGTGTCTCTACAGATGGCCAGCAGGTGGGATGTATCAGGACGCGGCTGACCCCATTTTTGACCCCAGCTGGGGCGGTCATAGGCGGTCATAGGCGAACACCCGGGCTGTTCGCGCTCCCGATTTGAGTTCGGAATGGTCGCTGACGCACGCTGGCGAACAGTTGTTTTCGGATTTGTAAACAGCTGGCCGTCAGTTCGAATCTGACCGTCGGCTCCCTAATCTGAACTCAGCTAGTGCCGCTGAACCCCACTTCGATTCATTCCGGTTGGCGTCAAGGTTGGCGTCAAATCCGGCGAGTTGGCGTCAGACTCGCTGAGGCCCGGCTGAGGGCCAAGCTGCCGAGTTAGCCATCCGGGCCAAGCGCCGCACGGGCGAGCTGGAGTTGCCCCGGAAGGACGGACCGCCATCCCCGCTACGACTACGACCTATCCACTGAGGTTAGTCCAGCCCTGTACCTGTCTATTCCCATAGGGCCACTCCAGGGGCCCGCACTGGTTCGGGACTGGTAGGGAGCTGGGCAGGCGCGTCTGTGGTATGGGCCGGCCGGACCCGAGACGAAGTGGCGCCGGTGACAATGAGCGTGGGATAACGGGGCAGGGTCCATCATGGAGACGGCGTTCGTCGGCTCGGACAGCAAGTGCCCCGCCTGGCCAAATGGCCCGTGGCTGGGACCCGTCATGCCGCGCCACTGCTGGGCGGCGGCCACGAACCGGAACCTGGTTCGGGAGCTGGTCCGGTCGAGATGAGCGAAGCCAAGCCCATCCCGATGCCCGGTCAGGACAGCAGGAGTTGATCGGTGACTTTGCCCCTGGAGTTGGCCGCCCGCGCCAGCAGAGGGTACTCACCGTGGCGGCGGTGGGGAACGGGTGATGGGCACCCGCAGTGGCACGGCTCGGTCCCACCAGCAAGTGGGATTGCCCAGTCCCCGCGGGGCCGATCAGGTGAAGGTTCTGGTGGGCCGGCCTCCCTCCGCTGGTGGCCAGGTAGTCGAACGTGGCTCGGGGGTGGCGGTCACGCGGGGTCGCGCCCCACCGGGCCGCTTCCGTGTTTAGAGCGTTGCAGAGTCCATTGTCGGCCCAGGCGCTTGCGGCGCGAGACTGCGCGGTCGGGCTCCGAGGTAACTATTGAGCGGGCTGGGCGATAGACACCTGTAGATCGTGGCACGGTCGGCGAGCCGGTCTGCCATTGGCCATGCCAGCGCGGTTCAAATGGAGGTACCTACATGATCGTATTCGGAGTGGTCTTGCTCATCATAGGTTTCGTCTTGAGCATTCCGTTGCTCTGGACCATCGGGGTGATCCTGCTCTTGATCGGACTCGCTCTCTGGGTCATGGGCAGCATGGGGCATTCCGTAGGTGGGCGTCGTCACTACTTCTGAGGCACCGCCCGGGCGCCGCTGATCTGGAGGGGCTCCCGTTGGCTCGCTCTCTGCCGGCCGCCACGCTATCGTCTACTGGTGGCTGGCTTACGCTCTACGCTGGCGGCTGGAGGATCTGGCCTGAGGAGGGAGATTGAGCATCATGGCACTAGAGAATATTCGGCAGTGGGAAGGCAGCGAGGTGGTCGACCCTGACCAAGCGCGGATCGGGAAGCTGGAGGACGTGTACTTCGACGCCGAGACGGACGAGCCGCTGTTTGTGACCGTCCACACTGGGCTGTTCGGGAAGCACTTGACTTTCGTCCCCACCGAGAAGGCGTCTCTTGGCCAGGGCTACCTGGAGGTGGCCCGGTACAAGACCGAGGTCAGCAACGCGCCGCAGCTTGAACCGGGCGGTGAACTCTCCCCGACTGACGAGGAGCGGGTGTTCAAGTACTACGGCCTTGAGTATCAACCGGCTGCCACAGAGAGCGGGAGGAGGCTGGTGCGCCGCTAGCTGGCCCCCAGGCGGACGCTAGCGCCCCGGGGTTGACTCCGGCCCATTAGCTGCTGCTGGTCTGGCTCTGCCAGCGTCTCGTTCATTCCTCTGGGGCGGGGGGTGAGGCTCGATGTTCATTTCTGGGTCACAGCAAAGGTGCCATGGCTCATGGCGCCACGCCCTTGGGCAGCCGGTCCCCGGGAACGTTCGTGCCCTGGCTGCTCCAAGCCAGGTGTCAGGCCGTGGCGGTGGCAGCGTCTCCAAGGTCTTCTCCAAGCCGCGTGGAGATGGGCCGCCGTATCATCTGAGCTATTCGTTCAGCGGGTGTGGGCGAGCTGGAGCGCCAGTTTCGCGTCCTGTTAGGAAGTCAGTAGGAGGTTGCCCACATCGCGGGGTCGATGATTGACGGTGGCACGATTGGGGTGGCCGACCCGATTCTGCCTGAGTCCATGTCAGGCCGGTCGGCGCCGGGGGCCCGTTCCTCGTCACTCCGAGGAACCCTGGCTGACTACCTAAGCCTTACCAAGCCCGGGGTCATGAGCCTGCTCTTGGTCACCGAATTTCTGGCGATGGTGGTAGCGGCTCGTGGCTGGCCTGGTTGGGAACTCAGCCTGGCGGCCCTGGTGGGAGGAGCCCTGGCCTCAGGCGGCGCCTCGGCCATCAACTGCTGGTTCGATCGGGATATCGATGCGGTTATGGGCCGGACCCGTAACCGCCCGGTGCCGGCTGGGAGGATCTCCCCTGGCCGCGCGATCGGCTTCGGCCTCATCCTCAGCGCCGCGGGGTTCGCGGTCTTCATCTGGTACGTCAACCCTCTGGCGGCGGGCTTGTCGCTGGCAGGTGGCGCCTTCTACGTCTTCGTCTACACCTTCTGGTTGAAGCGAGCCACCAAGGAGAACATCGTGATCGGCGGTGCCGCCGGGGCGGTTCCGCCGTTGGTCGGATGGGCTGCCGTAACCCACACCGTAGGACCCGTGGGACTCGCCCTGTTCGCCGTGATCTTCCTGTGGACTCCCCCCCACTTCTGGGCTCTTTCTCTGATCATTCGGCGCGACTATCAGGCAGTTGCGGTGCCGATGCGGCCGGTTGTCGTCGGGCTGCGGCGGACCAAGACCGGAATCCTAGCCTATGGGATGGTGATGCTGGCAGCCACCTGCGCGTTGGGCCTCTGGCTGGGGTGGGCTGAGCTGGGGGTGGCTCTAGGTCTGGGGATACCCTTCCTTTTGCTCAGCCTCCTGGTGCTTCGGGAGACCGAGGGGATGCGCTGGGCTCGCCGACTCTTCCAGTTTTCCATCCTGTACCTGTTCGCCTTCTTCCTGGGCACAGCGCTGGTGGCGGCTCTGGCGCACTGAGCCGGGCCGGCCATCCTGCCCAGGCTCGGCTGGCGCTGCGGGTCGTGCCTGAATTCGAGTTTGAGGACCTCGAACTAGAATGACTGAATTGGGACTCCAATTCGCTGATCTGCTGCCGGCGCTCGCCTACCTGGGCGAGGACGACGTCGCGCTCCTGCGCCGCGCCTATCTGGTTGCCGAGCAGGCTCACGAGGGTCAGAAGCGGCTCTCTGGGGAGCCCTACCTGAGCCACCCGCTGGCGGTCACCAAGCTGCTGGCGGAGATGCGCCTCGACACCGATGCCTTGGCGGCGGCTCTGCTCCACGATGTGGTGGAGGACACGGCGGTCACCTCAGAGGAGATACGGGCCGAGTTTGGCAGCACGGTCGAAAAGCTGGTGGAGGGAGTCACCAAGCTGGGCCGGATCAAACTTCACTCGCAGGCCCAGATCCAGGCCGAGAACATCCGCAAAATGCTGATCGCGATGGCCGAGGACCTGCGGGTCGTCCTGATCAAGCTCGCCGACCGGCTCCACAACATGCGCACGATCGCGGCGCTCCCAGAGGAACGCCAGCGCCGAATTGCCCAGGAGACGATGGACATCTACGCGCCCCTGGCGCACCGGCTCGGGATGTGGCAGATGAAGGCCGAGCTGGAGGACCTGTCGTTTTCGGTCCTGGACCAGGAGAACTATGAGCGGGTCCGGCAGGAGATCCTCTCCCAGCGCCGCCAGCGGGAGACTGCCCTCGACCAGGCGCGACGGCGCCTCGGGGAGGAGCTGGAGCTGGCGGGAATCCCCGCCGAGGTGGTCGGCCGCCCCAAGAACATCACCAGTGTGTTCCGCAAAATGCAACAGGGCGGCAGGACCATCGGCGAGATCTATGATCTGGTGGCGCTGCGGGTCATCTGCGACGACATCCGAGGCTGCTACGGGGCGCTCGGAGTGGTGCACTCGCTGTGGAAGCCGATCCCAGGTCGCTTCAAGGACTACGTCGCGATGCCCAAGGGCAACGGCTATCAGTCGCTCCACACGACCGTGGTGGGCGAGGGGGCTGAGCCGGTGGAGATCCAGATTAGGACCTGGGACATGCACCGGACCGCCGAGGAGGGCATTGCTGCCCACTGGCACTACAAGGAGGGCACCCAGGCCAACCACCGGTTGGACCAGGGGTTCGGCTGGCTCCGATCTCTGCTGGAGTGGCAGAAGGAGCTGCTCGACGCAGAGAGCTTTGTTGAGCACGTCAAGCTGGACGTGTTCCAGGACGAGGTCTTCGTCTTCACTCCCAAGGGCGACGTTCTCTCCCTGCCTTCGGGCTCCACCGCCATCGATTTTGCTTACCGGATCCACACCGACGTGGGCCACCGGTGTCTCGGCGCGAAGGCCAACTCTCGAATGGTGCCTCTGGACTATCGCCTCCAGAACGGCGACATAGTCGAGGTGCTGACCACCCGGTCGGAGCGCCACGGTCCCAGCCGAGATTGGCTGAACTTCGCCAAGACGAGCAGTGCCCGGGAGAAGATTCGGCAATGGTTCAAAAGGGAGCGCCGGGAGGAGAACGTCACCCGGGGCAAGGAGCTCCTGGACCGCGAGCTGCGCCGAATGCGGGGCTCGCAGCTGTCCGCGATCCCACCCACCCGCCTGCAGGAGCTGGGCCGGGAGTTTCGGATCCCCGACCTGACCGACTTCTTTGCGGCCATCGGTTACGGGGAGATTGCCGCTCGCACCGTGGTGCTCCGCTGGGCGGCCGGCGAGGAGGCCGCGGTCGGCCAGTCCGCCTCCGCACCCAGCATCCCCCTGGTGTCGCGGCCGACCCCCAGCGGCGGCGTCCGCGTCTCCGGTCTGGGCGACCTGCTGACCAACATCGCCCGCTGCTGCAAGCCGGTCCCAGGGGAGCCGATCCGCGGCTACGTGACCAGGGGCCGGGGGGTCACGGTGCATCGGGACGAGTGCGTGAACATCAGGCACGCTGGGGATCCGCGCCGGATCGTGGAGGTGGAGTGGGACGCCGACAGCCGCCAGGTCTACCCGGTGCGGCTGCGCATCGAGGGCCGCGACCGCACCGGCCTGCTTCGTGACGTCGCCACCGCCATCGCCGAGAGCAAGGTGAATCTCAGCGGTGCGGCGGTCGAGGTGGAGGGCGACCACACGGCGGTGATATCGACCGTGGTGGAGGTGAGCAGCCTGACCGAGCTGAGCCGCCTGCTGGAACGGCTGGAGGGGGTCAGGGACGTGCAACAGGTGACCCGCGAGGTGGGCTGACTGCGCGCTCCCCGCCGGGGCGCGCCAGGAGCCGGCCGCCGGCGCGGCCTTAAACTGCCAAAGCAATGGCTGGCATCTCACGGCCGCGTGGAACCGACGACCTGCTGCCGGCTCGGCTGGCGGCGCGGGAGAGAGCGGTGGCAGTTGGCATGGAGCTGGCTGGCCGGTACGGGTACCAGCGCATCGAGACGCCCGTGTTCGAGGCCACCGAGCTCTTCGTCCGCGGGGTTGGCGACACCACTGATGTGGTCAATCGGGAGATGTACACGTTCAGCGATCGGGGCGGCCGGTCGCTGACCCTTCGTCCCGAGGGAACCGCGCCGGCGGTGAGGGCTTTCTGGGAGTCGGATCTGCGGCAGGCTTCGCTCCCGGTCCGGCTCGCCTATGCCGGCCCCATGTTCCGGTATGACCGACCGGGCCGGGGCCGCTATCGCCAGTTCAACCAGTTTGGCGTGGAGGTCTTGGGTGACACCGAGCCCGAGCTGGACGCCGAGGTTATCGCGCTCGCCTGGCGCTGGCTGGCAGACCTGGGAGTAACCGGCACCAGCCTCCAATTGAACAGCATCGGGGACGGCGAGTGCCGGCCCGCCTACCGAGCGGCCCTGCTGGATCACTTTGAGCCCCATCTGGCGCAGCTCCCCGAACTCGACCAGGCGCGGCTGCGGCGCAATCCGCTGCGTATCCTCGACAGCAAGGAGCTCGGCAGCGAGGACCTGCTGGCCAGCGCTCCACGGACCACCGACTTCCTCTGCTCCAGCTGCCGTGAGGCCTTTGACCGAGTCCTGGTGGCGCTCGAGGCCTACCGAATCCCGTTTGCGCTTAACCCCAGGCTGGTGCGGGGACTCGACTACTACGTCCGCACCACGTTCGAGGTCTGGCATGAGGATCTCCGTGGCGCCCAGAACTCACTGTTCGGGGGCGGTCGCTATGACGGCCTGTCAGAGCTCTTGGGCTACCCGGCTGCCCCTGGAGTGGGCTTCGCCGCCGGCCTGGAACGGGTGGTGCTGCTGGCCCCCGAGGCTGCCGGCCCGCAACTACCGGTGGTCTTCTTGCTGGCAGCCCAACCGGCGGCTGCGGCCACCGTGATCGCTCTGGCGGAGCGGCTGCGGGCGCTCCGCCATGAAGTCATCTGCGATCCGGGTCGGCGCAGCCTGAAGGCCAAGATGCGGGGGGCGGAGCGCTCCGGCGCGGCGCTGGTGGTGATTCTGGGAGAAGCCGAACTGGCGGCGGGCACGGTCACCGTGCGAAGGCTTGGGGACGGCCATCAGGCGGAGGTCTCAGCGAGTGAGTTGGAGCAGCAGCTGCAGGCCCTGCTCCCGACCTGGAACTGATGGAAGGAGTGTGGGCTTGAGAGGCAGACGAATGTGCGGCACCGTGACCGGCGCCGACCAGGGCCGGCGAGTCATCCTGGCCGGTTGGGTGAACCATCGTCGCGACCATGGCGGGCTGACCTTCCTGGACCTGCGGGATCACACAGGACTGGTCCAGCTGGTCTTCAACCCGATCCATTCCGGTGAGGCCCAGCGCGTGGCCGAGCGTGCGCGATTGGAGTGGGTGCTGCGGGTGGAGGGCACGGTGGGACGCCGGCCCGCCGGCAACGAGAACCCCAACCTCCCGACCGGGGAGATCGAGGTGACGGTCGAGAGCTGCGAGGTCCTGGCTCAGGCCGATGCCATGCCGATGGGGGTCGCCGACGATGCGCTGGCGGAGGAGCGGGTGCGGCTGCAATACCGATACCTCGATCTGCGCCGGCCCCGGATGCAGCGCAACCTGCGCGCCCGCCACCGCTTCGTCAAGACCCTGCGCGACGTCGGCGACGAGCTGGGCTTCACCGAGATCGAGACTCCGACCATGATCCCCAGCACCCCAGAGGGGGCTCGCGACTTTATCGTGCCCAGCCGACTCTGGCCAGGGCACGTGTGGGCGCTGCCCCAGTCGCCCCAGCTCTACAAGCAGCTGTCCATGGTGGGGGGTTTTGATCGCTACTTGCAGATCGCCCGTTGCTGGCGCGACGAGGACCTGCGGGCCGACCGCCAATTCGAGTTCACTCAGCTCGACCTGGAGATGTCCTTCGTGGACGAGGAGGACATCTTCGAGGTGCTGGAGACCATGATCTCGCGGGCCTGGGAGTCAGCGTTCGGTATGGTGCTGCCGACCCCGTGGCCCCGGCTGCCCTATGCGGACGCGATGCGGCGCTACGGATCGGACAAGCCGGACACCCGGTTCGGGCACGAGCTGACCGACGTGTCCGCGATCTTTGAGCATTCCCAGTTCCGTGTATTCGCCAGCGCCATCGCCGCCGGTGGGGTTGTCGAGGCGCTCCGCGTCCCCGGCGGCGGGGAGCTGAGCAGGGGTGAGCTGGAGGGGGAGTGGCAGCAGGTGGCCCGCACCTACGGGTCCCAGGGTTTGGCCTATCTGTGGCGCCGGGGCGGCGACTATGAGGGCTCGATCGCCAAGTTCCTGGCCGCGCCCGAGCTAGCCCAGTTGACGGCAGCTCTGGGGGTCGTCGACGGCGACTGCGTCTGCTTCACCGCGGGTACTCAGCGGGTGGCGGCGACCGCCCTGGGGGCGGTGCGCCTGCATGCCGCCCGCCGTTTCGGGTGGATCCCTGAGGGGCAGTTCGATTTCCTCTGGGTGACCGAGTTCCCCCTCTTTGAGAAGGACCCCGAGAACGGCAGGATCAGGGCTGTGCACCATCCCTTCACCCAGCCCCACCCGGACGACTGGCCGCTGGTGAAGACGGCCCCCGAGCGGGTGCGATCGCGCGCCTACGACATCGTCTGCAACGGGGTGGAACTGGGCAGTGGGTCGCTTCGGATTACCCGGCCGGAGCACCAGGCAGCGATCTTTGAGGCTCTGGGGATGACCTTGGCGGAGGCGGAGACCAAGTTCGGCTTCCTGCTGACCGCCTTTCGCTTCGGGCCGCCTCCTCACGGAGGCTTCGCCGCCGGCATCGACCGAATGGTGATGCTGGGACTGGGCGAGAACTCAATTCGCGAGGTGATTGCCTTTCCCAAGACTCAGACCGGGGCCGATCCCATGACCGGGTCGCCCACTCCGGTGGCTCCCGAGCAGCTGGCCGAGGTGGGGCTGCGCTTGGCACCCAAGGCGGGGGGCTCGGCTCCGGGCCCCACGTGATACCGTTGGTGCGGGGTCCGGGGCCCCGCCGTTTGCCAGCACCCGACCCTAGTGATGTTTGCTTCGGGAGCGCCGACAAAGTGAGCGGCCCACGAGCCTCCTGGAGAGGAAGTGGAAAGCTGCGTGAGGCGCACCCACCTGGGTTTTCAGGGATCGGAGCCGGGCCGGCGGGTGCTTCGGGCCCAATCCCGTGGGCCCCAGCGGGTTTGACTTCTCGCCGGGCGGGGCATGCAATGCCATGATGAGTACATCCAATCCGGCTCAGACCGAACTGCGCATTCCCGCGGATCCTCAGTACATCGTCGTGGCCAAGCGAGTGGCTGCGGGCATGGCGAGCGTGGCCGGCCTGGGGGTGGAGGCCCTCGACGAGCTCAACATTGCCATCGCCGAGGCTTGCGAGCACACCATCAACGCGGCCGCCATGTCGGGTTATCCCGACGCCAAGGTGCGCATCTCCTTCAAGGTCCAGGAGGACGCCCTTCGGGTGGACGTGCGCCTGCTGACTGGACGGTCGGAGCCCGGCCCCAGGGCGATCTCCCCGGTGGACCCCGGCCCACTCGCGGAGCGTGAGGCCCTGGACATGGCGATCCAGATGCTCCGCTGCTTCGCTGATGACGTCGACTTCCAGGCGGTGGGGAGCGGGCTCATGCACGTCCGCCTAGCCAAGTACCGCTGGCGGTGACTGAGGCGGGGTTCCGACCCACCCCGAGTTCCACCAGATTCGATCGAGATCTGCAACGCCGGCTCTTCCAGGAGTACCGCCATACCCGGGACCCTGGGGTGCGCGAGCAACTGGTGGGACAGTACACCGCCTTGGTGCGCTCTTTGGCGCGCCGTTTCGCCGGCCGGGGCGAGCCGCTGGAGGACCTGGAGCAGGTGGGTTACCTGGGCCTGATCGCAGCCATCGACCGGTTCGAGCCGGACATGGGGCTGGAGTTCACCACTTTCGCCACCCCCACCATCCTGGGTGAGATCAAGCGCTACTTCCGGGACAAGAGCTGGGCCGTCCGAGTGCCCCGCCGGCTCCAGGAGACCTACACCAGAGTGATGCGGGTGCAGCAGGAACTCAGCCAGCGCCTGAGCCGCAGTCCCACCGTGCCGGAGATCGCCAAGGAGCTGGAGCTGGAGCCGGATGAGGTGCTGGCGGCCCTGGAGGCCGGCCCCGCCCACCGGGCTGTCTCGCTGGATGCGCCCGCTCCTGGCCAGGACCAGGACGGGGAGATGGGAGACCGGCTGGGTATGGAGGACGAGAACCTGGGCCGGATAGAACTCCAGAACATGCTCTCCGCCGCCATGCGGCACCTCACCCCCAGGGAGCGGGAGATCATGACCCTGAGATTTGTCGAGGAGCTACCCCAGACGGAGGTTGCCCGGCGTTTGGGGATCAGTCAGATGCACGTCAGTCGCCTACAGCGGGCGGCCCTGGCCCAGCTCAAGCGAGACCTGCCCGAGTAGGCCCGCGGCGGTGGCCTCAGAATTGGCTGGTAGAATCCGCCCGACTCGGGGGAGCACGTTTTAATTGCTAAGTGATCAGATACGCGCGCACTTCCTGGAGTACTTCCAGGCGAGAGGACATCTTCTGGTACCCAGCGCCTCGCTGATACCCAAGGACGATCCCAGCCTGCTGCTCGTGAGCGCCGGGATGGTGCCCTTCAAGCCCTACTTTCTGGGCTGGCGGCAACCACCCCAGGAGCGCCTGACGTCCTGTCAGAAGTCGTTCAGAATGGTAGACATCGAGGAGGTGGGGAGCAGTCCTCGCCACGACACTTTCTTCGAGATGCTGGGTAATTTCAGCTTCGGAGCCTATTTCAAAGCTGAAGCTATCGGCTACGCCTTCGAGTTGCTGACGCGCGACTTCGGACTCGCCCCGCAGCGGCTCTACCCGAGCGTGCACCCCGCCGATACGGAGTCGGCAACCCTCTGGCAACAGGTAGCCGGCATTCCCGACTCGCGAATCGCCCGGCTCGAGGACAACTTCTGGCAGGCAGGCCCGACCGGGCCGTTCGGGGTGGACAGCGAGGTCTACTACGATCTTGGGCCCGAGTTTGAGTCCGGGCCCGAGGAGCGGCCCGGGACTGGCAGCAGGTTCCTTGAGGTTTGGAACCTGGTGTTCATGGATTCGGAGCGTTTCGAGGACGGCACCAGCGCCCCCCTGAAGCATCCTGGGGTCGACACCGGAATGGGCCTGGAGCGAATCGCGATGGTGCTCCAGGGGGTGGAATCGATCTTTGCGACCGATCTTTTCGCCCCCATAATCAGCGATTTTCAGGGCCGCTCGCGGGCCGCCAGCACCGTCCCAGAAGCCCAGTTGCTGCGCCACCTTAGGATCCTGGCCGACCACACCAGGGGAGCTTGCTCCCTGATCGCCGACGGGGTGCTGCCCTCCAATGAGGGGCGCGGCTATGTGCTTCGGCGGATCGTGCGCCGGGCCTTGGTCAGTGCCCTTTCCCTGCGGGTCGAGGGCGGGCTGGTGCCAGCTGCCGAGGTGGCGGTGGGTATTTTGGGGGGCCAATACCCCGAGATGAGAGAGGCCATGTTCTCCATCCGGACTGCCCTGGAGCAGGAGATGGAGCGCTTTCAGGAGACCCTGGGGCGTGGTGCGGGGCAGTTCGAGGCCCTGGCAGCCCGGGCCTCGTCCGGCCGGATCTCCGGTGAGGACGCGTTCCGCCTCCACGACACCTTCGGCTTTCCCTATGAGCTGACCCAGGACCTGGCGGCGGCACGGGGGCTGGGGATGGACCGCGACCGCTTCCAGGAACTCTTGGAGGAGCAGCGGGAGAGGGCCCGGAGCAGCCGCGCCGGAGGCGAACCGGGGGCTGCCCGGGTGGTTGTGCCGGAGAGCCACTTCGTGGGCTATGACGACCTCGAGGTCAGCACCACGGTTGAGGCCGTGCTGGGGGATGAAGTCATCATCGACCAGGCTGGCCCGGGCGAGAAGGTGGAGGTTGTGCTGGCGGAGAACCCTTTCTATGTGGAGGGGGGTGGCCAGGTGGGTGACCGGGGCGAGTTGCTCTGGGACGGAGGCAGGGCGGCGGTCCTGGACTCCCGCCCAGCCGGGATGGGATCGAGCCTACAGAGCTGCCTGGTGGAGTTCGGTGCCCTGCGCGCTGGGACGGCGGTGACCGCGCGGGTGGACCACGATCATCGTGCCGGCTGCGCCGCCCACCATTCCGCCACCCACCTGCTCAACCGGGCCCTCCGCGAAGTCCTCGGCGAGGGCGTGGTCCAGCGCGGCTCCCTGGTGGCGTCCGACCACGCCACCTTCGACTTCAGCTGGCCGGCTCCCGTCAGCGAGGTCCAGCTGGCCGAAGTTGAGCGGTTGCTGAACCGGCAGCTGCGCCGTGACCTCAGTCGCGGGGTGGAGTTGCTGCCTATCGACGTGGCACGTACCAGCGGCGCCGTGGCGCTCCCGGACGAAACCTACGGCGATGTGGTTCGGGTGGTGAGCTTCGGTGACTTCTCGCGTGAGCTCTGCGGCGG
Source organism: Candidatus Nanopelagicaceae bacterium (assembly GCA_035531535.1). Classification (GTDB taxonomy): domain Bacteria; phylum Chloroflexota; class Dormibacteria; order Aeolococcales; family Bog-877; genus AG-12. Next base: position 30,007 of record DATKSV010000164.1, on the reverse strand, counting down.
CACCCATGTGGCCCGGTCGGGTGAGATCGGCCTGGTGGTGCTGACGGGTTCCCGCAGTGTGGGCCAGGGGCTGCGGCGGGTTGAGCTGCTGGCGGCCGCGGCGGCCGAGCGTTGGTGGGAGGTCCAGCGCAGCCAGCTGGCCGAGCTCTCGATGGCGGTGCGCAGTCCGGTGCCGGAGGTGATCGTCAGGGTCCGCCACCTCCAGGAGCGGGTGCGGGGGCTGGAACGCGAAGTCCAACGCGGTCGGGAGTTGGGCGTTGCCGGAGGTGGGTCCGCGATCCAGCAGGAGGCGGTCGCCGGGGTCAACCTGGTGGTGGAGGACATAGGCGAGCGGATGGAGCGTCGGGAGCTGCGCCGGCACGCGGAACAGCTGCTGGAGCGGACGCCTCAGGGCTGTGCGCTGGTGCTCTCCGGGGGCCAGCTTCTGATTCGGCTCTCCGATGCCCTGGTCGCTCGGGGTCTCAGTGCCGGTACGATGGCCCAGGCGGTTTGCCAGGAGCTCGGGGGCCGGGGCGGCGGTAACCAGCAGCTCGGTCAGGGAGTTATCCCCGAAGAAGCCCATCGAGCGGCCATGGCCACGGTGCGTACCATCCTGGGATCCGCTCTGGAGGAAGCTTGATATGACGCCCTCGCAGCCCGCCACGGCCCGGAGGCAACAACGGTTCCACGTCACGGCTCTGGACATCGGCACCCAGGTGATCAAGGCGCTGGTGGTCAAGAAGGAAGCGGGCGAGGCGATCGTCCTTGGTGTCGGCCGTGCCGAACAGGGCCCTGGCAACTTCGACCCGGCGGTGCCACCAGACCTGGAGTCGGTGGTCGAAGGCTGCCACGTGGCCCTGGAGGCCGCCGAGGACATGGCTGAGGTCATCCCGACCAGGCTGGTCATCGGCATCGGCGGGACCAAGGTTAGGGTCGTCAGCACCAGCGGGGCCAAGATCCGCGGTCGTGCCCAGGAGCGGATCTCCAGTCGGGAGCTCGCGGACCAGGTCGAGTCGATCCAGCGCCGGGCGCTCCGGGAGGCCCAGGCCAAGCTCCAGGAGGACGCGTCCTACAGCGGGGAGCAGTTGCGGCTGGTCCACTCCTCGATCACCTCGGCACTGGTGGATGGCCAGCCGGTGCTCGACCCGCTCCGCTACCAAGGGCAGAAGTTGGAGCTGACCGTCTTCGACACCTTCACCAGTGAGGCTCACCTAGCCGCCATCGAGGAGATCGCCCAGGCGCTCGATCTGGAACTTCTAGAGACGGTGGCCGAGCCCTACGCGGTGGCGCGGCTCGCCTCCACCCCGGATGTCCTGGAGCGGGGCGGGATCTTCATAGACATCGGCGCTCGCACCACTACCGTGAGCCTGGTCCGAGGCGGAGTGCTGGAGTCGGCGCGCATGTTCGAGCTGGGCGGGCGGGCCTTCACCCGCAAGCTCGCCCATGACATGGACCTCTCGCTGCCGCTGGCCGAGAGTCTCAAGCTGCGGCATGCCGCCGGGCTCCTGGGCGGGGACCAGCAGGCGCGGGTTCGCCGGGCGATGGGGGAGTCTGCGGAGGTGTTGGCCCAGGGGGTGGCGCTGGTCCTTCACGAGCTGGCTCAGGGGGAGCCGTTGCCCGCCCAGGTCCGCCTCTGTGGCGGCGGCTCGCTGTTGCCCGAGATCATGGAGCAGCTCTCGGCTCTGCACTGGACCGACTACCTTCCATTTCTGCAGCAGCCGCGGTTTCTGAGGTTGAGTCCCGAGGACCTGCCCTCGGTCCACGACACCACCGGGTTGCTCACCAGCCCAGCGGACGTGACCCCGATGGGGCTGGCCTACCAGGCGGCGGCTGAGATCGAGGCCCCGCCGCCGCCAAGTCCGACCTGGGAGGAGATGGTGCAGCGGGTCACCAGTCTGATCCGGCGATGATGCGACATCTGACGCGCCGAACCGGGCCTCTGGCCAGCCGACACCAGCCGGCGGGGGTGGCCTGAGCCATGTCCAAGCTTCTCTACGTAGAGCCGACGGATGAGATCACGGACCTGGTCGATCGGATTCGTCGCGCCGAGGGAGAGCGCGACTTGGTCTTCGTGCTCCCCCCCGGGGGCAGGGTACTCCGCTCCCCCCTCGACGCTCAGCTGCTGATGCAGTACACGCGCGGCTTTCAGAAGCGGGTCGCGATCGTGGCCGCGGAGCCGCAGGTTCAAGCGCTGGCGATCCGGGCCGGCTTCCCCACCTTCCCGACCGTGTCGCGTCTGGAGCAGGGGATGCCTCTGACCTCGGCGCCCAGTGCCGAGGAGCTGGCTGCGGCCGCGGCCCTGGTGGCGGTCGCGGAGGTGGCCTCAGAGCGACAGGTGGCCCCCACCGGCAGGCCGACGGAGGCCCTCAGCCGCAGGTCGCCTTCGGCGCTGGTGGCGGCGGAGCCGGCGGTAGCCAGCGGCGGCCATCCCTCCAGAGGCTTCTGGCACACCCGGGGAGCGCGCAACTGGGCGATCGGAGCTGGCGCGGCGATATTCGTCGTTGGGGTTCTGGCGGTGCTGCTGCTGCTGCCTACCGCCACCGTGCTGGTGGGGGTACAAGCCCACCAGCTCACTGACAACGTGACCATCCAGGGCAGCGCTGGGAGCCAGGCGGCGAATGTACTCGATGTCATCCCGACCCAAGCCCTGCTGACACCCGATGCGACCCAGACCTTCACGGTGACTCCCAGCGGCACCCAGGTCCTGCCTCCCACCCCAGCCACCGGAGACCTATACCTTTGCTACAACGGGGGCAAGCAGAGCGGAGCCGGGACGTTGCAGCTGACCTTCACCGGGAGCGCCGCCGCCGAGTTCCAGGACCTCAGCGGCAACGGCAATCTCGGCTTCACGCCCACCAGCGCCGGCGCCAACGGTACCTACTCCGTGCAGCCCTGCTCCAATGGAGCGGCAACCGCCCAGACCTCCAGTCCGGCACTCCCAGTGCAGGCAGACGCCAACAGCCTCGGCACCCAGGGGAACATGGCCGCCGGGCAGCAGTGGTTCTGGGCTCCCGCCAACGAGCAGGCCAGCGCCTGTCTCAGCCCTGCTAGTGCACCGGGCCTGTGCGTGACCGGCAACTTCACCATCTCCCTGGCCAATCCCCAAGGCATGGCCGGCGGGCAGAACTCGACCAATCAGAGCATCTTCAGCAGTTCCGATGTGGCCTCGGCCCAGCAGCAGGAGCAGCAGATCGCCGCCAGCCTGACTGCCAAGGTGGAGCAGAGCCTGAAATCGATGGCGGGCTCCGGGGTAATCGCCCAGGACTCCAGTGGCAACGGAATTCAGCTGACGGTGACAGACCCCACCATACCCACGGTCGGCCAGGCGGGACAGGCGGAGACGCTCACCGTATCTGTCAATGCGGCGGCCACCGCCTACAGTCCCAAGGCCGCCAGGGCCGCCGTCCTGGCCGACCTCAAGTCCAAGGTGCCCAGCGATGGCGCCCTGTTGCCCAACCCCAAGATTGGGGCCCTCCAGGTGATCGCGGCCGGTCCGGGTGGCAGCGTCACCCTGAGCTCCGCCGCCGTGGGTTACTGGGCGCCTCGGGTCGACCTCCATCCATACCGCAGCAAGGTCACGTTTATGAGCCCGGGAGCGGCGCGCTCATTCCTCTTGTCGCAGCTGCCTGGCGCCAGCACCGTGGTGGTGCACCAGTCGCCTTTCGCCTTGCCCTGGCTGCCCTTGCTGTCCAGCCGGATCCAGATCGTGAGGGTGTCGATCGCCGGGAGTTCGAGCACTGCCTGAGCCTGGAGGTGCGCCGGGCCGGATCCTTGCCCTGGACCCCGGCCGGGTGCGAGTGGGGGTGGCGGTGAGCGATGAGACCCGCACTATAGCTCAGCCCCATTCCACCCTGGTCCGCCGGGGTGACCGCCCGATCATGGCCCAGATCCGAGCTCTGGTGGCCGACCTTTCGGTGAGTCAGATCGTGGTGGGGCTGCCCCTGGGCCTCGACGGTGATGAGGGGCCGGGCGTCGTGGAGGCCCGCGGCTTCGGGGCCGCCGTGGCGCGCGCCACCGGTCTGCCGGTGGCCTTCGCGGACGAGCGTTTCACCACCAGGCAGGCGGAACGAGCCCTGATCGAACAGGGCGTCTCGCGCCGAGGTCGCCGTGAGGTCGGCGACCGGGTCGCGGCGGCTCTGCTGCTGCAGGGTGTCCTGGCTGCGGAGAGCATCGGGTGATCCGCCGGCATCCGCTGCGCTCGGTGGCGCTGGCCGTGGTCGCGCTGCTGGTCGTGGGCCTGGCCGGGTTGGCCCTGGTGGCCCGCCGGGAGTTGGCCCCGGTGCAGAACAATCACACCCAGCAGGTGGTCGTCACGGTCGCCAGCGGGGAATCCCTCTCTCAGCTGGTCAGCTCGCTGGAGGGGGATCGATTGGTTCGATCGGGGCTGTTCTTCGGCGTCTACGCTAAGGTCAAAGGGCTGGGCTCCCACCTCCACCCGGGGCGGTTCCTGCTGGATCGGGGAATGGGCCCTTCCGAGGTGGTGGCGGCGCTGGAGGGGCCCCCGATCCTCTACGCCAGGTCAATCCGGGTGACCATCCCGGACGGACTCTGGGCCCAGCAGGCGGCGGCCGTGCTTCAGAAGGCCCACCTGTTCACGCCCACCAGCTACCTCACCGCGGTCCAGGGTGGAACGTTCCCTGGGATCAGCCCCCTGCCCGGAACCCCGCCTGGCGCTGGCTGGCAGGGAATGGCCTTTGGCGACACCTACGAGGTGGGCCCCAGCATCTCTGCAGCGGAGTTCCTCCGTCTCCAGCTCGAGGACTTCAACCGCAAGGTGCGTCCGGCGGTGCTCGCCGGCGCCGCCAAGGTCGGTCTCACCCCTTACCAGGTGGTGGTGCTGGCGTCGGTGGTGGGGGCGGAGGCCGCCACCAGCAAGGACCGGGGGCTGGTGGCGGGGGTTTTCTTCAACCGCCTCAAGCTGGGCATGCCGCTGCAGAGCGACGTCACAATCCTGTACGCGATGGCGGTAGCTGGCCAAGCCGGTGCCACATTCAGCACCACGTTCCCATCTCCCTACAACACCTACCTCCACACCGGACTCCCCCCGGGCCCGATCAACAGCCCGGGCCTGGGGGCGGTCGAGGCTGTTCTGCATCCCACCGCGACCAACTACCTGTACTTCGTGGCCCTGCCCAGCGGCAAGGTGCTGTTCTCAGTGACCGCGGCTCAGCATCAGCAGCAGGTACAGGCAGCCGGCCTGGGATGAGGCGCCAGGGGAGCCCCGCGCCCGGGGCGCGGTAGCGAGATGGCCGTGCCGGCCGCGCTCCTGTGGGCGGTGCTGGGAGCCCTGGGCGGGTTGGGGATGGGCCGCTTGTCGCTCCGCCTTGAGTCCGGAATCGGCGACCTCGAGCCGGGCGAGCGGAGCGGCCAGACCTGGATCGAGAGATGGCTGCTGCCGGGGCTGGGTTTTATCGGGTTCTACACCTTCGGAATGCGCCAAGGTATGGGCCCCGGCCTTTGGGTGCACAGCCTTTGGATCCTGGTGCTGATCCAGATCCTGGGATTTGACCTCAAGCATCGCCTTATCCTCGACGTGGTGACCGTGCCGGCAATGGTCGCGGCCGTGGCGCTGGCGTCCTTCAGCCCCGATCTCAGCCTCCGGAGCGCTCTGTTCGGGATCCTGGTGGGGGGCGGCGCTCTGCTCCCGCTGGCGGTGGTCAGTTCCATCTTCCACGGCGGGCGTGGCTTCGGCTGGGGTGACGTCAAGCTGGGGATGGTGATCGGGGGCATCACGGGTATGAGCCTCAACTACGGCAGCCTCTACACGCTGTGGGCGTTGATCGCGGGCACCCTGGTCGGCGGGGTGATCACGGTCGGGCTCTTGCTGACCAGGCGGATAAGCCTCCACGACGCCGTCCCCTACGGGCCGTTCCTGATCATGGGCTGTGGCCTGATCCTTTTCTTCATGTGAGCTGGGGCGGTGAGCACTCCATCGCCGCGGAGTGATGGCGCCAGCCGGCCATCGAGTCGGCTGGCGGTTGACCTAGCCCTGGCGGTTGCCGCTTCGGGGCGACCCCAGCGTCAGTCTTGGGCAATCCCGCTCCAGCAAAGGGGCGATGGCCTTCCCTCGGGCCCGACGATTCCCTCCTCTGGTCGGGCCGCCTGGGGGAGCATTGGCGGGCTCGGCAGCCGAATTGAACTCCCGAGCTGCTCGCCTTGAGGGCCGGTTGGACGCTGCCGCTCTGACTGTCCCAGGACGGCCTGCCGGACTGTTTGTCTGGATCGAGCCGGAGTCTTCGGCTTGGAACTGGGTGGCCCTACCGTGGCGAAAGCCCGTATCAGCCCAGGGCATAGTGGTCCTTATTGCCGACGCCGCAGCCTTTAAGCCGCTCAGGGAGGGGATAGATTGATGCCGTCAGGCACGCCCCGGGCCGACTCCACCATCTCGAAGAGGGCCGCGATAGGCTCCGCGGCGAGGGTCTTCCCCTCCTCCTTGCGCAGCCACCGAATCGCCTCGTCGTTGTCCAGGCCGCGGCGGTAGGGCCGGTCGGCGGTCAGGGCTTCAAAGACATCCGCCACGGCTACGACCTGGGCTCCGAAGGGCAGGTCCGGGCCGCGCAGGTGGCGATGGTAGCCGGAGCCGTCCAGGCGCTCGTGGTGGGCCGCCGCCATCTCGGCCACGTCGCCCAGCGGCCAGAGCGGGGCCAGTATCTGGTAGGTGATCTCAGTGTGGCTCTGCATCGCGCTCATCTCAGCGCTGTCAAGCGGGCCCGCCTTGTCGAGGATGGAGTTGCTGATGGCGAGCTTGCCCAGGTCATGGAGCAGGGCGGCCAGGCCAATGTGGTCGGCCTCATCCTCATCCAGTCCCATCACGTCGGCCATGCGCCGTGAGAGGGCGGCCACCCTGCTTGAGTGGGTGGTGGTCCAGGGCGACTTGGCGTCGACCACAGCTGCGAAAACCTCACCGATCTGGAGCATGTCCGTCAGGGTCGCAGAGGGGATGGTGCGGGGCCGGGGATCCATGTGGGCGACCTGCTCGGGATGGGCAATGCTGCCAAACTTCTCCCACAGCCGGTCGCTGCGAGCGTGCGTCAGCACCGCGTCGACCAGCTGCGGGTCGAACCAGGTGCCACGCCGGCGCCGCAGCACCGCCTCCACGCTGCGGCGTCCGCCGTGGCGCCAGAAGATCTCGGCGGTCTGGCAGAGCAGCACGATCCGAGCCAGCAAAGGTATCTCCTCGCCCTTGAGTCCCCGGGGCCGGCCGGAGCCGTTCCAGTGCTCGTCGAGATTGAGGACGGCTTCCGCGGCCGGCTCGGCCCACCCGAGCTGGCGGACCAGCTCGGCGCCTTTGGTGCAGCGCACGGAAATCAGCTCGTTGGCCAGGCTCGGGCCCCTGGTCCCCAGCGAGACCAGCTGGGCCATCCGGCGCGTGATCGGAGCCGCGGGTGCGGTCTGGCGGATCGCGAACAGGACGGAGCGCCACTGGCTGCTCCAATCCGAGACCTTGAGCTGGGCCTTGGTGGAGCGGTCGTCGGCGGCGAACCAATGGGTTACGCTGTAAGCGTTGGCCGAGCAGCCGGCGTCCTTGAGGAGCAGGGCATAGTAGAGGTCCTGGCGTTCGTCGGGGCCCAGCCCGATCCAGTCCGCCAGGCGCATGCCCAGCCAGCAAGCGCGGATGGCGTGGCCCATGGGCTCACCCTCGGCTAGGTCCAAGGCCCGGGAGAGGGCTGCGATCACCACCGAGCTGGGCAGGGTGCCGGCCCGGTCGGCGTGGAGCGGTATCGAGACCGGGCTGGCGCTCATGCCATCGAGGCTAAGCGGTCGACGCGGGCCCTGAGATCGCGGATCTGCACCAGGGCATGAAGAGCCTGTAGCGAAGCGCGGCTAGCCCTCGTTACCAGCACTGACGGAAGCGGTTCGCGGCTGTCACACCATGGAAGCTGCCATCATCATGCGGTCCTCGGCGGATCGACCGGGAATGCGGCCGAGGATGGGAGACCGGCCCCGCGGGGCGGACCAGGCTCCCGAACCCAAGGGCAAAGAGCAAGGAGTCTGTCGATGATCAACGCCGGGGAACTTCGGGCGGGCACCACCATGGAGCGCAATGGCCAGCTGATGGAGGTGCTCTCCTTCGAGCACATCAAGATGGGCCGCGGCACCGCGGTTGTCCGCACCCGCCTGCGCAACGTCACCACCGGGTCGGTGACCGAGGAGACCTTCCGGCCCGAGGAGCGGTTTCCCAGGGCCCGTATAGAGAAGATGGAGGTCCAATACCTGTATCACGATGGCGACCAGCACGTGGTCATGGATACCAACAATTTCGAGCAGTTCACCCTCAGCGCGGAGGAGTTCCGTGAGGCCGCCCGCTATCTGCGAGAGTCCGACCACCTCTTCCTGCTTCGGTATGACGAGAAGGTGATCGGAGTGGAGGTGCCCATCTCGGCCACTCTGGAGGTGACCCAGACCGATCCCGGATTCAAAGGTGACACCGCCACCGGAACTTTCAAGCCGGCCACCCTGGAGACGGGCACGATTGTCGACGTGCCCTTGTTCGTGGCCGTGGGGGATCGGATCAAGGTCGACACCCGGACCGGCAAGTACCTGGAGCGGGCTCAGTGAACCTGGCGCCGGGGCTGCGCGAGCAGCCCTTGGGGAAGGTCCGTGTGGCCAGCGAGGTGGTGTCGACGATCGCCGCCATGGCGGCCCTCGAGACGCCCGGGGTGGCTGCCATGTGTGACCCGGCCGGGATGTCGGTGCCCCGGCTTTTGCGCCGCCAGCACGGACATCGCGGGGTGCGGCTGGAGATGGTCGGGTCGGCCGCGATCCGGGTGGAGCTCTGTATTGCGATCACCCCCGAGGCCTCGCTGCCCAAGCTGTCGGAACAACTTCAGCAAAGGGTCGGTGACGACATCCATAAAATGCTGGGGCTGGAGGTGATCGAGGTCAACCTGCGGGTCGCGGAAATGGACGCTGGATGACCTCGGGACCGCGTCATCGGGCTCGTGAGGTGGCCCTCAAGGTCCTCTTCCAGCTTGAGCTGCAGCCCGGCGACTGGCGCTCCCCACTCGCCTACCACCTGGTCGAGGCCGAGCTGTCCCCGGCATCTGGAAGATTCGCCGAGGAGCTGGTGGAGGGGGTTATCAGCCATCGGGAGCAGATCGACCTGACCCTCGCCGCCTGCTCCTCTCACTGGAAGCTGGACCAGATGGGTGGCTTGGAGCGGGCCGTGCTGCGGCTCGCCACCGAGGAGCTGGGCTGGCGGCGCAGCGATCCGGTGGCGGTCGTGATTGACGAGGCGGTGATCCTGGCCAAGCAGATGGGGGGCGAGGAGGCCGGCAGGTTCGTCAACGGCCTGCTGGGTAAGGTCGCCCAGACGACGGCGGCCTGAGGCCTCGGGTGCAGCCATGTTGACGCCCGTCCGGATCCTGCAGGTGGGAGAGCTCAACTCCCTGATCAGGGCTGATCTGGAGGAGGACCCGGACCTCCAGGACGTCTGGGTCGAGGCTGAGATCGGGACGCACACTCACTCCGCCGCCGGCCATCACTACCTCACCCTCAAGGACTGTCGCCAGCCGGAGCAGTCATCGATCAAGGCGGTGATGTTCCGCGGCCAGGCCAAGGGCCTCGCCTTTGAGCCCGTCACCGGCCAGCAGGTGATCGCTCACGGCAAGGTCTCGACCTACGCCTCCAGGGGCGACCTCCAGCTTTACCTGGACCGCTTGGAGCCCACCGGGGTGGGCGCGCTGGCGCTGGCCTTCCAGCAGCTGTTGGCCAAGCTCGAGGCGGAGGGATTGTTCGCCCCGGACCGCAAGCGCCGCCTGCCGTTACTACCCCGGCGGCTGGCGGTGGTGACATCCGGTCGAGGCGCCGCCATCCGAGATGTCATCCATGTGGTCCGGCGGCGCTGCCCGATCACCCAGGTGGTGGTCGTGCCGACCCTGGTTCAGGGCGAGGGAAGCCCGACGGCGATCGCGGCCGCCCTGGAGCTGGCGGGGCGGTCCGACGTGGATGTGGTGCTGCTGGTGAGGGGCGGAGGTTCGCTCGAGGACCTGCAGGCTTTCAACTCGGAACTGGTGGCGCGGGCTGTCGCCGCCTGCCCCCATCCGGTCGTCGCCGGGGTCGGCCACGAGACCGACACCACCGTGGTCGACTACGTGGCAGATCTACGCGCGCCCACCCCTTCGGTGGCCGCCGAGCTGGTGGTTCCCGACCTGGAGGCGCTCAGAGCCGAGCTGGCGGCGCGGCGCCTGCGGCTGCGCCGGGGCGGCCTCGGCTGGCTCCAAGTCGAACGAGAGGGCCTCAGGCAGCGCCAGGTGAGGCTGGCCAGGATGGCCCCGCTGGCGCGGATTGAGTCGGGCCGCCAGGACCTGGATCGCGCTCAGGTGCGGCTCGCCGCCGCGGTCCGCCGAATCCTGCGGCAGGAGGGCCTGGCTCTGCGGTCGCGTAATCAGAGCCTGTCCGCCAGCGGCCCCGGGCCCCGCCTGCTGCGGGCCCGCGAGGAGTTTGCCGGGCGAGTTGGTAGGCTGGAGGCCCTCAGTCCGCTGGCGGTGCTGGGCCGTGGCTATTCGATAACCTTTCGGAGCGACACCGGGCAGGTGATCCGGGATGGTGCCCAAGTCGCGCCCGGAGCGGACGTCGTCACCCGCTTGCACCGGGGGACCTTGCGCAGCCGGGTGACCGCGGTCGAGGCCAACCAGGAGGTGGTGTGAAATGGAGCGTGACCCGGATGCCTTCATGACCGCGGCGGCCGAGACCAGCGACCTCGACTATGAGAGCGCCTTGGGGGAGCTGGACCAGGTGCTGGCCAACCTGGAGGATGGCAGGGTCGCGCTGGAGGATGCGATGGCGCTCTACGAGCGCGGGGTGGGACTGGTGCGCCGTTGTGCCTCCCTCCTTGATGGTGCGGAGAAACGGGTCACCGAGCTCGCCGCCGGCCCCGACGGCGCTTTGGAGGAGACTCCCTTCGAGGCGCGACCAGAGGATGGCGGCGCCGGCTGAGGCGGCCTGATGGCGGCTTTGTTCTCGAACCAATTCGTCTGGATCCCGGTCCTGGCGTGGGCGGTTGCCCAGCTTCTCAAGGTGCTGACCGACTCCTGGAAAAGGCATCGCTTCAGCATCCGATCGATCGGGCTCTCTGGGGGGATGCCCAGCTCCCACACTGCCATGACGGTGTGCCTGACCACGATCCTGGCCCGCAGGCTCGGCACCGGGTCGCCGCTATTCGCCGCGGCAGCGATCCTGACGGTGGTGGTGGTTTACGATGCCACCGGTGTGCGCCGGGCCGCTGGCCAGCAGGGATTGATTCTCAACCAGATGATCGAGGACTTGCGCAGCAATCTCGGGCTCCGGTATGAGCGAGTGCGGGAGCTGTTCGGGCACACCCCGTTTCAGGTGTTGGCCGGGGTCATCCTCGGCTTCGTGATCGGAATGACGCTCTGACCAAGGGGCGTGCGGACCTGGCCGAATCGGAGCCGTTGAGCCGCCTGGACAGGTCGGCGAGGACCTAACATCCTGGAGGCGTGAGACCAGCCGAGAGCCTGCGATAAAAGGGGAGAGTTTGAGCGCCAGCGAACGGGATGCGATCGGATTCCTGCTCCATCTGCGGGCGTCGCCGCATTCTCCAGCCCTGCTCCGGGCGCTGGAGGTCGTCCGTGCCGCCGGCCTGGAGCCGGTGGTGGCCCAGGTGCGGCCGGAGGGCCCGATCCTAGCCCAGGCCGACCGCCTCCGACTGCTGGTATCCATCGGAGGCGACGGGACCCTCCTGTTTGCGGCTCGACTGGCGGCTCCGTCCGGAATCCCGTTGCTCGGGGTCAACCGGGGTCAGTTGGGGTTTCTCACCAGCGTTGAGCTAGACGAGCTGCCGACAGCAATCACCGCCTTCATCGAGAGCCGCTGCCGCACCGAAATGCGCCGCACGCTGAGGGCCGCGATCTCTGGCCCCCAACCTGACGGTCTGGGCGCCGAACTGTCGGTGGCGGTCAATGAGGTGGTGGTCAAGGCGGAAGGGTTCAGCCTCATCCGGATGCGATTGACCACCGACCACCAGGTGGTCGGTGAGTTCGATGCCGATGGGATGATCGTGGCGACAAGCATCGGCTCAACCGCGTACTCACTGTCGGCTGGGGGCCCACCCCTGGACCCAGAGGTGGCGGCCCTGGTGCTGACCGCACTGAACCCCCACGCCCTGGTGAGCCGTTCCTTAGTGATCCCAGACAGCCTCGATGTGGCGATCGAGGTGGTCTTGGGTGAGGCGGGCGTCGCCGCCGACGGGATCAGCTGGGGTCGGATGCGGGCGGGGAGCCGTCTGGTGGTGGGGCGCGGACCCCAGCTGGCATTCATCCGGCCCCCCGGGACGCCAGGCTTCTTCGAGCGGCTGCGGGTCAAGACCGGCTTCGGGACGGTCCTGAAGCTGCCCTACCCCAGCGACGACCCGGTTGGGTCGGTGGCCAGGGCGGCGATAGCCCGGACCCAGAGCAGCTGAGCTGACGTTGCTCGGGGAGCTCAGGATCGAGAACCTGGCGGTCGTCGAGCTGGCTACGGCCAAGTTCGGGCCGGGCCTTAATGCCATCACCGGGGAGACCGGCGCTGGCAAATCGGTGCTGCTGGCGGCCCTCTCCCTGGCGCTCGGGAACCGGGGGGACCCGGCCCTGATCCGGGCCGGGGCGGAACGCGCCGTGGCGGCGGCCGCCTTCAGCGAGTTGGGCCCTAGCGTCAGCCAGGCTCTGGGCGCCCTTGGCATCCTCGACGAAGATGTCCTGGTGCTGAGCCGCGAGCTCGCGGCGAGTGGTCGAAGCTCGGGCCGGATCAACTCCGCACTCGCTCCGGCCGCCAGCCTTCGAGAGATCGGGGAGCAGCTTCTTGAGGTCCACGGCCAGGGATCCTCCAGTCGCTGGCTGCGGGAGTCTGAGCAGCGGTCGGGCTTGGACGCCTTTGCCGGCGGTGCCATGGTGGCCGCCATGTCCGCCATGGCCGCGCTGTGGGACCGGCGAGCCCAGTTGCTGGCTGAGCGCGACCGCCTGGTAGGGTTGCGCGATCTGGAGCAGAGTGAGCTGGCGCTGGCCGAGCTGGACCTGGCCGAGCTTGGCCCCGCGGGCCTGCGCCCCCGGGAGGACGTCGAGCTGCGCCAGGAGCGGGAGCGCCTGGCCCATGGGGAGAGACTTCGCGAGGCCGCTCAGTTGCTCCACCGGGCGGTCGGGGGGGACGACGGCTCCGGGGCAGCGGAGCAACTCGCCGGCGCCCTTCAGGGGAGCCGCGGAGCGCGAGGGATCGACCCTGAACTGGACACCGCGGTCGGTCAGGCCGAGGAGGTAGTCCGGGTTCTCCAGGAGCTTGAGCTTCAGCTCGGCTCGTACCTCGACCACCTGCCCGACGACGCCGCCAGGCTGGCGGAGACTGAGGACCGGCTGTCGCTGCTGGAGCGCCTGTCGCGCCGCCACGGCGGCTCCTTGGAAGCGGCCATCCAGCGCCGGGACCAGGCGGCCGCCCTCCTCCAGGAGCGCGGAGGTCTGGCTCTCGACCTGGACCAGATCCAGCTCCAGGCGGACACCCTGGAGGCGGAGTTGGGACGGGCGTGCGGCCGATTATCGAAACTTCGCCAGGACGCCGCCGACAGGCTGCAGCAGGCGGTCACCGCTGACCTTCACAGCATGCTCATGCCCAGCGCCAGGTTTCTGATTCGCCTCTGGCGGCGTCCGGACGACGCCGGCGTGGCCGGCCCCGACGGGACGCTTTGGGCGTGCTCACGGGAGGGGTGGGACCGGGTCTCCTTCGACCTGGCAGCCAACTCGGGAGACGAGCCGCGGCCTCTGTCCGAAGCTGCCTCGGGAGGCGAACTGGCTCGGGTCGCGCTAGCCCTGCTGGCGCGGTTGAGCGGTCAGTCCGGGGTGGGAACTGTGGTGTTCGACGAGATCGACCAGGGCCTGGGCGGTGAGGCGGCCAATCGGGTGGGAGACCTGTTGCTCAAGGTCGCCGCCGGTCGTCAGGTGATCTGCGTCACCCACCTGGCCCCGATTGCTGCCCGCGCCGCCACCCACCTACGGGTGCTGAAGTCGGAGCGGGACGGGAGAGCTCGAAGCGAGGTGGTTGCGCTGGTGGGCGACGCCAGGGTGGACGAGCTGGCCCGCCTGCTGGCCGGAGACGCCACCCCCGGGGTCGCGCGCCATCACGCTGCCGAGCTGCTCGCAGCCGTTGGCGGGTAGTTTGCCAAGGGGCGGGATCCCGGAGCTCGGCACTTCTGGCGTCTCGGTCCTGCCAGCAGCGAAGGCCAGCCAAAGGCGGATGCCCGGCCAGGGGCGCCGCCGGGACCAGCGGTCGGCGACTTGGCGGCATCCGGCCGTGGGGAGCGGGCCGGCGTCGGCCGGGCGCGGTGGTAACGTGGCGGCGATGGGAGACTTCTGGCAGCTGGACTCCGGCTCCGATATCGGCCTGGGGATCTCGGTTTCCCAGTGGCCGACCACGGCTGGGGCGCTGTCTGGTGGCGGCGTCGCCAAGCTTCGCCACTTTGGCTCAGCCGTCCCTCAGGCCGGCTGAGGGCTCGGACCGGTGGCGACCGCCGAGGAGGTGGCACAGCTTGAGCGGCTGACGGAGATGCTGGCGGAGGCCAGGGTTCCGGGCTCGGATCTCAGCACTCTGCGGCTCTCCGAGCTCAGCTGCCAGCTCCGCGAACAGGTGGAGGCCGGAGGTGACGGAGTTGACCTGCTCTGGGCGGCGGAGTCCCTCCAGCAGCTCACCCGGCTGCTGGAGCTCAAGATGGGTCGGCGACTGGAGGAGGCCTCGGAGGACGCGCTCAGTGGTGGGTTGCCTCTGGAGCTGGAGCCCGACCCCTCAGAGCGGCTCGAGGAGTACCGGATCTTCAAGGCGGCGGCGGGGGTGCTTCTGGCCGACGCCAGCGCGGGGCCCAAGGCGTTTCTGAGGGTGCTGGGGCTGCCGGTGGAACCGCGAGCTTCGTTGCACCTGAGCCCGGAGACCCTGGCGCTGGCTTTCGGAGAGCTGCTGGCCAGGCTTCCCGAGCGCGACGAACTCCACTTCACGCTGCCGCGCTTCTCGGTGCAGGACAAGGTGGTGGAGCTCCGCCAGCTCCTGGCCGACCAAAGGACGATGCGTTTCGACGAGCTGTTCCGGTCCGCCCGGGATCGGATGGAGGCGATCGCACTTTTCCTGGCGCTGCTTGAGCTGCTCTGGAATGGCGAGGCGTCCTGCAGCCAGGGCGGTCCCGACGAGCCGATTCTGGTGGAGTGGCCAGGTGGCGGCTGAGCCGATTGCCGAGGACGCTGCCCAGGCTCTGGTGGCGGTGCTGTTCGTGCGGGCTGAGCCGATCGCCGCGGTGGAGCTGGCCCGGTCGCTGGACCTCAGCCCGGAGGAGATGCGGCGTGCTGTCGAGCTCGCCACCTCTCTGCTGGGGGGCACCGGACTGATGCTTCAGAACCATCAGGGGGAGCTGCAGCTGGTCAGTCATCCGAGCGTTGCCTGGGCGGTGGAGCGGGCCTTGCGACCCGAGGTGGCCGGTCGCCTGTCGCGCCCGGCCCTGGAGACGCTGGCGATCGTCGCCTACCGCCAGCCCATCTCGCGAGCGGCAATCGAGGCCATCCGCGGGGTCAACTGTGATGCGGTGATCGAGAGGCTGCTGCGCCATGACCTGGTGGCCGAGGTCGGCCGCTCGGACGGGCCCGGCAGGGCCCGGCTCTTCGGTACCACCATGAGATTCCTGCAGGTGGTCGGGATCCCCGCGATCGAGGACCTGCCGCCACTTCCGAGCAGTGAGGGGGGCGATTGGCTGAGCCGAGCCGCCGAGGTGGCGGACTCCGATGCCGTCTGAGCGCCTGAGCCGCTGGCTGGCCAGGTCGGGGGTCGCCTCCCGGCGCGGCAGCGACCGGCTGGTGGCGGATGGCCGGGTCACCGTCAACGGAGAGGCCCCGCCCCCGAATGGCTGTCTGATCGACCCTGACGTGGACCTGATCGCGGTGGACGGCCGGAGGGTCAGCGGAGGCCGCGCGCCACGGCGCTATCTGGCCCTCAACAAGCCCCCAGGGGTTGTCTCAACCGTCCGGGACCCCGGGGGCCGCCCCACGGTCATGGGACTGGTCCAGGACCCCGGCGGCCTGTTCCCGGTGGGGCGGCTGGACCTGGACTCGCGCGGCCTGATCCTGCTCACGGATGACGGTGACCTGGCGTTGCGCCTCACCCACCCTCGGTACGGGTTGCCCAAGACCTATCGGATGACCCTGCAAGGACCCATCTCAACTGCCGAGTTCGAGCAGTTCCAGCAGGGTCCTGTGCTGGAGGATGGCCCGACCCACCCCATCTCAGTCAAGATCCTGCGCCAGAGTTCGCGCCGGACCGTGCTCGAGGTTGCCCTGGCGGAGGGGAGGCCCCGAGAGCTCCGCCGCATGTGCGCCGCGGTGGGGGTCCGGCTGATCGACCTGGAGCGGGTCGAGATCGCCGGGGTAAGACTCGGCACGCAACCGGAGGGAACCACTCGGGAGCTGAGCCGATCCGAGGTGGCCCGCCTGCGAACCGCGGCGGGAATGGCTTGAGCTCCTCTGCAGTCATCACCATCGACGGCCCGGCGGGGGTGGGGAAGTCGACCGTGGGCCGGCAGGTGGCGATTCGTCTGGGGCTGCCCTTCGTCGACACCGGGATCTTCTACCGGGCCCTGACCGTTGCGGCGGCCGCAGAGGGGATTGCCGTCGGCCACCACCATCGCCTGGCCGAGCTGGCTCAGCACTTCTCGGTCGAGGTCAACACCGATCCTGGGGCGGAAGGCTGGCGGGCGCGGGTGGGGAGCCGAAGCCTGGATCTGGAGTTGTGGCAGCCGGGCCTGGCCCCGCTGCTCGCCTACGTCGCCAGCCAGGCGCCTGTGCGGCGGGCTCTGCTCGGGCTGCAGCGCGCCGCCGGATCGGGGGGAGCCGTGGCCGTCGGCCGCGACACCGGCACCGCAGTGTTTCCCGACGCGCGCTGCAAGTTCTACCTGGAAGCGCCCGAGGAGGTTCGTCTGGAGCGGCGCCGGGTCGAGTTCCAGCGGCGTGGCCTGGGTGCCCCGGAGGTTCTGGTCCGTGAGGATGTGGTGGGCCGGGACCATCTTGACCTGACTCGCAAGCACAGCCCCCTGACCATCCCGCCCGGCGCGGTGGTCATCGACACCGAGGGCGTGAGCGCCGCCGAGGTGGTGGACCTGGTGCTGGCGCGGTGCCGCGCTCAGGGTCCGGGCTGACCACCTAGGTTGGGGATGCATAAGACTGCCGGTCGAAGTGATGGATGACTTAGGGGCCCGGTCAGAGCCGCGCTATGTCGCCTTCGATCTCGAGACCACCGGGCTCTCGGCACGGTCGGATCGGATCATCGAAATCGGCGCGGTCAAGTTCGACCGGGAGGGCGTCGTGGAAACCTTCTCGACTCTCACCGACCCCGGCATCCCGCTGCCGCTGGTGGTGCAGCGGTTGTGTGGGTTACGCGACTCGGATCTAGCCGGACAGCCAACCCCGGAAGAGGGGGTTGCCCAGCTGGCGATGTTCTGTGATGGCTGCCTGGTGGTCGGCCATGGGATCAGCTTCGACCTCGCCTTCTGCGCGGAGATCCTGCCCGATGTCTTCGCCCGCCGGTCGGCCGTGGACACCTCAGAACTGGCCCGGGTCTTCCTGCCGGCGGCTCCCAGCCACAGCCTGGAGGAACTGGGCCGGTCCTTTCATCTGCTTCACGACAACCCCCATCGGGCGCTCTCGGACGCCGAAGCGACCCGGATGCTGCTCTGGCGGTTGGTGGCGGTGGTGCGGGAGATGCCGGGGCAACTCCAGCAACGGGTGCGGGACCTATGCCTGGGCCAGGGGTGGACGTCGGGGGAGTTCATGGCCGCGCAGCTCGATCCCGCCGCAGCGCCGCAGGCAGCTCCGCCGGCCCGGGCGCAAGGTCCGATCGGGCGGGAGCCAGCCGATGCCGGTCCGCTAGATGCCAGATGGATCGTGGACGCCCTGGGCGCCGATGGGCCACTGGCTCGGGCGGATCCCGTATTCGAGTTGCGTGAGGAGCAGCAGCAGATGGCGGTGGCGGTGACCCAGGCCTTCAACCGGGGCCAGGAGCTGCTGGTTGAGGCGGGCACCGGCGTCGGCAAGTCGCTGGCATACCTGCTGCCGGCGCGTGAGTGGGCCGCCCGGAGGGGGGAGCGGGTCGTGATCTCCACTCACACCATCACCTTGCAGGAGCAGCTGATGGCCAAGGACCTGCCCATCCTGGAGACGGCCAGACCCCTGCCGGTTAGAGCCGTCGTCCTGAAGGGCCGCGGCAACTACCTCAGCCTGCGCCGGATGGAGCGCTGGTTGCGCGCTCGTCCCGCCGGTCGCCACCTGGATCTGGACGAGCTCAAGTTCAAAGTTAGGCTGGTGGTCTGGGCGCAGCAGACCTCAACTGGCGACCGAACGGAGCTGCGCCTGGCGGGGCGGGACAGCGAGTTCTGGGAGATGGTGGGCTCCAACGTGGACGATTGCCTGGGGCCCGCCTGCCACAACTGGCGAGACCGTCGCTGCTTCATGGCACGGGCCCGGCTGGATGCCAGAGAAGCCGACCTGGTGGTGGTGAACCATGCGCTGCTGCTGGCCGACGCCGACAGTGGGGGCACGGTTCTGCCCGAGTTCCACCGGCTGGTGGTGGACGAGGCCCATCATCTCGAGGAGGCGGCCACCCAGGCGCAGAGCCAGCGCCTCAACCTGCGGTCGCTGCTGGCTGTGATTGACCGCCTGCCCGAACTGGGATCTGGGGACCTGCCGACCAGGCTGAAGTCGGCCCGCCAGGCGGCGACCGCCGGCTTCGGCGACCTGAGAGCCCTGGCCGCGGCGGACTCGGCCCGAGCCGGAGGCACGGCCCACGTGGTCGTCGACCGTCGCCAGGCCGGCAAGCCCGCCTGGCAGCGCTGCGCCAAGTCGTTGCACAAGACGGTGCGGGAGCTGGAGGCCGCCGTGGCGGCCCTGCGCACAGCCGCCCAGAGCGAGTCGCTGCAGGGGGCGCTCTGGCCCCAGCCCGACAATGCCGGCCGCGAGTGCTCCCTGGCGGCGGACGCCCTTCAGGGAATGGCGCGACTGCTCACCCAGGCGCTGGCGGAGGCCGCCGCCGAACCGGGGCCGGCTTCTGGACAGGTGGTCTGGGTGGAACTGGAGAGGGGCGATCGGGCGGTGCTCAGGACCGCTCCAGTCGCGGTTGCGCAAACCCTGCGCGAGCAGCTGTTCGATCACTGCGAGACAGCCGTGCTTACCTCGGCGACGCTTGCCATCGCCGGCTCCTTTCAGTACCTCAGGGAGCGGCTGGGGCTGGAGGGGGCAGAGGAGCTGATCCTGGCGTCTCCCTTCGACTACCTCCATCAGTCGCTCTGCTGCCTGCCCCGCGGCATGCCCGGGCACGGCGATCCCCGGCACGCCGGGGTGGTGGCCCAGCTGGTGGCCGAGGTGGCCGAGACCCTGGGGGGCCGGACCCTGGTGCTGTTCACCGGCTACGCCGCCCTGCGCGAGGTTCACGCCCAGCTCCGTTCCCGCCTCAACAGCCGCGGAATCGTGGTCCTGGGGCAGGGGTTGGACGGCACTCGCAACCAACTGCTGCGCAACTTCCGCAACAATGCCCGCACCGTGCTGATGGGGACCAGTAGCTTCTGGGAGGGGATCGACCTGCCGGGTGACGTGCTCCAATGCGTGGTCATCGACAAGCTGCCCTTCCCGGTTCCGACCGACCCCATCTACCAGGCCCGGTCCCGGGGCCGTTCGGATGCCTTCGCCCAGCTGGCCCTTCCCGAGGCTGTGCTGCGCCTGAAGCAGGGCTTCGGCCGGCTGGTCCGAGGCCATGGCGATCGCGGGGCCGTGGTCATCTGCGATCCTCGGATCCTGGAACGCAGCTATGGGGAGAGCTTCGTGCAGGCGCTGCCCCGGGCCACCTTCAACTACGACCCGGTGGCTGAGGTGGCCGAGGTGGTGGGTCGGTTCATACTCGGCAGAGTGGAGGTGAAGTGACCCAGCAGCACCGGCTTCGCATGGCCCTGGTCCAGCATGCCCCCAGGTTGGGAGACCTCGGCCCCAACCTGGAATGGACCTGTGAGGTCCTCGCCCAGGAGGTGGCCCGGGGCGAGGATCTGGTGGTGTTTCCCGAACTCAGTCTCTGCGGCTACTTCCTGAAGGACCTCGTGCCGGAGATCGCAATCCGCCTGGAGGGTCCCGAGATGGGCCGCCTGATCAAGGCGGTGGGGCGGGGCAGCGCAGTCGTGGGAGCGGTGCTGGAATCTCCGGCGCATCGCTTTTATAACGCCGCCATCCTGATCGCCGAGGGGCGAATCGTGCATGTCCACCGCAAGGTCTACCTGCCCACCTACGGCATGTTCGACGAACAGCGCTACCTGGCCGCGGGCAGTCGCTTCGAGGCGGTTGACCTGCCCCTGGCCGGCGGGGGGAGCTGGCGGCTGGGAATCCTGATCTGTGAGGACCTCTGGCACCCGAGTTCAGCCTATCTGCTCAGCCGGGGCGGGGCTGACCTGATCATCTGCACTTCCGCCAGCCCCGGGCGGGGCGTCGCCGGCGGCCAGGCCGAGCTGGGCACCGCGGCGCTGTGGGGCGCGATGACCAAGACCTATGCCGCCCTGTTCACCACCTTCCTCGCCTACTGCAACCGGGTCGGCTTCGAGGACGGCCACTACTTCTGGGGCGGCAGCCGGGTGCTGGGTCCAGATGGCGGGCTGTTGGGGGGGGAGCCGGCCGGGGACCAGCCCACTATCCTCAGAGCCGAGTTGGACAGGGGCCTGCTCCGACGGATGCGGATAGCCTATCCCCTGCTCCGGGATGAGCGCGAGGACGTGCTCTGGCAGCAACTTAAGGTGGACCCGGGTGATGTCTGAACTGGAGATAAACCCCGCGCTCTGCACCCGGATCCTGGCCGCCTTCATCGCTGACGAGGTGCTCAAGGTGGGTGCCCACGGGGTGGTGGTGGGGGTCTCTGGCGGGATCGACTCGGCGCTCTCCTTCGCCTTGGCGGTGAAGGCGCTGGGGCGTTCGGCGAGCCTGGGCGTTGCCATGCCCTACCGGCAGAGCTCGCCCGAGAGCCTGGCCGACGCGCAACTGCTGGCGGCCCACCTGGAGGTCGAGCTGATGGTGGTCGACATCAGCCCGCAGGTGGACGCGTACTTCGCCACTCAGCCCACCGACGACCGCAACCGGCGCGGCAACAAGATGGCCCGGGAGCGGATGTCGGTGCTCTACGACCTCTCCCAGGAGCGGACGGCGCTAGTGCTGGGAACCTCCAACAAGTCCGAACTCCTGCTCGGGTACGGCACCCTCTATGGCGACATGGCCAGCGCCCTCAATCCGCTCGGCGACCTCTACAAGACCCAGGTCTACCAGCTGGCCGAGTATCTGGGGCTGCCTTCCAGCCTGATCCGAAAGGCGCCCTCCGCCGACCTGTTCGAAGGGCAGATGGATGAGCAGGACCTGGGCTTCAGCTACGCCCAGGCCGACCGCGTCCTCTTCCACCTGGTCGATCAGCGCTGCCCCGAGGAGGAGGTGGTGGCGATGGGATTCCCCGCCGAGCTGGTGCGAACCGTGCGCGACCGGGTGCGCCGCAACCAGTTCAAAAGGCGGCCGCCTCTGATCGCCAAGCTCTCGTCGCGGACCATCGACCTCGACTTCAGATATCCCCGCGACTGGGGGCATTGATCTGCCGATGGGAGTCCTGCAGGTGGTGGCGACCCCCATCGGCAACCTGGGTGACCTCTCGCCCCGGGCGGCCGAGATCCTGGGGCGAGTGCCGGTCGTGGTGGCCGAGGACACTCGTCACACCGGCATCCTGCTGCGGTCAATCGGAGCCAGACCGCGGCTGATTTCGCTCCCGGGCGATCGCGAGCGAGAGCGGGTGGCCCAGGTTCTGGAGGCGCTGGATCGCGGTGAGGTGGCGCTGGTGTCGGACGCCGGCATGCCGGCCGTGAGCGACCCCGGCCGCGAGGTGGTGGCGGCGGCCAGGGCAGCTGGGCACACCGTGCTGGCAGTCCCCGGGCCGTCGGCGCTGGTGGCGGCGGTGGCGGCCAGTGGGCTGCGGGCCGACCGCTTCACGTTCCTTGGCTTCCTGCCCAGGACCCGGGCCAGGATGCTGCGCCTGCTGGCGATCTCGCCGGAGTTGGGCCTGGTCTTCTACGAGTCTCCCCATCGACTGGCGGCGACCCTCATGGCGGCGGCGGAGGTGGTGGGTGATCGGCGCGTGGCCGTCGCCCGCGAGATCTCCAAGCTCCATGAGAGCTGGTACCTGGGCACCGCCGCGGAGCTGGCGGCCCACTTTGAGTCATCACCGCCCAGGGGAGAGTGCACGGTGGTGGTTGAAGCCGGTCCCAAGCCGGGTCGAAAAGTTGGCTGAGACGGTGTTGGTGGACGCTCACTGCCACCTTGACGAGCTGGCCCGCCGGGGGCTTGCAGTCGCGGACGCGCTCGCCCAGGCGCACCTGGCGGGGGTGCACCAGGTGGTCACCAGCGGGGATGGGTTGGACGATAGCCGACAGGCCAAGGAGCTGGCCGAGCGCCATCCCGAGGTCTACTTCACCGTCGGCTGGCATCCTGTCAATCGCCGGCCCCCGACAGGCTTGGAACTGGAGGAACTGCGCTCGCTGCTGAGTCATCCCAAGGCGGTCGGAGTTGGCGAGATCGGGCTTGACTACAAGTTTCGGGAGGGTTACATGGAGACCCCACCGGCATTGCAGCGGGAAATGTTCGCCATGATGCTCGAGCTGGCTGCGGAGCTCGGCAAACCGGTGGTGGTCCACCAGCGCCAGGCGCACGCTGACCTGCTCGAGGTGCTCGATCGGGCTCCTGCCGTCAACGCCATGTTGCACTGCTTCAGAGGGGACGCCCAGTTCGCTGAGGAGGCCCAGCGGCGGGCTATGTGGGTGTCCTTCGCCGGCAACCTGACCTTCAAGTCGGCCCACGATCTCCAAGCAGCGGCCCGGGTGGTCCCGGCAGCCAGTCTCATGGTGGAGACCGATGCCCCCTTCCTGGCTCCGTCGCCGCACCGCGGGGAGCTCTGCCATCCCGCCCTGGTGCGGGCGACCGCCAGCTGGTTGGCGGTGCTGCGCGGAGAGTGCCTCGAGACCCTGGCCAGAGCCACCTCGGAGAACACCCGGGACTTCTTCCACCTGCCGGGGGCATGAGCCGGCGGTTGGGGCCGTGGGGTCGCCGAAGAGGCGCGCTGGGGGAGACACCTTGACCGCGCCCGACCTGTCCAGCCGCACCACCTTGCGGGCGGTGGCGCGGCGGTTCCAGGTCAGCCCCCAGCACGGGATGGGGCAGAACTTCCTGGTCGATCGAGAGGTGCGCGACGCGATTGTGGCCGCGCTGCCGGAGTCTGCCGGGCAGGTTGTCGAGATCGGCTGCGGGCTCGGGTCACTCAGCCAGGGGCTGTTGGAGTCCGGCCGCTCACTGGTGGGGATCGAGATCGACCCCTCGTGCGTGGCCGGACTGGGGCTGCTGCGGGCCGAGTTCCCCGGGTTTCGGGTGATTCTGGGAGACGCCCTGCAACTTGGCCCTGAGCAACTTGCGGTGACCCCTCCGTACACGGTGGTGGGCAACCTCCCGTACCAGATCACGGGGGCCATCCTGCCCAGACTGATGGCCTGGGTGCCCCCACCGCGGGCCTGCCTGCTGGTGGTCCAGCGGGAGGTGGCGCACCGGCTGGCGGCGCCGGCCGGCGACTGGTCGCTGGCCTCCCTCTCCCTGCGGCTGGTGGCCGATGTGGAGCTTAGGTTCGACATCCCCCCGGACCGCTTCTGGCCGGCGCCCAAGGTGCACAGCTCGCTGATCCAGGTCACTCCCAGGGCGGATCTGGCCGGCGGCCACGGGGCCGACCTGCTGCGGTTGGCGCGCCCCATCTTCCAGCAGCGCCGCAAGCAGCTCCATCATGGGCTCGCCAATGCGCTGGGCGTCACCCCCCAGGAGGCGGCCGACCGGCTGCGAGCGGTCGGTATCGACCCTCAGCGCCGCCCGGGCACGCTGGCCCCGGAGGAGTGGCTGCGGCTGCTGGCGACCGTGGGACCTGGCGCGGGGGCCCAGGGCTGATATATTCCCTGCCATGACGGCCGTGGGCCAGGGGGTCGGCGAGACTCAGCGGCCTCCCACCCCAGGTCCGGCCGGCTTCCGCGAGACCCTCAAGAACCGAGATTTCCGTCTGCTGTGGGGAGCCCAGGTGGCGGCCCAGCTGGGGGACAAGTTCTTCGCCTTCTCGCTGCTGCTCTCGATCTACTCCCTGACCCACCTCTATGTCAGCGACGCCGCCCTGCTGCTGGCTTACACCATCCCGGCCGTGTTCCTCTCGGTGCCGGCCGGCATCTTCGCCGACCGCTATGACAAGAAGACGCTGATGATCTGGACCAATCTCAGCCGCGGGGTGATGGTCCTCGGGGTGCCGGCGCTGGAGCTGACCGGGGTCGCTCAGCACCAGGTGATCCCGCTCTATGTGATCACCCTGGTGTTCGCGGGGGTGGGCCAGCTCTTCGCGCCGGCGGAGGCCGCCAGCATTCCCAGCCTGGTCGACCGCAGCCAGATCTCGGCCGCCACCTCCCTGTTCACCGTGACCATCGTGGTCACCATCGTGCTCTCGGTACCGCTGGCCTCGATCGCCCAGCGAGTGCTGGGGCTGGAGGGGCCCTATTACTTCGGGGCGGGCCTCTTCATGGCGGCGTCGGGCGCGATCTGGATGATCCGCACCAGGCTGGCCGCCAATCCCCAGCGGGTGGAGGCCGGCGGGGAACCCAAGACCAGCACTGTGCAGGAGCTCAAGGAGGTGTGGCTGGTGATCCGCAGGAGCCCGGTGCTGCCCTTCGCCTTTGGCATGCTGACCCTGGCCCTGGTGACCGTCTTCACGATCTTCGCCCTCTCCGCAGGCTACATGCAGCACGTGCTGCTGCGCCGGCCCCAGGACAGCTACATCCTGCTGCTGCCGGCCACGGTGGGGATGGTGGTGGCGGGGACGGTGGTGAGCCGCCGCTCGGGGGCTGGCCACGGCGAGCGCAGCGTGGTCAGGGGTTTGGCCCTCGCCGGCCTGGCGATGCTGGTGCTGGGGGTTCTGCCCCCCATCCTCGACAGGGTCCGTCTGGTGGGAGGGCTGGTGCCCTTGGCGATAGTGCTGGCGGTTCTCTTCGGGATCGGGCTGGGGGCGGTTCTGATCCCCAGTCTGGTGCTGATTCAGGAGGCCACCGAGGATGCCACCAGGGGGCGCATCTTCGGGGGCGCATTCCTGGCCATCAACCTGGCGATCGCACTGCCCCTGCTGGTGGCCGGCGCGATCGCCGACGCGGTCGGTTCCAGCGACGTGATCGCCTTCATGGGGCTCACCCTGCTGGTGATCGGGGTGGTGGCGGGAATCCGCGACTGGGGCGGCGGATCCGGTCGCAGAACCCCCACTTCGGTGACGGCCGCGTAGCGACATGTCGAAGCTTGTTGCCAAGAGGGTCCCCCGAGAGCGGGAGGGCCTTGAATTGGCGCATGCGTGCTGTTGTCACCTGCGAGGGGTGTGGCTTCCGCCAGGAGGTGGCTCGAGACATTCCCGAGCCCACCGGTTTTCACATGATCTGCCACCGCTGCGAGCAGAGCCTGATGGTGACCGTCACCCAGGCCGACATTCGCACCGCCCAGGCAATGCTCCGCCCGCGCGCCCCGATCAGCTGAGGAGCCATCTCACACCGCCCAGCGGGCTAGCCCTTGGGGAACCTCTTCGCGGCCGGTGGCGAGGCTGGCCAGTTGCTGCTCCTCACTGTCGAAGTCCAGTTGGAGCTGGCGAGCCAAGGGCAGCACTCGACCCGAGCGGGCGCGCTCGCGGAGCCGGGCGCGGCGATCAGGATCCTCGGCCGAGCAGCGCACGCTGCAGTACTTCGCGGTCTGCTTCTTGACCAGGTTGGGGCAACCCACCCGGGTACAGACGCGGAGCGCCACAGAAGACCTTGAAGAGCGTGCCACGAGAGCCATATTAGAGCCCCTCGAGGCGCCCCTGTCAATAGCAAAACAACCCACAAAAAGAGAGGATTTTTGGGTTTTAGAGTTGTCCCCCGTTTCCCCATGATGCGGTGTGGACAACTGCTCTCGGCGGAACCCCCGCGTGGGCGCACCAGGAGTCGAACCTGGGGCCTCTACCGTGTCAGGGTAGCGCTCTAACCACCTGAGCTATGCGCCCGCGACCGTTCGGATGTGCCCGGATTATAAGCTCCGTCGGAGGCCGACTCGAGAGTTCGGGGCGCGACGCCTACAATCTTGCTCAAAGCATGTCTAGCGCCATTGTCGACCTCGAGACGCTCCGCCACAGCACCGCCCACCTGATGGCGGCGGCGGTGGGCGAGCTTTTTCCCGGCGCCGAATACGGGATCGGGCCGTCGATCGAGGACGGCTTCTACTACGATTTCCTGCTCCCCGGAGGGACGCACTTCAGCGATGAGGATCTCCCCGCCATCGAGGCTCGGATGCACGAGATCCAGGGGCGTCACTCTCAGTACCAGCGCAGTGAGCTCTCCCGGGACGGAGCGCTCCAGGAGTTCCGCCGCCTGGGGCAGCGCTTCAAGGTGGAGCTGATCGAGAGGATCCCGGAGGGGGAGGTGATCAGCTGCTACCGCACCGGTGGCTTCTTTGATCTCTGCCGGGGACCCCACGTCCCGGAGGCGGGGGCGATCCCGGCCTTCAAGCTGCTCCACACCGCGGGCGCCTACTGGCACGGCGACGAGACCCAACCGATGCTGCAGCGCATCTACGGCACCGCGTGGAACAGCCAGGCCGAGCTGGACCTTTATCTGGAGCGCTTGGAGATGGCCCGCAAGCGTGACCACCGTCGCCTGGGCCGGGAACTGGACCTCTTCTCCCTCTCGGACGAGCTGGGTGGGGGCTTGGTGCTCTGGCATCCCAACGGCGCCACCGTGAGGACCGTGATCGAGGACTACTGGCGGCGGGAGCATCGCCACCGGGGCTACCAGTTGGTCTACACCCCACATGTGGCACGCGAGCAGCTCTGGGAGACCAGCGGCCACCTCGGCTTCTTCGCCGACGAGATGTACGGCCCGATGGAGGTGGAGGGGGAGCGCTACCGGATCAAGCCGATGAGCTGCCCCTTTCACATTCTCATATTCAGCTCGAGGCGGCGCAGCTATCGGGAGCTGCCCATGAGGTTGGCGGAGCTGGCCTCGGTCTACCGCTTCCAGCGCAGTGGCACTCTGCACGGCCTGCTCCGGGTCCGGGGCTTCACCCAGGACGACGCCCACATCTTCTGCGCGCCGGACCAGGCCGAGGCGGAGGTGGCCGGAGTTCTGGACATGGTCCAGGAGATGATGGCGCGCTTCGGCTTCAACCAGGTCGAGATCGACCTCAGCACCAAGCCCGGCAAGGCGGCGGGCCAGGACGAGATGTGGGAGTTGGCCGAGGCGGCCCTGGAGCGAGCGATCCAGACCAGGGGACTTGATTTCAAGCTCAACCCTGGCGAGGGAGCCTTCTACGGGCCCAAGATTGATGTCCACATCCGGGATGCCATGGGCCGACGTTGGCAGTGCGCCACGATTCAGTTCGACTTCAATGAGCCCGAGCGGTTCGGCCTGGAGTACATCGGTGCCGACGGCTCGGCGCACCGGCCGATGATGGTCCACCGCACCCTCCTGGGCTCGATGGAGCGATTCTTCGGGGTGCTGCTGGAGCACTACGGCGGGGCGCTGCCGGTCTGGCTGAGCCCGGTTCAGGTGCAGCTGATCACAGTCAGCGACGACCAGCTCGACTATGCTTTGGGGGTGGCAGCCAGGCTGGAGCAGGCGGGCTTGAGGGCCGAGGTGCCGGACCGCCCGGGGGAGCGGATGCAGGCCAAGATTCGTGATGGCGAGCTGGCCAAGGTCCCCTACCTGGCCGTCATCGGCAAGCGCGAGGTCGAGGCCGGGACCGTCAATCTGCGCAGCACGAGAGGGGGCGAGCAGGTGGTGCTGGGGATCGACGAGCTGGTCGAGCGCCTCAGCCACGAAGCCTCACAATCCTGAACGGCTCGGGTCTTAGCGCAGGGGCCAGCCTCCTGCGTGATAGCATCGGCCACTCAAAGTCACTCTGAGGAGGGCGCGTCCATAGCGTTCCGCGAGCTGCGCATCAACGACCAGATCCGGATCCCGTCGCTCCGGCTCTTCGACGACACCACGGACGAGGCGATCGGCATCGTTACCCTGGCGGAGGCCCAGCGCCTGGCCCAGGAGCGAGGACTGGACCTGGTGGAGGTCGCTCCGCAGGCCCAGCCGCCGGTCTGCCGCCTGATGGACTACGGGCGTTTCAAATTCGAGGCCCTCAAGCGGGAGAAGGAGGCCAAGCGAGAGCACAACGCCATCCGGCTAAAGGAGATGAAGCTCCGGCCCAAGATCAGCGAGCACGACTTTCAGACCAAGTACGGGTACGTGCGTCACTTCCTGGAGGAGGGTGACAAGGTCAAGCTCACTATCATGTTCCGGGGGCGCGAACTGGTCCACCAGGAAATCGGTCGGGCGCTACTGCAGCGTTTGGCTGAGGAGGTCAAGGACGTGGCCCTGGTGGAGCGCATGCCCCTGCTCGAGGGGCGCAATATGATCATGATTCTCAACCCACTTCCAAGAAAGCCGGCTAAGGGAGACTCGAAGGACGATGCCCAAGATACGCAGCCATAAGGGGACCCAGAAGCGGTTCCGTCTGTCCGGCACCGGTAAGCTGCTACGCCGCGGCGCCTTCCAGTCGCACCTGCTGGAGCACAAGTCCGCCAAGCGCAAGCGGGGTTACGCCCAGGTCAAGGCGGTCACCTCCGGTGATGCCAAGTCGATCCGGCGCAATGCGCCCTATCTGAAGGGCTGATAGATGGCCAGAGTCAAGCGGGGCGTCACCGCTCGCAAGCGTCACAAGCGGGTACTGGAGCTGGCTTCCGGCCTTACCGGGACCCACAATCGACTCTTCCGGCCCGCCAACGAGGCGGTCCTCCATTCGCTCGCCTACCAGTACCGGGATCGGCGCAAGCGCAAGGGCGACTTCCGGCGTCTATGGATAGCTCGCATCAACGCCGCCTCCCGCCAGGCTGGCATTCCCTACAGCCGGTTCATGGCCGCGCTGGCCACAGCCGGGGTGGAGATTTCCCGCAAGCAGCTCTCCGAGATGGCCGCGCGTGACCCGGGAGCGTTTGCGCAGCTGATCGCGGTGGCCCGGGAGACCGTGACTCCGAAGTGACCGGGGACGACCTCCAGGAGCTGGCGCGAAGGGCCCTGGAGGATATCGCCGGGGCGAGCGACCCGGATCAGTTGGAGCTGGTCAGGCGCCAGTACATGGCGCGCCATGGTGGCCTCATCACGGCCGGGGCCGGGGCGTTGGCGACGGTCGATGGCGACCGCCGAGCCGAGTTGGGTCGGGCCTTCAATCTGGCCAAGTCAACGGTGCAGCGAGCCCTGCAGGCGCGCCAGCTGGAGCTGGGCTCGGTGGGCCAGGCGGCCGAGACCGACCGCGAGTGGCTGGATCTGAGCCATCCTGGCGCCGGCCTCGACAGGGGCCACCAACATCCGGTGGCGCGGCTGGTGCGCGAGATCGAGGACATCATGGCCCGCCTCGGTTACGAGTCTGTGCGAGGTCCCGAGATCGAGGACGATCTGCACAACTTTCAGCTCCTCAACATGCCCCCGGAGCATCCCGCTCGCGACACCCACGACACCTTCTATCTGGCCGGCGCGGAGTCGGCCTGGCTGTTCCGGACCCACACCTCACCGGTGCAGATGCGGACCATGCTGGCGGGCGAGCCGCCGTTCCGAATCATCGTCCCCGGCAAGGTCGCCCGGCGGGACAATCCCGACCCCACCCACATCCCCGTCTTTCACCAGGTCGAGGGGCTCTGTGTCGATCGGGGGGTGACCGTGGGCGATCTCAAGGGCACCCTGGAGTACCTGCTGCGGGCGCTGTTTGGGCCCGAGCGCAAGGTCCGGCTGCGGGCCAGCTTCTTTCCCTACACCGAGCCCAGCCTGGAGGCGGATGTCGCTTGCGGCATCTGCCAGGGGTCAGGCTGTCGCAGCTGTCTGGGCAAGGGCTGGATGGAGATCCTGGGGTCAGGGATGGTCCATCCCCAGGTGCTCCGCAACGGGGGT
>DATKSV010000163.1:0-9921 GCA_035531535.1 Candidatus Nanopelagicaceae bacterium | reverse complement strand
CGATGGGTCCACATCCGAGCCAGGTCGAAGGCGAACCAGAGCATGGTCGCGCCCAGAGCGATGGCTGCGCCGGTGACCTCCCAGCCGCCCGGCCAGAGCAGCAGGCTGAGGATCAGGGCCACCAGGGCCGCGTTCCAAACGGCAAGGATCAGATAGGCTGACCTCCAGGTGCGCCGGTGGGCCAGTGCGAACAGCTCCATCAGCTTGTACGAGACGCCCATCAGCGTGCATCCGAGCCATCCCACCAGGCCCGCGTGGACGTGCGCTGCCAGCAGGTTCGGGGTGATGTTGAACCACCGGAACTGCCAGTCCAGCGCCCAGGTGAGGCCGAAGCCGATGACCACCACCAGCCAACCCAGGCCGCAGAGCACGAACCGGCCCATGGGATGCCGCGCCCGCACGCTAGGGTAGCTCAGCAGCAGGGTGATCGCGAAGATGACGATGCCGGCCACCGCCAGGCTGCCGAAGATGGCCACCCCCGGCGTCCAGTCGAAATAGAAGCTGGGCACGAAGCCGGCAACCCCGGCGGCGTACAAGATGAAGTTCCACCGTCCGACGGCGGGTACCGCCAGTGAGGCCTGGAGCGCAACCGGGAACAGCTGGTAGAGCGCCCCCATGATGGTCATGGTCAGCCACCCCAGCACCACCAGGTGGGTGAGGGCGAAGATCTTCGGGTCATCGAAGCCGACAACCAGATGAGCAGCCAGCAGGGGCACCCCGACCGCCGCCAGCAGCCAGGCCGCCTTGCCGGTTGCGAGATACCTGAGCGGCAACCACATCTCTGGAGAGCGCTGGGGTCTGATCACAGGCCAAGCTTTAGCACTAGTTCCATCGTGTAATTATCTCAGGCCACGCCAGCCTCCGGCCCATGGCCTGGAGCCGTGCCGGGCTGACGATCCCAAGGGGAGCCTGCGGTTGGATGGTCGAGCTCCGGCGCTGGCCACCGTCTGCCGAGCGGCCTGCCCAGCGCCGGCTGTGGCTATCACTTCCGGGAGCGGATGCGGTCCTCAGGCGAGAGTGGCCCTTTCGGGAGCGGTGCCCCTTCGGGACGACACCACCCTTGAGCTAGCGGCGAGCAGCTCGCCGCCGTCGTCGATCAGCCGCGGTCAATCACCCGTCTTGCGCTGCTGGAGAGATGCCCGTCACCGCCCGCGACGCACCTGGAGCGAGTGCTGAAAGCCGGCGACGAACTCGGTCTCGACTTCTTAGGATGCGGCCCAGCCATGGACACACGTCCCCACAGGACGACCGATCGGGCCCGGCAGTGGCGGCGGAGAGCCATCTGGCAAACTGCGACAATCTCAAGATGGCCGAGCCGGAAGCGCCGCGCTCGCAGGCGGCGCTGCGAGCCGGGCTCGCCCTCAGCGCCGCCGGGCTCCACCTGCTCGGCGCCCGGCGCTACCGGCTCTCGGACGCGCTCGCCAATGCCGCCTTCGCCCTCCTGCCCGCTCAGCGCCGGGCCGCTGCCAGGAACTACCGAAGGGTGTTCCCGGAGATGGGCCGCCGGCAGGCCCGCTTGCTGGCCCGGCGCAGCTTCCTAGAGTACGCCCGGACCAGCCTTGACTTCGTCTACGTTCACCGTCTGCCACGCCCCAGGCTCATGCCCCTGTTTCGGGGATTCGGCGTCGAGCACCTGCGGCGGCTGGGGGCTGCCGGGGAGGGCGGGATCGTGGTCCTGTTCCACATCGGCACCTGGGATGCCGCCGGCGCCTGGTCGAGCGCGGTGGGGCTCCCGCTCACCGTGGTGATGGCGGACGAGGGATCGCCCGCCATCCAGGACCTGGTGATCTGGGCCAGGGCGCAGATGGGGCTGCGGGCGGTGGTCGCCTCGCGCTCGGCGCGAGCGGTGCTGGAGGCCCTGCACGGAGGCGGGCTGGTGGCGTTGTTGGCGGACATCCCCGGCGACACCCCCAGTCTGGAGGTGGAGTTCCTGGGCCACCGGACCCGGATCTCATCAGCCCCCTCCATGCTGGCCGCCCGCACCGGTTGCCCGCTCGTCCCGGTGGTTGCCACCAGAAGCCCCAGCGGCACCTGTCTGATCGAGGTCCACCCACCCCACCGACTCAGCCCCGATGAGGACCCCGCCCAGGCGCTGCGGCCCGTGCTCCAGGTCTTCGAGCAGGCGGTCCGGCGCTGGCCAGAGCAGTGGTATCCCTTCCAGGAGGGCAGACTGCTTGATTTCGACCACGGCTGAGGGCGCCCGGCCGCTGAGGGTCGCCTTCCTGGGGCAGGCGGTGGGCCGCCGCGCCGACGGCCTGACCAGCTACTCGGAGCAGGTCGTGGGGGGGCTCCGACGGCGGGGGGCGGAGGTCTATTTCCATCACGCCCGTGGAGATGGCTCCCAGGTACCTGTCGACCCCGCCCACGCGGTCGCGTGGCCCACTCTGCGCTTCAAGACCGTCACCCTTCCCTGGCCCGGGTTTCGGCCTCGGATGCAGGGCTGGCTGGCCGCCCAACGACCGGATGTGACCCACTGCTCCCTGAGCTTCACCCTGGATGACGGCTGGGTGGCGGCGGCTGCGGAGCGGGCCGGCAGCGCCCGGGTGGCAACCTTCCACCTCCCCTTCGGGCAAGCGGGAACCCGCCGGGCCCTGGTGATGCGCGAACTGCACCGATTCTGGGCCCGCCGGCTCGGCCACTACCAACGGGTCATCGTCTTCACCGAGGAGCACCGGCGCCGGCTGGCGGAGGTTGGGGTCGACCTGGGCCGGATCGAGGTCCTGCCCAACGCGGTGGACACCGGACGCTTCTGCCCGGGGCCGAGCCGCGTCCGCGCCGAGCGTCTGGCCGGGTCGTCGCTGGTGGTGGGGTTCGCCGGCCGGCTCGACCCTGAGAAGGGAGTGCGGGAGTTGCTGGCCGGATTCGTGCGCGCCCGGCTCGGCCCTGACGCGCGCCTGCTGCTGGCGGGGCGAGGCGCCCTGGAGAGCCAGGTCCGCCAGCTGGCCGAGCGCGACCGCCGGGTGGTCTACCTCGGCCAGCTGACGCAGCTGGAGGACCGGATCGACTTCTGGCGCGCGGTTGACATCTTCTGCCTGCCCTCCAGCGCCGAGGGCCTCTCGATATCCCTGTTGGAGGCGATGGCCAGCGGCTGCGCGGTGGCGGTGACTCCCGCCGGGGGCCTGCCGGTGGTGGCCGGGGGCGGAGTCGAGCTCGACCCATCTCGGCTCGCCGACGCGGTCGCGGAGCAGCTCCAGGCGACTTCCCCCGGGCGAGCGCGGGAGCTGGGTGCCAGCGCACGGGAGGAGGCGGTCCGTCATCATGGCGTTGATGGGATGCTGGACCGGTTGCTGGCCATCTACGGCAGCTGCATGAATGAGCAAGACCATCCAGGAGAGTGGACTCCTTCGTGAACGCCGATCTGCTGACCGCGCTGGTGGTGGACAGCGGTGCCTGCCTGCCCGCCGCGCCCGGGGCGGGCGCGGCCGTCACGGTGGTGCCGATGGCGATCGAGATTGACGGCGACAGCCTGCGCGACGGTGTCGACATCACCACCGATGAGTTCTACGCTCTCCTCGACCGGCCAGGGCCGCTGCCGACCAGCAGCTCGCCCTCGCCGGGTGACTACCTGACCGCCTTCCGGGAGGCGCCCGCTGGGGACATCCTCTGCCTCGCCATCCCGGCTCGCTTCTCCACGATGATCCGGTCGGCCAATCTGGCAGCCGAGATGCTGCGCGAAGAACAGCCGGCGCGCCGGGTCGAGGTCATGGACACCGGCACCGCCGCCGGCGGCTTCACCCTGGTGGCCGAGGCCGCTGCCGCCGCCTGCGCGGCCGGGCTGCCCCTGGACCGGGTGGCCGCCTACACCAGGGAGGTCGCCCAGAGCGCCCAGGTCATAGCCGCGCTCGACACCATGCGCTTCCTGGTCCGCAGCGGGCGGGTGCCGACGCTGGCCGGACTCGGCAGTGACCTGCTCCATGTCCGGCCGGTGTTCGCCTTCTCCGCGGGCGACGTGCAGCGGCTGGCCCTGGTGCGCGGCACCAAGCGGGCGCTCCGGGTGGTCGCCCAGAGCCTGCGCGACCGGGTGGCCAAGGACATCTCAGTGCGGCTGGCCATCTTCTGCGGCGGCGCCCCGACGGCGGTGCCAGCCCTGGTCGAGAGCCTCCGAGAGCTCTTCGGCGAGCGCCTCATCGAGCGTCTCGACCTCACCCCGGTGATGGCGCTGCACACCGGTCCGGGCCTGATCGGGGCCGCCGCCGTCGCCGACCTGCCGCTGCCAACTCACAGCTGAGCCGGATGGGAGCTGTGTTCCCCAACCGGACCGGGGCGGCCGCGCTGACGAGATCACTTTCTGCCGGCGTCTCCGGACCGCCCGGCGACCCGGCCGATGCTGGCTGAGGCGGGCCCGCTGCAGACCCCGCTGGCGGTGGGCCTGCTGTGGGGGGGAGCCTACCTCCTGGGCGGAGTCCCGGTGGGGTGGCTGATGGGCAAGGCCGGCGGAGTCGACCTGCGCCGGGTGGGGACGGGCAAGATCGGCACCAGCAACCTCTTCCACGAGGTGGGCCTGCTGCCGGCCGCCTTCGTGGGACCGCTGCAGTTCGCCCAGGGACTGGCCCCGGTGCTGGCCGCCGAGCTGCTGCACACCAGCTCCTGGGTCGCGGCCGGGGCCGGCCTGATGGCCGTGATCGGGAACGGCTGGCCCTTCTACTTCCGCTACAACGGGGGCCGCGGAGTGGCCACCGCCACCGGCGCGATCGCCCTTTGGTCGTGGGCCGGGCTGGCTTTCGTGCTCTGCCTGCTGGCGGGCGGCCAGCTGCTCCGCCGCAGCGGTCTGGGAGTGCTGCTGGCCTACCTGCTGCTGCCGGCGGCGCTGGCCCTGGCGGCGGCCCCGAGGCCCTATGACGTGACCGCAGTCGGGGTGGTCATCTGCCTGCTGCTGAGGCGTTTCGAGGGCTACCACCTCGGCCGCCGGAGCGAGGGGGAACCTCCCGATGACTGGCGCCGGCGGCTGCTCGACGACTGGCGGCCGGGGCCGGCCGCGATCGCTCCGGGCGACGGGCTAAACTCGAAGTCGTGAGCACCGAGCCGGTCCGCACCGAACGGGACTCGATGGGAGAGATGGAGGTCCCCGCCAGGGCCTACTATGGCGCCTCCACCCAGCGAGCGGTGGTCAACTTCCCGATCTCCCAGCTGCGCCTGCCCCGGCGCATGATCGAGGCCCTGGGAGCGCTCAAGCGGGAGGCGGCGTCGGTCAACCTGGAGCTGGGGCTCCTGAGCCCGGAGCGGTCAGAGGCGATCTCCCGCGCCGCCGACGAGGTGGCTCGCGGAATGTTTGACGCCGAGTTCGTGGTCGACATCTTCCAGACCGGGAGCGGCACCTCCTCGAACATGAACGCCAACGAGGTGATCGCCAACCGCGCTCTGGAGCTGCTGGGCGCGGAGCGAGGGGACCGGGCCACCGTCCACCCCAATGACCACGTCAACCTGGGCCAGTCCAGCAACGACATCTTCCCGACCGCGATCCATCTGGCGGCCCTGGCGGCCCTGCGCGAGGACCTGGTGCCGGCGCTGACCAGGCTGGCAGCCAGTCTAGAGCGGCAGCGCGATCAGCTCTGGCCGGTGATCAAGACCGGGCGCACCCATCTCCAGGACGCCACCCCCATCCGCCTGGGACAGGAGTTCGAGGGCTACCGCGGCCAGATCGAGCGGGCCCTATCCCGACTGGAGGCCGCTCGAGCCCAGCTGAGCGAGCTGGCCCTGGGCGGGACCGCGGTGGGGACCGGGATCGGGAGCCACCCCGAATTCGCCGGCCGGGTGGTGGCGCGGCTGGCGCCCCAATACGATCCCCAGCTGCGGGAGACCGACAACCACTTTCAGGCCCAGGCGACCCTGGACGCCGTCGTCTTCACCTCGGGGGCGGTCCGCTCCACGGCCATCTCGCTGCACAAGGTCGCCAACGACATCCGCCTGCTCAGCTGCGGACCGCGGGCCGGGCTGGCGGAACTGAGTCTGCCCGAGGTCCAGCCGGGGTCCTCGATCATGCCGGGCAAGGTCAACCCGGTCATCTGCGAGTCCCTCCTGATGGTGGTGGCTCAGGTCCTGGGCTGCGATGCCACCGTCGCCTTCGCCGGCACCGCCGGCTCGCTGCTGGAGCTGAACGTGATGCTGCCGGTGGCGGCCCACAACCTGCTGCTGGAGATCGGCCTCCTGGCCAACGCCGCCGCCAACTTCTCCGACCGGGCGGTGGACGGACTGGTCGCCACCGACCGTGGTCCCAAGCTTCTGGAGCAGGGGCTGGCGATCTGCACCGGCCTGGTGCCGGCGATCGGCTACGACGCGGCGGCGGCGATCGCCCACGAGGCGTTCCTCAGCAACCGGACCGTGCGCGAGGTGGCCCTCCAGGTCTCTGGCCTGAAGGCTGCCGAGATCGATCAGCTGCTTGACCCCGAGCGCCAGGTGTTGCCCACCCTGGCGGCGCCGACCACCCCTTAGGCGAGCGCCACTTCGACCTAACGGCCACCCGGCGCGGGACCGCGGAGCACGAGCGGCTCGACTCCGGTCAGGCGATGTCGCGAGGTACGGTGGTGCGCGACGCCAGCGCCCCCAGCACGAACGCCACCGCCAGCACCAGCAGGGCGGCACCGACAAACGGAAGGGCGGTCACCCCCTGGGCGAACGTCGACTTCCCGGCCAGGGTGGCGGCGGCGGTGTAGGGGAAGTAGGGAGCCGCGGTCGGGAAGAGCGCCCCCAGGCTGGGCTCGGCGACCAGCCCCCAGAGCAGTACCACCACGATTGCCGCCAGCTGAGAGCGGATGAGCGCTCCCACGGCCGTTCCAGCCGCCGCCAGCAAGCCGCTTGCGAGCATGGCGCCGGCGCCGTACCTGAGTACCGTCGACACCGGCACCACCAGCGAGAATCCCTTGGAGTCCACGAAGGCCAGGGTGGCCACGGTCGCTACCAGCGCGGCGGCCAGGCCGAATATCAGGCCACCCCCGGTGGCGACGATGGCCTTGGCCAGGAGCACCCGCACCCGGTCCGGGATGGCCAGCGCGGTCGCGGTCGCGGTCCCGTGGCGGAACTCCCCGGTCGTGATGGTGACCCCCAGCACCAGGGCGAGCAGGAGCGCGAACTCGGTGGAGGTGAGGACAACGGTCTGGCCCGCAGCCCCACTGAGAGAGGGGATGATCAGCCGGCCGTGGCCTCCCCCGGCGCGGGAGAACTCGAGCAGCGCGACCAACAAGGTGACGACCATCGCCGCACCCAGGAGCTCCAGGGCGAGGCGCACGGTGCGGAGCTTGAGGACCTCGGCACGAATCGCGCGCATCACCCGGCCACCTCCGGCGTTGGGGCGGAGTTGGTTAGTTTGAAGAACACCTCCTCCAGGCTGGAGGCG
Organism: Candidatus Nanopelagicaceae bacterium; assembly: GCA_035531535.1. Classification (GTDB taxonomy): domain Bacteria; phylum Chloroflexota; class Dormibacteria; order Aeolococcales; family Bog-877; genus AG-12. The sequence goes on along the minus strand of DATKSV010000163.1, from coordinate 2,591 downwards.
TCGGCGGTGAGCTCGAAGATCGGCGCCCCGAGCTCAGCCGCCAGCAGCCCGACCTCCTCGGCGGTGGCTCCGGGAACCTCCAGCCGGTCCTCGGCCACTGAGCGTGAGGCAGTCCCGCGGGCGGCGAGGGCGACCTTGAGGTCCTGGGCTCGCGGCGACCTGACCCGGACCACCCGAGTGGCGCTGGCGGTGAGAGCGTCGAGGGTGGACTGGGTCACCAGCCGGCCCCGGTCCAGGATGCACACGCTGTCGACCGTCTGGGCGATCTCGGCCAGTATGTGGCTGGATATCAAGACCGCGCGACCCTCACCGGCCAGCCCGCGGAGGAGCTCTCGCAGCCAGCGCACGCCCTCTGGGTCCAGCCCGTTGGCGGGCTCGTCCAGGATCAGGATGCCGGGATCTCCAAGCAGGGCCGTGGCGATCCCCAGCCGCTGGCGCATCCCCAGCGAGAAGCCGCCGACTCGGCGGTTGGCGGCGTCGGCGATCCCCACCCGTTCCAGCACCGAGTCGGCCCTGGTCGGGTCGAGGCCGCCGGCCACCGCCTGCACCCGCAGGTGATCACGAGCAGTCCGTCCGGGATGGAATCCCGAGGCCTCCAGAACCGCGCCCACATGCCGCAGCGGATCCACCAGGCTGCGGTAGCGCTGGCCGTTGATGGTGGCGCTTCCCGAGGTGGGCCTGACCAGCCCCAGCAGCATCCGCATGGTGGTGGTCTTGCCGGCTCCATTGGGCCCCAGGAAGCCCAGCACCGTTCCCCCTTCGACTGTGAAGCTCAGGCCGTCGACAGCCAGGATCGATCCGAATCGCTTGCTGAGATGACGGACTTCGATGGCGCTCATGCCCTGTTCCTCATGGGTGGTCCCCTGCCGGTGGCAAGCGCCACGGTACTGTCCGGTCCGATCCGGCGCATCATCCCAAGTGGGTGCCCCGGGGAAGCGCTGTCACAGGAGGGGCAGCGGACCGATGAAGCGCGAACTGCGCGACCGGGTGCGGGCGGACATCCCCTCCCATGACTACGGGCTGGCGCATCCGGGACATCCACCGTCGCCATGAGTTCGCGCCCCGGCGGCCAGTTGTGGCCGAGCCAAGAGAGCTGGGCCGGTGAAGGCACTCGCCGAGCGGGGACGGCGGTTGAGGGCCCACCCGAGCTCGCTCTCTCGGGGTCCGCCCGGAAATGCGCTCGATCGAGTGGCGGCTGGAGCCGGAGCCTCGGGCCGCCGGGCGGTCTAGCTGCCTGTCAGAGGCTGTGGCTCCAGCAGGGTCGCCACATACCAGCGGCCCTGGATGTAGACGCACTGGAATCCCGAGTTGAGGCCGAGGGGCTGTTTGTCCAGCAGCTCGCAGGTGTAGTGGACCGAGGTGCTGCGACGGTAGCAGACCTCCAGAGTGGCCTCGACGGTGACGGTGGTGCCGGTGCCCACGACGGCGCCCACCGCGGGCGCCACCAGCTTGACCTGGTCCGCCTTCAGGGCGCGGAACATCGCGGAAGCCTGGCCTCGCACGGCCGGCGCTAGGTAGCCCTCGGCGCCGACCAGGTCGGAGGCGCGCAGGGCGGTCAGGTAGCCGGCAATCGCTCCCTGGGGGGTTTGATGGGATGGCCCCGGCACCGGGTGAGACGTGACCAGCCTGAGCACCACCAGCAGGCCCAGCAGCCCCCCGGCAAGACCTGTGATCCTCCAGTTTCCACCTCGTGGCGGAGGCGCCAGGCTGGGGGGGAGTGGAGTCGGCGGGGTCGGAACCGGCGCCATGCTCATCCCTATCCTTGCCTCCTTGCCTCCTGGAACGCCTGCCCGGCGGGCACCGTGATCGCCTGGCGATTCTGCAACAACCAGCTGGCATAGTGGGTGCCGGGGACTGTTCACGGAGACGATCGCAAACTCAAGGAAACCAAATCAAGAGCTCTCGCGTTCTGGAAGTTGGGCGTGGCGCGTGTTGTGCGCCTCCCCCGCCTGGCCGGACCCCGGGACAACCCCGCGATCCTCGGCCCCGCGCCGCGCCCAATCGACAACTATGCGTGAGATCAACATAGAGCGGAAGAGCAGCCCGGCTCCGCGCGCCCGGCGCGGCCGGCGGGAGCCCGCCTCAAACTGGCGCCGCGTGGTCGGGCTGGTGGTGGTGGCAGCCTTGGCGGCCGTGGTGCTCCTGGCGGTCCCGGTCACCGCCCTGGGCCGGGCCTACAGCGCCCTGCCCGCCGCGGCTGCGCTTCCCACCGACACCGTCATCTACGGGCAGAACGATCAGGTGGTGGCCGACCTGCACCCGTCCGGGACCAGCCGGATCCCGGTGACCCTGGCGCAGATAGCGCCGGTGATGCGCACCGCGGTGGTGGCCATCGAAGACCACTCCTTCTGGACCGCCCCCAGCTTCGACCTGGCCCGGATCGTGGAGGCGGGGATGTTCGACCTGATCCACCACAGCGCCGCCCAGGGGGCCAGCACCATCCCCGAACAGGTGGCCAAGCTCCTCTACCTGCACGACAACAAGTCGATCTCCTACAAGGTGAAGGAGATCCTCTATGGCAACGAACTGGCGTCGCAGATGACCAAGTCGCAGATCCTCGACAACTACCTCAACGACGTCTACTTCGGCCA
>DATKSV010000162.1:0-56712 GCA_035531535.1 Candidatus Nanopelagicaceae bacterium | reverse complement strand
GCGTCATGCTTGTGAGTGGCGTAGTTGTCGAGAATCATGTGGATCTGCAGACCGTTGGGGACTTCTCGGTCGACCCGGCGTAGAAACTTGAGGAACTCGGGGTGGCGATGTCGGGGAAGGCACTCTCTGATCACCTTGCCGTCGAGCACGTTGAGCGCCGCAAACAGCGTCGTGGTGCCGTGCCGCTTGTAGTCGTGGGTCATGGTGCCAGCTCGGCCCTTCTTGATTGGCAGTCCCGGCTGGGTGCGGTCCAGGGCCTGGATCTGGCTCTTCGCGTCCATGCACAGCAACACTGCCTTGTCAGGCGGGTTCAGATAGAGCCCGACCACGTCGATGAGCTTCTCCTCGAAGTGGGGATCGTTCGAGAGCTTGAATGTCTTTACCAGGTGTGGCTTCAGCCCTCGCGCTGACCAGACCCGCTGCACAGTGGCCGAACTGACCCCTTGAACCTTGGCCATCGTCCTACAACTCCAATGGGTCTCTCCGGGCGGGGTGTCATGCAAAGTGGCGTGCACAATCGCCTCCACTTTCTCAGCTGGGATCGACGGCCTACGCCCGCGGCCCTGGCGCACCTCCCCGAACTTCGCCAACCCTTCCTGGGCGAACCGCGCCCGCCAGGCGCACACCGTGCTCACTGCCACTCCGGCTCGCGCGCTGATTTGGGTGTTCGCCAAGCCATTCGCCGCCAGCACCAGGACCTTGGCCCGCTGCGCGACGCGAGCGGGTGCAGTACGTGACTTCATCAACCGCTCGAGTGTTTCCCGTTGCCCTTCTGACATCTGTAGCGCAGCCACTGGATGGTTCATGCTGCCAGTATCTCACAACATCCTGACTATTTGCGAGACAATACACTAGAATGGCAGTCACAATCGAATAGCCCTTGGGCGTATGGGAATCCGGTGCGCGAACTGTCCTAAGTCCGGAGCTGTCGCGCAACTGTGAGCGGGGAGTCCAAGCCAGAAGGCCACCGGGAGCGTTCCTGGGAAGGCGGCATCTGGGCTGTGATCCGCGAGCCAGGAGACCGGCCCTGGGTGACTCGTGCCCCCCGCGCGCAACGGGAAGGACGGCCTCCGGCGGCAGGCCCAGTTTCGGCGTGGTGGAGCTGACGCGGCCGCCGGGAGGAAGCGACGATGAGGTCGTCCCAGGTGGCCAGAGCGATTCTGGTCCCAGTCTTCATGGCGGTGCTGCTAGCCGGCTGCGGGGCGGCGTCCGCCGCCAGCGCCTCCGGTGAAGGAGGCACCCAGTGCGGCGGCGGCCACCATGTGGAGGTGGTGGTCGAGTTCGAGCGCAAGAAGGTCGACCGGAGCTGCGTGTCATTCAAGGGTTCGGAGATCCCCGCCGAGACCGCCATCAAGCGGGGCAACATCGAGTACGCGACCAAGCACTTCAGCCGTCGGGGACGGCGTCTGCCAGGTCGCCAACGAACCCTGGTCGTCGACCATGGCGATCCGGTGGTGGCGGGGATCGACCTTTGCTGCCCCAGAGGCGAAGTGCTCGCGATCACGGGCGCCAACGGGTCGGGTAAAACGACCCTGCTTCGGACCCTGGCCGGGCTGTTCCCCCCGCTCTCTGGTCAGCTCCAGCGCCAGCCCGGGTGCCGCGCCTAGCTGCCCCAGGAGCCGGGAGCTCTGCTGCACCAGGCGACGGTGCGGGCGGAGGTCGAGCAGACGGTGAGGTGGCTGCGGCTGGACTGTTCGCCAGATCCGATCATTCGCGACTTCGGGCTATCGGAGCTGGCGCGTGCGGACCCCCGCGACCTAAGCACCGGCCAGCGCCAGCGGGCGGCGCTGGCTGCGATCCTGGTCGGTGAGCCGCAGATGGTCTTCCTGGACGAGCCCACCCGCGCTGCCGACCAGCCGTCACGGCGCGCCCTCTTTGCCGCGATCGACAGGCTCGCGTCCGGGGGGCGCCGCGATCCTGATCGCGACCAGTGACAGCGAGTTCGCCCGCCAGGTCGGGGACTCGGTCCTTTCCACCGCGGGTGGAAAGCTGTCCAGCCTTCCGCCGGTGGCGGCGTGATCCTAGTCCTGGTCAGCCTGCTCGGGACGGGCCTTTTCCTGGGGCCCTTCACCGAGCTCGCCCTGCCCACCAGTACCCCGGCGCTGGCGATCGGGCTGGGGTGCGCGCTCGGACTGCTGGTTTTCGAAGTCGGAACCAGGCGGCTAGACTCGCGCTCGCTGTCCCTTCTCGCCGCCCTCAGCGACGCCGACGCCGCCCTGCGGGCAGCCCTGGTGACGGGTATCGGCGGCTTCAGCCCGATCTTCCTGCTGGTGCTGTGCGGCGGATACGCCCTCGGGACCACCTTCGGCTTCTTGGTCGGATCCGGATCGCTCCTGACTTCGGCCCTGGTCACAGATGGACTCGGGCCCTGGGTGCCATACCAGCTATTCGCGGTGGGCTGGGTGGGGCTGGCGGCGGGCTGTGCTGGAAGCCTGCGCCGCGGTAGCCGGCCAATGGCGCTGGACGTCGCAGTTTTGGCGGGGGTCGGGGCGGCGAGCGGGATCGCCTTCGGTGCGGTGATGGACATTTGGAACTGGACCTTCTACGCAGGCTCGCCCCAATTCGGCTGGCACCCGGGACTGGCACCCGGCACATCTCTGCTTGGCTTCTTCCGCTACTACCTGTTGACCTCGCTTGGCTACGACTCCTTCCGGGCCGTGGGGAACGCGCTCATGCTGGGCCTGCCGATCCTGGCGGGCCTTGGGAGGATCGGCAGGCGCTTTCACCTCGACTAGCAAGAGCCGGCCGCAAGGCCAGAGACCGCTCCCTTGGTTGAGCTGGCCGCAGAGAAAGAGGCAGCCGCTCCTGAGGCCTAGCGGGGCGGCATCGGGTGAGGGGACAACCCCGCTCTGAGTCATCCCCGGCGAGGGGGCGCTGCCGGCGCTACCAATCGCGGGCGAGTAAGCGTCTCTATTTTCCTACGCAACCCTACGCAGGCGGGTTGGCGTGAGGTAATCGCGCGTCTGCGTCCACTGAGGTCTAGGGACGACTGTGGTGGAGTAGGCGTTTCGATGGAACCCACGGCCAACCGTCCTCCGATCCCGGGCAGCCCGGCATCGTTGGGCCGGAAGGTTTTGCATGGCGATCACCTCGCTGGCCGATGAAGCCGGCCCCGTTGGGTGTGTCCCCGCCGGACGCTGGTGCACCAGCCCACATGGGCGTGGAGTGGCGGGGTCCGAGTTCGTCAAGCGGACTCGGGGGAAAGAACTCGAATGGGTGGACCGCTGTTCGCCTTGCCCGGCCCTCTTTGGACGAAGGGTGCGGCGGACCCGTACGTCGATCGCCTTGCGGCAGTCGAAGCTACCGCTGGACCGGTCGAGCACGAGGTGCTCTTGGGCAGCGAGCCCACGAGAGACGATCCTCTCGGCGGCTGCGTGGTCCCGGTCGGCGGAGAGCCCGCACGACCGGCAGATCGACCACTTGTGCCCAGACTCCCCGGCCCGGTCGGGCGATGGGCAGTGATGAAGCTTGGCCAGGCACCGGGGGCAGTTGGCGGAGGTTCCCCGAGCGGGAACGGTGACCACGGCGACGCCCGCTCGTTTGCCGAGATGACGAAGGGCTTCGAGCAACTCGGACCGAACGGCGTTGGCGACTCGGGTGTTGGTCTTCCGGCCCAGACCGGAGGACTCCATGGTGCGGAGGTCTTCGGCGTAGATGACCGTGGTGTCGTTGGCCAGAGCCTGATCGACGAGCCATCTGGCCCCCGCCCATGCGATCTCGTGATTGAGATGGGTCTGTCGGGACGAGACTGCGTCCACCTCGCTCTGGTACCGGGCCGCCTTGGCTTCGAGCAAGGTCCGGGGGCACGATCCGGATGGATGGCCGCCCGCCAGCTTCTTCAGTTGGGCGATCTTGGCGGCCAGCACCTCTCGCTGCTGGCGGAGCCGGTGAACCTTGGCTGAGGCGCCGTCCACTCGAAAGGCGAAAGGCTTCCCATCGGAGTGGACATCACCCCTGTCGTCGAGATACCCGATGGCGGCGGTGATGAAAGTGTTCACGCCCCAGTCGAACCCGAGCCCGATGGGGTGGCCTGATCGGCGAGCGGGCGGAGATGCCTGGATCCAGGGCAGGTCCACAAGAACCCGGTCGTCCACCAACCTGAGCGAGGGGGTCTTCAGCTTGGCGTCGGGCAGTACGTGGTTGGGGATGGCGACCGGAATGACCACCCATGTCCACATGGACATAGTGGTCGGCCTGGCCTTTTGCGGAAGCCGCACCCGAAGCAGCGCCCGGGTTGGGCTGGTCCGGGCGATGGTCACCATCTGGCTGTCGGCAGCGGCCAGGGCCAAGCTGGGCCCGAACTTCACTTCTGGCTCCAGGGCGCAGAGCCCTTTGGGCATGACGCTGTGCTTCGCCAGGTAGGTGGCGATCTGCCGGGTCCGATTCCGGACCGTGGCCTTGTCAACGCCAGCGGGAAGCGCCTTCCACATGGAGCCCCACTCGACCTCTGTCCGCTGCAACGGATTGGCCGGCCAGGTCTCGATCAGCCCATCGACGACCGAGGCCAGCCACACGGACTGGCGAAGTCGGCGCACCACCTGTTCTTCGACGGTGCGGCGGAACCGGTCGGGGAGGTACACCCCAGGCGCTTTGGGGCACGCCCATCCGAGCTTTCGTCCAGCCATGTACGCGTTGGTTGGAAGCGCCTTTCCGGCAGCGTCTAGGCCTGAGGCCAGCTTGGAGAGATCGGACTTCTTGTAGTGAGAGACAAGCATTCTCTCGCCCAGTTTGGAGGTGAGATCCAACGCCCACCCGATTCGCTGGCTGATGTCGGCAGCACCGAGGATCTCCCCGGTTGGCTCATCCAGCCCGGATCCAGCCCGGCAGGTGGCTGTCGATACCAGCTCGTCCCTGCTCAGGAACACGATCATCCTCCGACACCCTGGCTGCGGCCTCCGCCAACAGCCTCGCTTTGGCGGCCCGCCCTCGAATCCCATACATACGTCCGGTGAAGCTGGCTACCAAGGACATGAAGTCGGACAACAGCTCGTCCATCCCCCCAGCCGAGCCCTTGGCATGGAGTACCCGGACGGTCACCTCGTCACGAGCCAGCAGGTCGGCGATCCACTTGGCTCCGAACCGGGCGAGCCGGTCCTCGTGCGTGACCCGGACCACGTCGAACTTGCCGGCTATGGCTTGCGCCATCATGCGGTTGAGGGCTGGTCGTGATTCTCGCAGCCCGGATGCCTGGTCCTTGAACACGGCCACGACCGGACCTTTCGCGGTGGCTCGCAGCTCAGCCTCTTGCGCGTCAAGCGATGTCTCTTGGCCAGATGTCGACGACACCCGTAGGTACAGAGCCTCCCGTCCCGCGCCCCTGGGCTCACCGCCGTTGGCGAACAGGTCGAGGTCGGCGATGGAAAAACGGCGCTGCCCACCGACAACGACATGAGGCAGAACCCCAGAGTCGGCCCAGCGCCGAATCGTGTCCGCATGGACCCCCAACCTCTTCGCAGCAACCCCGACTCTCACCCGTTCCACTCCCACTAGCACACCCCAGCTAGCTTAGAGAAAACCCCATCGGTGACTTACCCCATGTAGAGAAGGTCGATGGCGATACCGTCCCGCAGCACCCGCTCCCGCTGGTAGCCCTCCTGCTCGAAGCCGAGCTTGCGGTACAGGGCCATGGCGGGCTCGTTGTCGGAGATCACGTCAAGGCTGAGGCGGTGTAGCGCGAGCTCGTGAAAGGCACACCGCAGCGCCATCGAGACCGCTTCGCCGCCATAGCCGCGGCCCCGGTCGGCGGCATCGCCGATGCCGGCCGCAAGCCAGGCGTGGCGATTGGCCCACTCCACCCGGCAGATGGCGACGAACCCCACCAGGCGGTCCTCGTCGATTGTGCGGATGCGGAATTCGAAGTTGTCGGGGTCCGCATCGACAAGCTCATCGCGCTCCCGAAAGTGGTCGGCCGTGACCGGACGGGGCGCGTCGGTGTCGGCGTGGCGCCGGTAGGTGCCGTCCACGCTCCAGTGCGAGAGCACCTCGGGGTCCCCGGAGCCGAGGTGCGCAGAGGCGGGTCAGCTGCCCCTGGAAAAGATCTGGACGCAAGCCTGACTCCCCAAGCGCCTGCCGGCCCGGCGGCGGCTCGAGCCCCGAGTATGGCAGATGGAATGTCAGAGTCAGAGGGTCCGGAGATCGACAATCCCGGCGGGCTGCTCCCCCTCACAGCCTCGGCGGAAGTCCAGGGCCAGGTGCCACCGCGGCTGCTGCGGCAACTGCTCCGGCGGGCTCCCGAGGCGGCTCAGATCCCGCTCTTCCGCAATTACGTGCTGGGACTGGCGCCGCTGGCGCTGGGGTCCTGGATGCAGTTGGTCGCGCTCGGCTACCTCACCTTGCAGGTGACGGGCTCCGCGGCCGCAGTGGGTCTGGTCGGCGCCGCCGACGGGATTCCCGCCGTGCTGCTCTCTCTGCCCGCCGGAGTCGCCGGCGACCGCCACTCGCGTCGCGCAGTGCTGATGGGCGCCTCCGCGGCGATGGGACTAACCGCGCTGGGGCTGGCACTCGCTGCGGCCCTGGATCGAGCCACGCTGCCGGTCTTGCTCGGGGCGGCGATCTGCTTCGGGTCGGCCGATGCCTTCGACGCCCCCACCCGCCAGGCCCTGGTGGCCGACATCGTCCCCAGCCGCCAGCTGATGGGCGCAGCCGCGCTCACCGCCACTGTGGGCAGCGTCACCAGGATCGTCGGCCCCGCGGTGGGTGGGGTGCTGTTGGCCACCCTGGGGCCAGCCAGCTGCTTCCTGGCAATGGCCTTCAGCGTGGTCCCATTCCTGGTGGTGCTCTTGCTCAGCCACTGGCCGGTGGTCCCGGTGGTTGCGGCCCGGCTGGGCACGGTGAGGAGGATGGTGGAGGGGCTGAGGTGGAGCCGGGCGGATGCCGCTAGCCGCACGGTGCTAATCGCCAGCCTGGCGCTTGGGGTCCTCGGCATCGGGTACATGCCTTACCTGCCGGTGTTCAACCGCGAGCTTCTGCACGGCGGGGGTCAGGTGCTCGGTCTCATGTACAGCGTGGGCGGGATCGGGGCCATGGTCGGTGGGATCGGGCTCAGCCTGATGAGCCGGCGGCTGCGGCAGGACAGGCTGCTTCTGGGTTCCGCCCCGCTGTACGCGCTCAGCCTCTTCGGACTCACCAGGGCCACCACTCTAGCTCTGGCACTGCCCTGCCTGGCCGGGATCAGTCTCGGCTTTCTGGGCGCGAGCACGGCAATGCTGACAGTCCTCCAGGCCCGCGCCCCTGGCGAGATGCGGGCCCGGGTGCTGTCGCTGTACACGCTGACCTTCGCCGGTGGCGGTCCGCTCGGGACCCTGGTGTACGCGGGCGCCAGCCGTATCGTGCCTCTCTTCGACGCCATTGCCGGGGGCGCGGTCGTGGTGGGCCTGATCCTGCTTTGGAGTGGCAGCCACAGGGCACTGCGGCGGCTGAACTGAGCCGATAGCGCTGGCGAGCCCTGCAGATATTTGGGGTGCCCAGAGGTGGGATCGAGTTCGGGGGAGGGGCGGGGGCCTGTACCCCGAACAGGACGGGCCTACCGCAACGAGTATGGGAAATCAGTCTATGGGGACATCAGAAAGAGAATTGGGTCACCTCCTGGCTGGTTGCGGCTGGTGGGAGTAGTGGTGATGGTGGTTCTGAGCGCGGCCGGCTGCGGCACAGCCAGCGGCAGCTCCGCCAAACACTGCTCCGGTTCAGTGGTCACCTTCGACCAAACACCTGAGGCAATCCTGACTACATACTAATCCGAGCGTTGGTAAGCCGACATATCATCAGAGGCTGTAGCGGAGATCGGGCGCGTAGAAGAAGCCACGGATGGTGGCGGGCAGCTTCTGCAGTCGACGTAGGGAGCCGAGAACAAGTTCCTGGAACTGGGCGGGACCAGTGACCACTTGACGTCCCACACGGTGGTGCTTCACATGGCGCCACACCCACTCGTCTGGGTTCAGCTGAGGAGAGTGGGGGGCAGATAGAAAAGCCGCAGCTTGCCCTTGGTCTCTTCCACGAAGTCCTTGACCATGCGGGCCTTGTGGGTGGAGTGGTTGTCCACGATCAAGAACACCGGGCGCTCCTGGTTGTGGATGAGCCGACGCAAGAACTCTACGAACACGGGGGCGGTCATGCGCTGTGGGGTCACCATGAATCGCAGCTGCCCCTTGGCAGAGACCGCTGAGATCAGGTTCATCCCGAAGCGACTCCCCGTCGTCCGCACCACCGGGGTCTTGCCTTGGGGTGCCCAAGTGGTGCCGCTGTGTTGATCGGAGTGGATCCCAGCCTCATCCCCGAAGTAGATCACCGCATCTTCCTGCCTGGCCAGCTTCTGGATGGCGGGGTAGTCCTCCTCCCGCCATCGTTGCACCGCCTCAGGATCCTGCTGGTAGGCCCGGAACAGGGGCCGTTGGGGGCTCAGCCCCAAACGGCGCAACATCCTGCCTATCGCTGACTCGCTGAGGCTGACTCCAAACTCACGCCAGATCAACTCCTGGATCATCGAGCGCGTCCAGAGCGCAAACGGGAAGCGCAGCTGCACCGGGTTCTTGCTGGTGACGAGACGCACCAACCGCTGCATCTCCTTGGGGCCTAGCTTGCTGGGCCGTCCCGGCACGGGTTGCGCGCCGAGGGCGGCCATACCACCCCTGCGGAACCTCCCCAGCCACTCGTAGATCACGGAGCGATGGAAACCCAGCGCTTTGATCACTAGCTCCGGACTCTCGCCGTCTCGCACGATTCGTTCCACTGCCCGCTGGCGAATCTCCGCCAAGGTGGCGTGGGAGAGGGCGCGCCCATCCCGGTTCCGACTCACTCGCCTATATTACCCGAAGTCGGCTTACTTACGCCGGCTTAGTACCGGCATCCGCTCTGCCGTTCATCATTTGGCGGCCGCTACCGGACGGGTCCCTGAAGGTAGCCAGTCAAGGTGCTGCAGCGATGTCCGAGCAACCCAATGAGCCAGGCAGCGGCGCGCACCGGACCCTTGCCCGCGCCAAAATCTGGGCGCGAACGGCGGTCCCCACCAGGACAGGGATGACGGCAACGCTGACGGCAACGGCGCCACACGGTGCCGGATCTTGGCGGACCCTGACGTACTCAGGTCCCGGAAACCGACTTCGTGGCGCACGCCTGCGCACGTCGGCGGACAGCCTGGGGGGAGCTTCAAAATCGATGGATGACGCCTGAGGTATCCCCGGATAGATCGCTCCCTCTGTCGCTTGCCCCCCCAACCGGTGACCTACTCACTAGACGCAATCGTCCGCACACCGCCGAGGTCCCCAAACTGCCCCATCGCCACCTGAAGGCCTTCCCGTAGAGAGGAGTTCGGCGCGGAGTACAGTGTCGCGGTGATAGCTCTGAGCCCCAGCGACCAATGGCAGCCAGCGAGCGATGAACCGTAGGGACATCAACGTGTCCAGATCCAAGCGCCTGAAGACGGCTGGTGATGGGCCGCGGCCACCGGCGGTAGGAGCCGTGCTGGCCAGGCGCGATGTAGCCGCCTTGGTCGAGGAGCACGGCCATAAGGCGGTTTTAGATGCCGTCCGCACAGCGGTTGCCGAGCTGGAGACAGGCGCCCCCATGGCCGAGGCCCAGGTCGCCGGTCGGGCGGCGTCCATGCTCGCGGCGCAGCCGCGTCGGCTGCATCGGGTAATCAACGGCACTGGGATCGTGATTCACACCAATCTTGGGCGTGCCCCTCTCGGCGCTGAGATAGCCGCTCGGGCGGCCCAGGTCGCGACCGGGTACTCGAACCTGGAGCTGGATGATCGCAGTGGGCGCCGTGGTGACCGCCAGGATTTGCTCTCCAGTCTGCTCTGTCAGCTGGGCGGCGCCGAGGCCGCGCTGGTGGTGAACAACGGCGCCGCGGCCGTGCTCCTGGCGCTGGCCGCACTCTGTCGCGGCCATGAGGTGGTGGTCTCCAGGGGCGAAGCGATCGAGATAGGTGGCGGATTCAGGATTCCCGACATCCTTCGCCTCTCAGGAGCCCGCCTGGTGGATGTGGGTACGACCAATCGAACTCGCGTCTCCGACTACCAGGCAGCTTGCGGCCCGCGCACGGCCGCCTTCCTACGCGTGCACCAATCCAACTTCTCCATGTCGGGGTTCGTGAGCAGGCCGGACCTTGGCGAACTGGCCGCGGCGGCCCACGAGGGTGGGCTTCTGCTCCTGGAGGATGTTGGCAGCGGGCTGGTGCCGCCAGCCGGTCCGGCGACCGTCGCCGAGGACCGCCTTTCGCACAGTATCGCGGCTGGGGTTGATCTGCTCTTCTGCAGCGGCGACAAGCTGGTGGGCGGCAGCCAGGCAGGCATCATCCTGGGTAAGCGCGAACTGGTGGCTCGCCTGCGCCGACACCCGCTGGCTCGGGCGCTCCGCCCCGACAAGCTCCAGCTGGCGGTGTTGGAGGAGACTATGCTGAGATACGCTATTCCAGGTCGGCTGGGAGAGATCCCAGTGTGGCGGATGCTGCAACTCTCCCCGGAGGAGCTGCGGGCCAGGGCCCAGGGTTGGGTTGAGGCCCTGGCGGGATTCGAGGTGTCCTCCCTGCTGATCCCTCTCGAGGGGGCGGTCGGAGGTGGAACCACCCCCGGCCCCGCGCTCCCGTCGTTCGGAATCCTCATCAAGGATGCGCACCCTGGGCGCCTCCGACGACGCCTGCTAGCCGGCGCCACCGCGGTGCTTGGTCTGGAGCGCCAGGACGGGGTGGCTGTCGATGCCCGCTGCGTCTTGCCGGGGGAGGACGAGGCACTCTTGGTCGCGATCCGGGCTGCCTGTGGGGGCGGCGATTGAGCGAGCTGGTGGTGGGGACAGCCGGCCATATCGACCATGGCAAGACCGCCCTGATCACAGCCCTTACCGGAGTCGACTGTGATCGGCTCGCGGAGGAGCGCCGGCGCGGCATGACCATCGAGCTGGGTTTCGCACCCTGGTCGTTGCCATCGGGGCGGGAGGTTTCGGTTGTCGACGTGCCCGGCCACGAGCGCTTTATCCGCACCATGGCGGTGGGAGCCAAGTCCACCGACCTGGCTCTGCTGTGCGTTGCGGCGGACGACGGCATCATGCCCCAGACCAGGGAGCATGCCGCCATCCTTCGGCTGCTCATGGTTCGTCGCGCCGTGGTGGCGGTCACCAAGATTGACCTCGCGCCGGAGCGTGCCGCGAGCGTTGGAGAGAGCTCGCTGCAGATGCTGCGCGACCTCGGCGTCTCCGCCACCAGATGGATCGGGGTGAGCGCCCCTAGCCGTCTTGGCCTTGACGAACTGGCGGCGGCGGTGGACTCGGAGCTGGCCGTGATCCAGGCCCCCGCCGACCGCGGCCATCCCCGGCTCCTGGTGGATAGAAGCTTCTCCCAGGTGGGGACCGGGACGGTGGTGACCGGCGTCCTTGACGGGGGCAGGCTTCATCTGGGGGAGGGAGTGGAAGCGTTCCCCAGCCGCAAGCGCGGTCGCATTCAGGGGTTGCAACGTCGGGGCCAGGCGCTGACCGCGGCTGAGCCTGGTGGCCGACTGGCCTTGGCTCTAAATGGCATCGTGGTCAAGGATGTCCCCCGGGGCAGCGTGATCGGCCTTACCGGGGACGCCAACCCCAGCTCCTACCTGGACTGCCTGCTGCAGATCCCCAGCCTGGGGGCGAGAGGAGTGCGCCAGGCCATGCAGCTGGAGGTGCTCTGCGGGACGGCTGGGGTCTCAGCCGATCTCTGGCTGGTCGGCGAAGAGCGCCTCGTCCCGGGAGGATCCGGCTACGCTCAGCTCCACCTCCATTCCCCCCTGTGGGCGCTGCCCGGTGACCGCCTCATCCTGCGCACTCCCAGCCCTGCGGCAGTGGTAGGTGGGGGGCTGGTCCTCGACGCCCATCCCGCTCGCCACCGCCGCTGGGTCCGGGCTCCCTTGGACGCATGGGCCCAGCGGGAGCGAGCCCTGGCCGAGGCCGGGGGCAGTGGCCCCGACCAGCTGGCGGTCCTGGAGGCTAGCACCGCCCCGCTCGGACTGACCGCGAAGAACGCGGCCCGACTGGCCGGGGTTCCAGAAAGCGCCGCCGCCACCGCATTGAGGGCGGCGCTGGCAGCCGGGCGGCTCCAGCAGGTGGGTTCGAGATTCGTGGCCCCTGAGCGATGGCAGGAGCTTGTCCAGCTCACCAAAGATGAGCTCCGCCAGCATCATCAATCCCGTCCCCTCGAGCCGGGCCTGCCCCGCCGCCAGCTACTTCAGCGACTCGGCTTCGATTCCAGCCCGGAAGGAGATTCAGTCATACATCGCTTGGAATCTGAGGGCGTTTTGGAGGCCCGCGGCCCGGTCGTGAAGGCGACTGGCCAGGAGCCGGCAAGCACGCCGGGAGCAGCTGTGGAGCGGATCTCCGCTCTGCTTCGTCAATCCGGTGCCAACCCTCCCAGTGCTGGCGAGTTAAAGCAGGCAGGCATGACCAGGGAGGTGGGCGCCTACCTGATCCGCCAAGGCGAAGCGATCCAGCTCAGCGGCGATCTTCTGATGTCGGCCGCCGCGTTCCAAGCCCTGGAGAGTACCCTTCGAGATCTGCTGGCGACGTCCCCGCAGGGGGTGTCGGTGGCTGCCGTCCGGGACTATCTGCACACCAGTCGAAGGGTGGCGGTGCCGCTACTTGAGCGGCTGGAGCGGTCCCGGGTGACCGAGCGCGCCGGGGACCTGCACCGGATAAGGAGGTCGAATCTGTGAACGTATCGTGCGGCTGACCGAACTCACCGGGCAGGGAGGCTGCTCGGCCAAGATCGCCCAGGCCGACCTCGCATCGATTCTCGCGGGAATCGCAACCCCAGCCGGCGGGGATCTCTTGGTGTCCGCGGAGACCATGGATGATGCCGCGGTCTACCGGCTGTCCGGCGATCTGGCCCTGGTCGCCACCACTGACTTCTTCCCGCCGCCAGTGGACGATCCCCGCGACTATGGCGCCATCGCGACGGCCAACTCGCTCTCCGACATCTACGCGATGGGGGGAGCCCCGATCCTGCTGCTGAACCTGGTCGGGTTCGATCTGGCCAGCCTCGAAGGCGGCATCCTGCGCCAGATCCTTGAGGGTGGAGCGGAAGTGGCCAGAGAGGCCGGATGTGCCATCGCCGGGGGCCACTCAATCCGCAGCCCCGAGCCCCTTTTTGGGTGCGCGGTGGTGGGGCGCGTCGATCCCCGGCGGATGATGACCAACGCCACAGCCAGGGTTGGCGACCTGGTCTTTCTGACCAAGCCACTGGGCACCGGAGTGATCCTTAACTCCCACAAAGCCGGGCAGGTCGCACCGGCTGACCTGGCCGGGGCGGTGGCGACCATGCGCCATTTGAACCGAGACGCAGCCGATGCGATGCTTCGGGCCGACGCCAGCGCGGCCACGGACGTGACCGGGTTCGGGCTCCTGGGTCACGTGCACAACCTGGCCAGGGCATCCGGCGTCCGGGTGAGTCTCCGGGCCCAAGACTTGCCCGCTTTGCCAGGCGCGTTCGACCTAATCGCTAAGGGTCACATTCCGGGCGGCTCGCGCCGCAACCGGGAACTTGCCAGGACCACGACAGACGTGGCCCCGACCGTCACTGATAACCAGCTTTGGCTGGCCTGCGATGCCCAGACCAGTGGCGGTCTGGTGGTCACGATCTCAGTTGAGCGAGCAGTCCAATTCACTCAGCTGCTTCCGAGCGCGACCTTGATCGGGGAGGTGCTGGCGGCCATCCCTGGCAAACCCGAATTGGAGTTGAGCTGATCAGCTCCGGCGAAATCCGGCCCGTAGCAGACGCACCGCAGCCGCCGTCCGCCGCTCCAGGATTCCCTCCGCGAAGGTGGCCCGACGACGCCGTCCAACATTACGCAACTCCCGGTTGCGGTAGTCGGTCATCAATCCCATCAGACTCGGATTCACGATGTGAACACCTCGGTAACGTGTCATTGACTTATTGCTAGTAACAGAATAGCATATGATCATTAACTAGTCAAATGAACTTCGACAGTTACACTGACCAAGGCGTGGAGGCGGCCGCGGAGCTGGTGAATCAGCTCACGCCGGGTTTTGACCGGGGCAAGCCCAGGCCCGTGCCGTTCGCGCCCTACGGCCGAAAGCAGCTGGCGGCGGCGGCCGAGGCCGACATCTGGGGGGTGGGGTCGGAGCTCTCGGCCCGTGATGCGGAAGGCTTCTTTGTCCTGGCATCCCGGCTGCGGACTGTCTTCGACGCGGCCGCGGCCGACGACTCCGATCTGGCCGCGACCACCGTCAACACCCTGCTCCAGGACTATCACGCTGCACCTCAGCTGGCCCGCCATGATGGCGAGACCTGGCACCTGCACTTTCATAGCCAGGAGAAGGAAGCGGGCCGCGCTGGGGCCCGCGGCGCCACTTGCGCTACCGCGCTGGCAATAGTCATCGGCGCCCATGGCCTGAGAAGGATGGGGATCTGCCAGGCAGAGCGTTGCGATCGGGTGTACATCGACACCTCGCGCAATGGGTCCCGCCACTTCTGCTCCGCCAGCTGCCTAAGTCGGCAGAAGGTGGCCGCATTCAGAGCCCGCCGCTCCAAGGCGGCGCTTCCCGGGCTTACTTTGCCCGGCCCATCTGGCGGCGAGGCGCCGGCAGGGCAGCGGCCAGTAGATCCCCAGGAGCGGCTCGACCCGCTTGACCACGGTTCCAGGAATTCTACTTAGCAGCCACTACCCGGACTTTTCGCCGTTGCCCCGCTGCTGCACGAACTGGTAGCCGAAGCGGCCCTTGACGCAGAGATGGCCCTGGGTGACGTCATGATCGAGAGGTGAGGTCACCTTGACTATGGAGTTGTCCTGCACGTGCAGCTCGAGGTTGCAGCCCACCCCGCAGTAGGGACAGATGGTGGTGGTGACGGTCTGGCTCGGCTCGTCCCATGTCCCGGCCTGTCGCATGTCGTACTCCGACTTGAACATCAGGGCCCCGGTGGGGCACACCCCGATGCAGTTGCCGCAGTAGACGCAGGCTGAGTCTGGCAGGCCGACATCGAATTCGGTCGAGATCCGGGCCTCGAATCCCCTCCCCGCGACCGCGATCGCGAAGGTGTTCTGGGCGTCCACGCCGCAGGCCTCCACGCACTTGTAGCAGAGGATGCAGCGCGAGTAGTCGCGGATGTAGGTGTCGTTGTCCAGCTTGGCCGGCTGGGCTACGGTCGCGGCCGCGCGCCCGTCGGACGGGGAGTGCTCCCCGGGGCGGGAACGGTCGCGCGGATTACCCTGCGGGGGAGTCTCGGCGCTCCCGAAGCGGCCGGGGTCAGCCGCGTAGCGCTCCATCCACTGGCGCACCTCAGGCGCCGCCAGGGAGAGATCCACTGACGATGCCAGCAGCTCCAGCACCGACTTGCGGCTGGCTCTGACCCGCTCGGAGTCGGAGCTCACAACCATCCCGTCCTCGACCTTGCGCGAACAGGCCGGCACCAAGGTCCGCGAGCCCTGGACCTCGACCACACAGACTCGACATACGTTGACCGGGGTGAGGTTCTCCAGGTAGCAGAGCGTGGGGGTGTCGATCCCCTGCTGCCGGCACGCCTCGAGCAGGGTGGTCCCCTCAGGCACCCGGACCGTGTGCCCGTCGACGGTCATGGTCAGGAGCCGTTTGGGCGCTGCCACAAATGTGACGCTCACGATCTCACCTCCGGGGCCGCGGCGCCGCTGCCGATCAGCCCCTGAGCGACCGCCGACTCAACCGCGGCTGACGCGGTCTGTCCCAGGCCGCAGATCGAGGCATCCCGCATCACCTGGCCGAGCTCACCCAGTACCTCGAGCTCGCGTTGGGCAGAGCCCAGAGGTCGTCCCGCCAGCATGCGCGCCAAGAGCTCCTCCTGACGGACCGTGCCCACCCTGCAGGGCACGCATTGTCCGCAAGACTCGTCCCGGAAGAACTGGGCGATGCGCCGGAGGAGGTCCGTCACTTCAATGGTGTCGTCGAGCGCTAGGACCACCCCGGAACCGAGTGTCGCCCCGATCGCCCTGACCCCCTCGAAGGTGAGCGGCGTGTCCAGCGCAGACGGACCCACGAAGGAGCCGGCAGCACCTCCCAACAGGACCGCCTGCAAGGGCCGACCGCCGCGGATGCCACCCGCCATGGCGAGCAGTTCTCTCAGGGTGGCTCCGAACTCAACCTCATAGAGGCCAGGGCGCTCGACGCAGCCGGAGAGGCAGAAGAGCCGGGTTCCGGTCGAACTCGGCGTCCCCAGCTTGGCGTATTCCGCTCCCCCGATCGTGAGGATCTCGAGCACGTTGGCCAAGGTCTCCACATTATTGACTCCGGTCGGCTTGGCGAAGAGGCCCGCCTGGGTTGGAAATGGGGGCTTGTTGCGCGGCTCCGGCCGGAGCCCCTCGATCGAGTTGAAGAGCGCGGTCTCCTCTCCGGCGATGTAGGCGCCTGCGCCGCGACGCAGCTCAATGTCGAATTCGAAGTCGCCGCCCATGATCGAATGCCCCAGCAGGCCCTGGATGCGAGCCTGCTCGATCCCCTCGGTGAGGCGGGCCGTCGCCTCCGGATACTCCCCTCGGATGTATATGTATCCGCGCTCGGCGCCGGTCGCGTAGCCGGCGATGGTGAGCGCCTCGATCACCCCGAATGGGTCCCGCTCCATCAGCACCCGGTCCTTGAACGTGCCGGGCTCGGACTCGTCGGCGTTGCAGACGAAGTAGTGGGGTCGCACCGGATTGTTGGCGATCGCCTCCCACTTCGTTCCGGTGGGAAATGCGGCTCCGCCCCGGCCCAGCAGATTGGCCTCCTTGATCTCGCGGATGACTCCCTGGGGCCCCATCTGCAGGGCCCGCCGGAGCATCTGGTAGCCGCCGTGGGCGCGGTAGGAGCTGATCGATCCCGGATCGACCACATCCACCCGCCGGAGTAGGCGGCGCGAGGACGGGTCGGAGCGCACCGGCGAGCTCGGGTCCAGCATCGGGGTGGACCCGTTGCCTCCGCTCAGCGCATGCTCTATCTTGGCCAGCGTGGCCGGGGCGATGCTGCTCATCCCTGGGGTGTCGCCAGCGCGCTGGACCAAGGCCGCGGAGCCCTGCTCGCAGCGCCCAAGACATGGACTGCGCACCCAGCTGACGCCTTCGAGCCCAGCAGTCTCAGAGGGCGGCCCGAACCTCCGCTCCATCTCCGAGCAGAGCTGTTCCGCCCCCTGGCAGCGGCAGGCCAGGTCGTCGCAGACGTGGATCACTGTCGTCGCCGCCGGCTCGGTACGGAGCAGGGAGTAGAAGGCGGCCACGCCATAGGCCTCCGCCGGTGGCACGGTCAGGCGCATGCACACGTAGTCCAAGGCGCCCGGGGTGACCCATCCAACTCGCTGCTGAACGGCCTGCAGGGCAGGTAGCAGGAGGTGCCGCTGAGCCCGCGCTCGGTGGCCCCCGCGGGCTAGGTGCCCGCCGGCGGCCGTTCTCTCGCCGCCGTTCCAGCTCGAGTCAGGCTGACCCAGGACCTCGTCGACAGCCGCCTTTTCCGGGCTGCTCGGGGGGCCGCCCACGCCGAGACGAAGATCCATCAGCCAGTGACCTCAGCCGTGGCTCTGGTCTCTTCCGGGGCCACGGTAGGAGCGATTCTATCGACCCGGATGGCGGTCGCCTTGAACTCGGCAGTCCCCGAGAGGGGGTCCCAAGCGTCCAGGGTCAGCCGGTTGGTGGCCACCTGCTCGGGGAAGTGCAGGGTCATGAAGGCGAGCCCGCGGCGGAGAGAGGGGTCAGGCAGGACCGGCGCCTCGACCGTTCCTCGACGTGAGGAGATCCGGACCCGCTCGCCCTCGCTGAGGCCAAGTTCCCTCATATCCTCGGGGGAAAGGTTGAGCGTCTCTGGCCGCCGGATGGGGGTGGAGTACTGAGAGGACTGGACGCCGGTATTGAAGGAGTCGAGCCGTCTCCCGGTAGTGAGCCGCAAGGGGAAGTCCTCGCTGAGCTGGTCGACGGGTCCCTCTGCCACGACCGGTGTGAACGGAGCCACCGGGCCGCGCTTTGCCGGGTCCTCCGCCCAGAGCCGCCCGTGGAGGAAGGCCGCGCCGGGGTCCTGCTCATCCAGGCATGGCCACTGCAGCCCGCCAAGCTCCTCCAGCCGCCGATAGCTCATCCCGGCGTGCATGGGTGAGAGCGAGCGCAACTCGTCCCAGAGCTGCTCCGCAGTGGGCCGTCCCCAGTCGGTTCCCAACCGGCGCGCCAGCTCAGTCAGGATCTCGATGTCATCTCTGGCCCCCGCGGGCGGGGCGAGTGCCCGCCTCACGCGTTGAACCCGCCGCTCGCTCGAGGTCACGGTTCCCTCGGCCTCCGACCAGCTGGCGGTGGCGGGCAGGACCACCTCGGCGAGGGCTGCGGTGTCGGTTAGGAAGATGTCCTGGACCACTAGGTGCTCAAGGCCTTCCAGCAGCCGCCTGGTCCGCTCGGTGTCCGCCTCCGAGCGGAGCGGGTTTTCCCCCAGCACATAGGCGGTGGTCAACTCACCGCGTTCCATCGCCTCGAACATCAGGGACAGGTGCCAGCCTGCCTTGGGAGCCAGCTTCACACCCCAGGCTTGCTCGAACCTGGCCCGCGCCTCGAGATTGGTGGCGACGTCCTGGAAACCCGGGAGCTTGTTCGGGATCGCTCCCATGTCGCCACCGCCCTGGACATTGTTCTGGCCCCGCAGTGGCACCAGCCCCGATCCCCAGCGGCCAACATGCCCGGTCAGCAGACTGAGGTTGATCAGCGCGAAGACGTTGTCGGTGGCGTTGTGGTGCTCGGTGATGCCGAGCGTCCAGCACAACTGGGCCCGGTCCGCCCGGGCGTAATCGTGGGCCAGTTCACGAATGGCCTCCGCCGGGACCTTGGTCTGCAGCTCGGCCCACTCCAGGGTGCAGGGCTCGACCGATTGGGCGTAGGCCTCGAAGTTGCTGGTGGCCCGATGAATGAACTCTTGATTGGCGAGCCCCGCATGGATGATCTCCCGCCCAACCGCGTTGGCGAGCGCGATATCGGAACCGACCTCGAGCCCCATCCAGACGTCGGCCCACTGGGCTGAGGTGGTCCGGCGGGGGTCGACCGCGTAGAACTTGGCCCCCGCGTGCACGCCCTTGAGCAGGTGGTGGAAGAAGATGGGGTGCGCTTCCCGAGCGTTGGATCCCCAAAGGATCACCAGATCGGTCTCTTCGACCTCTCGGTAGGAGCTGGTGCCTCCTCCGGCTCCGAACACTGCCGCCAGACCGGCGACACTAGGCGCGTGTCAAGTTCGGTTGCAGCTGTCGATGTTGTTGCTGCCGAGGACCGAGCGGACGAACTTCTGGGCCAGAAAGTTGACCTCATTGGTCGCCTTCGAGCAACTGAACATTCCAAAGGAGGAGGTCGCCCCCTGGTTTCGGGCGGAGGCGAAGGCTGCCGCCGCACGGTCCAGCGCCTCATCCCAGCTCGCCGGGCGCAACTGGCCGCCATCACGCACGAGCGGGGTGGTCAGCCTGGTCATACCAGCCATCGCCTGCACCTCCATCCAGGGTTGAAGCCCGAGTATAGATCGAAACCCCCAGCCGGTGCGCCCCTCCGGATCGTGGCGTAGCCGCTAGGTCCGGAGCCGCACATACGGCCGCTCCCAGCGCCAACGTCCCGCCCATCGATCGTGGGTTCCCATGGGTGGGCCGCGAAGGGCTGTCTGATCGAATGGTGTAGTGAGGTATACAATCGGATCAGAGCCGGCGGGGCTCTCCGCCCCTCGGCTGGCGTAGCCGGTGCCCGGTGCGGGTGGTTGCAGTTTTGGCCGAGGAGGCGGAATGTCGAAGCTGGAGACAGCGCGCTCGGCGCCAGGACGATTGCGGCCTTGTCGCGCTTGCTCCATTGGCCGGACGGCTAGCCAGGGGCACGAATTGGCGGCACGGGCCGAGGTGGCGTAGTAGATGTCTGCCCCTGATGCCAACTCCGCGATGGGCCCGGCCCCAACCAGTTCTGGCCCCCGCCGCGGGAGCGGCCGGATCGCCGTCCTGGCGACCACCTCACTGGCCCATTTCATCAACGATGGGACGGTTTTCTTCATCCCTGTGATGGCGGATCTGCTGGCCAGCCGCGGCTCCTTGTCAGCCGCCCTGATCACGGCCATGCTCACCATCTTCTATCTGACGTCCAGCGGGGCCGGGATCTTGGTGGGCCGGCTCGCCGACAAGGGCGGCGGCCGGGGGGCCAAGATTGCCATCGGAATCCTTTCGCTGGGCGTTGGGATGTTCCTTTTCGCCGTCGCCATCGCCTGGACCCACGGGGCTGCCCGAGGGACCCTGTCGATCGTGGCGGCGCTGGTCGCCGGGGTGGGCAGTTCCTTCTACCACCCATTGGGCGCCAGCCTGATCAGCGATGCCTTCGATCCCAGCAACCGGGCCAGGGCGCTGGGGGCAAATGGCGCCATGGGCAGTCTTGGCCGGGCTCTGTATCCGACCCTCTTCTTCGTGGTCACCGGCCTGGTGGCTTCCCAGGCGTCCGCGGTGGTGGTCTTCGGGGTGGTGGCGGCCGGGGCGGCCGCTCTGCTCTGGACGGTTCGGGTGGACCCCCGCCAGCCTCGAGTCGAGGGCGCAGCCACCGCCACCGATCCGGTCACTCCTGGCCCCTGGCTGGATCGAAACATCGTGATCCTTACCGTGGTCTCGTTCGTCCGCTCGGTGGCGTTCACGGGCATGGTTGCCTGGCTGCCGGTCTACTTCACCCACGAGCGCGGCCTCGGGCTGTCCAGTGAGCTGGGCCTGGTGATCACCCTCCTTTACGCCGGCGGGGTTTTGGGACAGCCTCTGTTCGGTCTCTTCGCCGACAAGCTGGACAAGCGGATGGTGCTCGCGGTCAGCACCCTGGGCGCCGCCGGCGCCGCCATCGCCTACGTGCACAATGGGGGGGCATTGGGGCTGGCCCTGCTGGGCATCTTCGGAGTCTTCAACTTCAGCGGCTTCCCGCTCCTGATGTCCCTGGTGGCGGACTATGTTCCCAAGGGGACCTCCAGCACGGCCAACGCCTTTGTCTGGGGGCTGGGCTCAACCGGTGGCCAGGCGATTGGGCCCCTGCTGGTCGGCCTCCTGGCGCTGAGCTCTTACAGCCATCTCGCCAGTTCGTTTGAGATCCTGGCTCTGGCTGCGATCGCGGTCACAGCGCTGCTGCCACTGATGGCACGAACCGGTCGCCACACGCGGCCGCCGCTATTCGGCTGATCGGGAGTGTCAGGTACGCCACCAAGCCCAAGACGGGCATGGCCCCTAGCTCATCGCCAGCGATAGCGTCTGCGGGATCGGGCTGAGCGCCGCCGGCGCGGGATCGCTCGGGACTGGGGCCGCAACGGCCGGCGCCACGCGTCCATTGGAATGCCTGACGGCCGGCCACGACAAAACAGGTGGACCTCCGTCAGCCGATCGGCGACCAGCCCCGGCTTGACCTGCTTAGACTGGCCCAGAATGCAACATGCGCCCGGCGGCAAGCAGGCGATCTACTTCACCGAGGTCGGGCCTCGGGACGGCCTTCAAAACCTGGCCCAGACACTCTCAACCGAGATCAAGCTGGACCTGGTGGAGAGGCTGCTCGACAGCGAGGTGGATCAGGTGGAGGCGGCCTCCTTCGTGGCTCCGAGCTGGGTCCCTCAGATGGCGGACGCGGAGGAGCTCCTGAAGCGCCTGGTCGCCTCCAGGGGCCGCGGGGTGATGCATCGGGTGCGGGTACTCGTCCCCAACCCCAAGGGGTTGGAGCGGGCGCTGGCCGCGGGGGCACGCCATGTGGTCGCCAACCTGGCGGTGACCGAAAGCTTCAACCGCCGGAATCTCAATCACAGCGTGGCCCAGACCCTCTCTGAGCTGGAGAGCATGGCCGGAGTGGCCCGTGCCAGCGGTTGCGTCTTCGATGTCGGCCTCAGCGTCGCGTTCGGGTGCCCTTTCGAGGGTGCCGTCGATCCGGACCGGGTGGCCGAACTGGCCGACGCCTGCCAGGAGCTGGGGGCTTTGGAGATCGGGATCGCCGACACGATCGGTGTTGCCGGTCCCCGCCAGGTGAGCGCTCTGCTCGAGCAGCTGGTGCGGTCGGGGATTCCCACCGAGCAGCTGTCGCTGCACTTCCACGATACCCGGGGCATGGGCCTTGCCAACGCCCTAGCCGCCTACGAAGGGGGCGTTCGCCGGTTTGAAGGGTCGGTGGGAGGAATCGGGGGCTGCCCCTTCGCCCCCAGGGCGACCGGCAACGTCTGCAGCGAGGATCTGCTCTACATGCTGGAGCGGGTCGGTGCGTCGGTGGAGGCGGATGTGGGGTCCCTTTGTCAGATCGCCGAGCACCTCGAGCAGGTGCTGGGGGAACGCCTCCCAGGGAGTCTGTATCGGGCTGGCATCTGGTCGGGTGCGCCCGCCCCGGCGTCCAGTTGACCGCCAGAGGCTGTTTTCCGTTGGCCCTCTAAGCCTCCAGCCAGGGAACAGCCCGGGTCGAGCGGTGGCAGATATCTGCAGCGGTGAGCGCTTTGCAGTTGGCCGGAGCGCACGATCGACGCCTCAGTTCGACCCCGTGGCGAGGGCTCCCACGCAGTCGGAAGAGTCTCGGGCGTCAGCGCCGGGGAACCAACTAGGGGCCACCTGGTGGCGCTCTGCTGGGTTGCGCGCCGAACCAGGCTGAGGTCGGTGGGGACCCAGGGGGGACTCGCCGAGGGCTGCCGCGACCGCGTCACCCAGGGAGCTGTGCGCTCGGGGACGTGAGTCGATGCGGGCCATGTCGCGACTGCCCGCTTAACACTGGGACTGATCTCATCAAGACGCCCGGGGTCCCGGGGGCGCTTACGGAGTCCCCATCTCTCAGGAGGCCTTGGTCGATGGACCGATAGCCAACTCGCTCTCCCCACCCCGGGTGGCGACGGCCGCCCGCTCGCCGCCCGGGGTGGGCGGCGGTGCCGAGCGTGGCCGCAGCACTCGGGTCGCTGAGAGCACGGCGGCCACGACCATGAAGGCCATCGACGAGTAAAAAGCGGCATGCAAGCCTGCTGTGAAGGCGCTGGCCAGGTGAGGGTTGAGCCGCGTGGACCCCACGAAAATCGCGAACGCCAGGCCTTTGGGGATAGCCCGGGCGGCGACCAGGATCGCGATCGAGAACGAGAACACCATGCCCACGTTGGCGAAGGTCCGGAGCAGTCCTGAGGCGGTCCCGAAGGAGCGTCCCGGGGCCATCTTCATCACCGCGGAATTGTTGGCCGGAAAGAAGCCGCCGGCGCCGATGCCGTTGATGACCGCTGCGGCAGCGACCACCCACAGCCCGGTGGACACCCCCAACTGGGCGTAGACGCCCAGAGCAAAAATCTCCACCGCGAGTCCCACCGTGGCCGGCCACACGACTCCGATGCGGTCCGACAGCCGACCTGCAAACGGGCCCACCACTCCGCCCACCAAATAGCCTGGCACCAGTAACAAGGAGGCGTCGAGGGGGCTCAGGCGGCGCACTCCCTGGAGGTACATGATCACCAGAAAGAGAACTGCGAAGTTGCCCAGCGACTGAAATAGCGAGGCCAGCAGGGTAGGGCTCATCGTGGGAATCCGGAAGAACGACAGGTCGATCATGGGAGCAGCACTAGCGTGCTCAATGAGCACGAATGCGGTCAGCAGGCCCAGACCTCCCACCAGGTAGCCCAGCAGGGCAACCGAAAAGGAAGAGGTCGCCAATGATGTGATCGCCCAGAGCACCCCAAAGAGACCCAGTCCGAGAGTCGCCATGCCCCACAGATCCAGCTTCTGGCGTGACCGGGCGCCGGAGTCATGGAGAACTCTCAGGGCCAGTCCGAAGGCGATCAGGCCGGCCGGCACGTTGATCCAGAAGATCCAGCGCCAGGAGAGGAAGGTGACCACGACGCCTCCCAGCAGGATCCCGAGGATCGCACCCACGTTCCAGCCGACGCTGTTGTAGCCGTAGGCACGGCCCCTGGACTCGGGCGGAAAGGTGTCGGCGATCACCGCGCCGCTGTTGGCCGTGATCAGGGCGCCGCCAATGCCCTGGAGGATGCGAAACCCGATGATGGTGGCCTCGTTGCTGGCCAGAGCGCAGAGCGCCGATCCGACGATGAAGACCAGGAAGCCGGCCTCGTACATGCGCACCCGGCCCAACATGTCGCCCAGACGCCCCACCTGGGTCGCTAGCAGGGTGATGACCAGCAGGTACCCGATGATGATCCAGATCACATCCGAGAGCGGGACGTGGAGGGCTCGCTCTATCTCGGGCAGCGCCAAGACCACGATGGTGGTGTCGACGGCGGCCATGAGCACCCCGATCACGATCACCGTCAGGGCGAGCCCGGTGCGGGGTCTGGGGGCGGGAGCCGCGACTGGGCTCATCGCCATTGCTCCTGATCGGCCGCAGCGGCAGGCGCCGGGAGGGCCGACCCGACTGGGGAGCTTTCCCCAGTTCCGGAATGGCCGCCCTGCGGCGGGGTCCATGGCTGGCGGCGCAAGGATGCTGGCGGCCGCGTGGGATCCGGCCCTCCGGGCGTCCCGGTGCCGGCGCCGTCAGAGGTCAGGGCCATTCTTTCCAGCAGCTCATCGTGCCAGTTCAGCTCTGCCTGGTAGCTGTGTAGAGACTGACTGGACACCTCGCGCTCCGCTGCGGAGAGGTGGGGCCGAGCCTTGCCCTTGAGCCTTCCCACGGCGTCCATTTGGGCCCGGATCGAGTCTTTTCTGTGGCCTACCAGCTCGGACAGATCCTGGCCGGGGGCCTGGTCTGAGAGCGCCAGCGCGAGATCGAATGGTTCGGGTCTCAGCTGAGAGTTCAGCAGCACTGCCCGGCACACTCGGGCTAGCTCGCGGTGCCCGGCCTCGGTGATGGAATACACCGTCCTTGTGGGGAGTCTGCCCACCTGCTCAGGCCGCTGAGCCGCCAGCAGGCCCTCCGCGCCGCGCCAGCAGCCCCAAAACAAACATACGACTCGCCCCCGAACGCACTGGCATACTCAAACACAAGTACTTGCCTTCGTGCAAAAGGGCAAGTGGCTCTCAATGCGACAGGCCGAGACTGGTCCCGCGAGTAAAGGTCAGGGCCCGGTCGGCTCCGGAGCCGGTGAAGGCTGGGAGGCTCGCACTCGGTCTCTGGGCCCGTCCGGAGCGTCCGCCACCACCGCCACCGCATAGCCCAGCACGGTGATCTGAGCCACCAGGAAAGCGTATGCCAGGATCACGAAGAAGAGACCGAATGTGGAGCCGTAGGAGCTAAAGCCACGTTCGAGGTGGAAGTAGAGTGGAAACGCGAGGCTGAGCACCTCGAACAGGACCCCCGAGGTGGCCGCTCCGCGCAGCAGGGCGGGGAGCTGGGGCCGCTGGTGCGGCACCAACCCATAGATGGCGCCGAACAAGACAGTCCCCACCAGGGACGCCGTCAGGGCCTGGAGCAGCAGAGCCAGTGGCCCGGAGTGCAGCCAAGTGGGCACCTGGGGCAGCGACTCCAACACGGCCAGCAGGCTGGAGCTGAGCACGATCGGCACCGCCAGGATGGTGAACAGGACGATCATCGCCACGCTCATGAGCTTCTGGGGGAGGAAGCTGCGCGGCTTGCCGTCGGAGATGGCGGCGAAAGCTTGGTCCATGGCTCCGAACAGTGAGGTCCCCGACCAGATCAGGCCCACCACGCCCACGATTGCCAGCCAGCCCGAGTCGCGGTGAAATGTGTCCAGCGCCTGGATCACCGCTGATCCCCTGCCCTCGGGCAGCAGCGAGGCCACCGCGTTGGCCACCGCACGACCGGCCGCGGGGTCGTTGAGGGCGACTGCGGCCAGGGTGACGGCCAGGATCACGATTGGGAAGATGGCGAAGAGCAGGTTCCAGGAGATCAGAGTCGCCTGATTCGGCCCGTTGTGGCTGAGGTAGCACAGCACCACCCGGATCACAAAGGTCTGGCGTAGGCGCGCCCAGATGCTCTTCATGGCCCAAGGGTAAGTGGCGGCCGCGCAGGGGGCCGGTTTCATCTCGCGGGAATCCCTGCTCTGGCGGTACGGCTCAGATCGGGTGCGCTCGGGCGCCGCCACCGTGGATGGGATCGGCCGTCCTGGCGCTCACGGGCGGCAACCAGGGCGAGCCGGCAGCTTTGTCATCTCCGCACATTCCCTACTGACCGGTGGCGGAACCAGCGCGGTCTGGGTCCGAGGCCACTTCAGTGCCGGGGTGCGGGGAATCAGGCGCGCGGGGACGAAGATGGTGCCGACGCGGTACGCTCTTGGCATGGAGGATGCGGCTGCAACCCAGGAGCCTGCGCCCAGCTATCCTGCTGTAGAGGCGGCCATGAGGCGGATCTTGTGCCTTTCGCCAGCCTGCGCTCGGCCGGGGGTGGACAACACCTCGCGGATGTTCACCACCTCGATGGCGCTGACCGGCCTGCGCTGCGTCTTCACCTACATGTTCTTGCCAATTCTGACGCCTGCCCTCGGGACTGTGGTCGGGCCTGTGATCGGGGTGCCGCTGTCGGCCCTGGCCTTCGTGTTCGACATCCGAGCGATCCGGAGCTTCTGGCGAGTCAACCACCCCCAGCGCTGGCTGATGACAGTTCTCTACCTGGTGGTGGCGGGCTTCGTGACCTACCTTTTGGTCTCCGACCTGGCGAAGGTGATCAGGTAGGGTCAGCGATTTGGGCCAAAGGGCCCTGCCGGGCTTCTGCCCGGGCTATTTCCCCCGATGTCTGTGCCCGAGCCTGGCGAGGCCTGGGTCGATCAGGCTCGCTGGCCACCCCGCCGATGCCGGCACCTGCAGCTGTGGCCAGCCCGGACCCACCCCTTCGCGCCGCGGGGCGCCTACCAGCCCAGTCACCTGGCTCCCTTCGGTCTACGGGCGCCCCGATTCCACCAGGATGTAGCCGCGCGGAGGGCGGCGTCGCCAACTCAAGGCGACCAGGAGCCGAGCAGCCCGATCCCACTCCCAGGAGCGCAGCTGCTGGGCATGGACGAGTTCCAGGATGCCCTGGGCGATCAACGCTCCCGGAAGGATCGCTGCGATCGAGCCCTGGTCCAGCGATCCTCGGGCAGCTAGCAGGCTGACAATGGCGGTCAGGACCCCATAGGCGACCAGAATCAGCCCCGCGTCTTTGGCCAGCCCCAGATGGCGCCGGATCGCGACCGGGGCCGCCGCCGGTCGGGCCTGCACGACCATTCGGTGGAGCCATTGGCCGCGGCGATCCAGGACCAGATAGCCACCGGTGAAGAGAACAATGGCCAGCACGATGCCGGACCAGTAGTACGGGGTCGGGCGCACCACCAAGCGAAAGATCACGGCATCCGCAACTCCGATGGCCACGATCAGGCGGCCGGCGTCCCGGGACCTGTCTGGAATGGTTGCAGAGCCCGCGGCTGGGCGACAGTAGCCTCCCCGGGCAGCGATCGCGCCATGCTCGCAATCTAACCCCTGGGACCCAGGAAAACGGGACGCCTTTGATCCCACGGCGTGATTGCCTGCCCCAGCCGTCGCGGCTGGGATGCCACCCCTGCCAACTCTCCGAGCGCCTCGGCTCAGGCGCCCCTGCAACCCAGTTGTGCCCAGGCACCGCTCCTCCGTCCGGGGCGGGTCGACCACCCCGCTCCGGGCGCACCTGGCCAAGGTGGCTCCGGAGCACGGATTCGAACCGTGAACCTTGCGGTTAACAGCCGCCTGCTCTACCGTTGAGCTACTCCGGACCGTCGTTGGGCAGTTTAGCGGGCGGGGAGTAGTCGACTCTTCCCCCATCCCCGCAGCCGACCATCAGGAGGGGTCCCCGGTGCCCTCACACGCTGCCCTGGCGCCCGGGTTCAATGACGCCCGGCACCGGGACTTGGCCCGATCGCTTGGAGGGGCAGCCCCGCACGGCGGTCTGCCTGGCCGATCTCATAAGTGGCCAGACTAGCTGGCTCGCGGTCTGGCACCGCCCGTTCCGCTTCGGCGGCTCCCTCGGAGCGAATCGCCTGCATCTCCGGGCGAGCTGAGGGGTCCTTCCCAAGACAAGGTGCTCGCCCTCGGCCCGATCTCGGCCCGCCAAGCTCCAAAGGCCAGACCGGAGCGCCCAGTCGGTCGAGTGGTGCCGCGATGGAAGCCGTTGGCTGGTCCTGACTGCCGAGGTTGGGGCCGCGCAGGCCGCGGTCAACTGCTCCGGACGGCTGGCCGAATCGAACGACGACCTCGCCAACTGGATGCCTACCGTGCGCGGTGAGGGGCCGCGGGCTGGCGGAGCGCCTTTGCGGTTGACCGGTCCGCTTGCCAGGGCTTTTGCCCCAGCCGCGACGCCAGTTGGCCGGGTCGGCAGCATCCTCCGATGCCACCCGCCTGGCGATCGTGGAGGGGGTTGCCAGTGCCGGGGCCTGGTGGCTGGCGACGTCCTGCTCTTTGATCGCACGGGAGCAGTCGGTGCTCAGGGTGGCACGGGTGCAGTGGACATCCCCTGGATGTAGTTCCGGGACCGCTACCGACTAGGTTTTGGGGGGAAGCGGCGACCTGGGCAGGGAGCTACTCGAGGTAGTCCTTGAGCTTCATGCTCCGCGAGGGATGGCGGAGCTTGCGCAGGGCCTTGGCCTCGATCTGCCGAATTCGCTCCCGGGTCACCCCGAAGCGTTTGCCGACCTCCTCCAGGGTGCGCTGATGGCCATCGATGAGGCCGAAGCGCAGCTGCAGGACCCGGCGCTCCCTGGGAGTCAGGGTGTCAAGGATGTCCTCGACCTCGGTTCTCAGCATGGTCAGGGATGCCGCGTCCTGCGGAGCCACCGCCTCGCTGTCGGGCACAAAGTCGCCCAGGTGGGAGTCCTCCTCCTCACCGATGGGCGTCTCCAGCGAGACCGGGTCCTGGGCGACCTTGACGATTTCTCGCACCCGATCCGGGGTTATGCCCATCTCCTCACCGATCTCGGGATCGGCGGGCTCGCGGCCCAGCTCCTGGAGCAGTCGGCGGGATATCCGCACCAGCTTGTTGATGGTCTCGACCATGTGGACCGGGATCCGAATCGTCCGCGCCTGATCGGCGATCGCACGTGTGATCGCCTGCCGGATCCACCAGGTGGCGTAGGTGGAGAACTTGTAGCCCTTGTGGTAGTCGAACTTCTCGACCGCCCGGATCAGGCCCATGTTGCCCTCCTGGATCAGATCCAGGAAGGACATTCCCCGCCCGATGTACTTCTTGGCGATCGACACCACCAAGCGCAGGTTGGCCTCGGTGAGCCGGTGCTTGGCATCCTCGTCACCCTGCTCGATGAGCTTGGCGAGATAGACCTCGTCCTCGGCTTTGAGCAGAGACACCCGGCCGATCTCTTTGAGATACATCCGCACCGGGTCGTCGAGGGAGATGGCGTCGGCGTCGGCGGCGAGCAGCTCGTCCTCGGTCTCCTCGGAGTCGAAGTCCTTGTCCCCGTCGGTGACGGCGATGCCCATGTCCCGAAAGAGCAGGAACAGGCGCTCCATCTGGTCCGGGTCAGCTTCCAGGTCGGGGAACGGGTCAACTATCTCGCTGGGGCTGAGGTAGCCCTGCTCCTTGCCCTTCAGGATCAACTGCTCAGCGGTGCGCACCAGATCCTCAGTCCGAGGAATTGCAGGCGCCGTCACCACCTTCATCGCCCTTGCCAACTCACGCCTCCAATCCGCCGCCGCGGCGTAGCAACTCAATCCGCCTTCTGACCGCGTCCATCTCCGCCACCAGCGCGGGACGGTCGCCCTGCCGATGGTGCCCCTCACCTGCGAGCCTTTGGCGGAGGTCAGCGACCGTGCGCTCCGCCACCTCGATCCGAATGGTTCTCACACAATCTTCGATCGCCCGCCGCAGCCGGATGCTCTCCGGCCCCTCTTCAAGCTCGGGGAGCTCCAAATCGCTGACTTGTCGGAGCCTCCCGGCAAGATTAACCGGAAGTGACTCCGGGGAGAGTCTCGCAGGCGCAACCTCGCACATCACGTGAAAGAGAGCCCCATCGTCCGGATCGGGAAAATCCCCTCGGCTGACCTGATAGCGATCTCCAACCTCCGTCACGAGCTCCGGCTTGACCGACAGCAGACCCAGCAAATGGGCAGACGCGCCCATTCCACTCTTCCCGACCGGGGCGGAGTCCAAACCCGGCCCCGGTCCGGAGCGGGGCCTGGAGCCCCGCTCCACATCCTCCAGGATGCGTCCGGAGGCTATCCCCAACCGGCGGCCGACCCGCTCCGCGTAGAGCTCGCGGAGGCTCGCCTCCGGGATTTGTGCCAGCACCGCCATGGCGCGGCGGAGCGCTTCCTGCCGCTGACCCCCAGATTGCGAGGAAGCCTCTCCCAGTGCCTGTTCGACCAGTACCTCCCATGCGGGCGGAGCCTGCTCCACCAGGCTGCGCATCCCCTCGGGGTCCGCGCGGCTGAGGTCGTCAGGATCGCGCCCCGCCGGTAACAGGGCCATCCGGCAGCTGATCCCGGCGCCGCCCAGGAGATCGACGGCGCTGCGGGCCGCCCGCTGCCCGGCCGCGTCCCCATCGAAGCACAGCACCACCTCGTCCGCGAAGCGGCGCAGCAGTCGAACCTGGACCTCGGTCAGGGCGGTGCCGGAAGTGGACACCGCGGTGGCCAGTCCCACCCGGTGGGCGCCGATCACGTCGAAGTACCCTTCCATCAGAGTCGCGCGGCGCTCTCTGCCGATCGCCTCTCTGGCGAGGTCGAGCCCGAACAGGACTCGGGACTTATCAAAGACCGTGGTGGTCCGGGTGTTGAGGTACTTGGGCTGGTCATCGCCCAGGGCCCGGCCGCCGAATCCCAGCCAGCGTCCCCGCTCGTCGCGAATGGGGATCGTCAGGCGTCGGCGGAAGAAGTCGGTGAGGCCTCCACGGTCGGCCCGGCCCAGCCCGGCGGCCGCAATCTCCTCGCGGCTGGCCCCGTGCTTGGTCAGGTAACGCACCAGGTTGTCCTGGTGCGTCCCGGCTGGGGCGTAGCCAAGGTGAAAGGTCCGGATGTCGTCCGCAGTCACCTGGCGTTGCTCCAAAAACGACCTGCCGGCGGCCCCGGCGCGGTGGTTGAGCAGAACCTCGTGGTAGAAGTCGGCCGCCAGCTGGTTCAGACGCAGCGAACTCTCTCGAAGCCGCAGCTGGCGCTGCTCCGCGGGCGTGGGTGGCTCGGCCGGGCTGAGATCCACGCCCGCCCGCTTGGCCAGCTCGTCGAGCGCTCCTAGGAAGTCAGTCTTGTCGATGAGCTCGATGAACTTGAAGAGATCCCCACCTAGGTGGCAGCCGTGGCAGTTCCACAGCTGTTTCTCCTGATTTACGTAAAAGGACGGGGTCCTTTCCGAATGGAATGGACACAACCCTCGATACTCGCGGCCGGCGCGCTGCAGGCGTAGGTAGCTTCCCACCACGTCCACCAGGTTGAGGCGGGACTTTATCTCCTCGACGTCATTGGGGCTACCCATCACCGCAAGTTTGGGCGCGCTGTTAGGGCACCGGTCGGCGGTGGACGCCGGCGGACCCTGCTAGCGGCGGAAGAAACCGCCCTTCTTGGGGCTCTGCTCCATCTCGCGCACCTTGTTGCGCAACTCCATCATCTCCCGCTCCCGCTCGGCCATCTGGGCGGCCTGCGTCTTGCGGGTCTGGTCGAGCTCCTGGCGCAGGTCCCGGACCTGGCGTAGGCGCTGCTCCAGCTCCGCCTCGAAGCGCAGCCGCTGCTCTGCCTGGATCCGCTGCTCCAGGGCACGTTCCCACCTCTCGAAGAGTCCGGCGACCAGCTCCCGAGCGTCGATCGAGTTGATCGCGACCGAGCCGGCCCCGGCCATTTGGGAAGTGACCAGGGCTGATGGCCGTGCCGCCTCTTCCTCAGCCGGAGAGGGGGCCGGCTCGAACTCTTCGACCGGTTCGTACTCGACGGGCTGGAGCTCAGATTCCGCTTCCGTGCCCACCTCCGAATAGGTTGAAGGTGCCGAGTCCACACCCAATGGAGGCGTCGTCGCAGCCGGTTCGAAGCCATATTGCCCGGGGTTCGGCTCGGTCTCATAAAGCGGACTGGGAGGCTGGGGCTCGTAGCCGAAACCGGGAGCCGGAGGAGTGGTGTAGGCCGTCGCTGGGGGCTCCGCAGTGAAGAAGGACCCCGCGAACTCAGTCTCCTCTGCTTCGGTCTCCGCCGTCACCGTGTCATCTTCCGATTCCACTTCCGCCAAGTCGGTTGGGTAAAGCGGGGACGGCGGGGCGTAACGGGTCTCGATTGGGGCGGGCGCAGCGGTGTCCAGCGGCTCGTCCTCCCAGGTGGCTGGATCTGGCCGCCAGACGGGAACCCCTGAGGGCCCAACCTCCGCCGCCGCCAGGTCGCTGCTGGGATTCACCTCCCAGGGGTTCCCCTGCGAGGTGCTGGCTTCCTCGACCGGAGTCCACAGGCCCTGGGAATACTCAGTCTCGGCGACTGCCCATTCCTCGGCGGCGGGCTCGCCTGCCGCCGGCTGCAGCTCATCTGCGGTCTGCGGCGGGGCGAAGGGGTCGGAAAATGCGGGGGCACCACTGAGGGCCCCGATGTCCTCAGCGGCGACCCGCATCTCCAGCTTGCCATCGATCTCCACCCAGTGCACGGGGATGTCCCCCGACTCGATCCGGCGCCGGATCATCTCCGGAGGCAGGACGAGTCGCTGAGCGACCTCATCGACCGTAAAGAACTCTTCTGGCACCCCTAACACCTCGTGTGAGGCTCCCCAGGCCGCTTAGGCGCCCTGGAGGCCGCGACTCCCAACTTTGCCGGTGAGTGGCACCGGCGGCACCGTCCTGGCCACCTCGTCGAAGGCGCGCTGCCAGAAGAGCGGTGAAGCCACCGCCAGCCCCAACAGTGCGCTCAGAAGTATCACCGCGTCCACGCTGGTTCTACCCTCCGAGTTCCAGTAGTCGTCCTCCAGGTGTAACCAGAGGGCGAACTCATCGAAGGTGAGGGCCGCCCCCGCGCCATATACCGGCGCCAGCCGTCGGCGCCAGGAGCGCTCGGTCCTCATCAACGCTCCATAGCCGCAGCCGGTGAGGGTCAGGATTCCCCAAACCATGTGGTGAATGTGGAGTGGGTGGCCCTCTCGCTTGCCGCCCAGTTGGATGTTCTTGAGCGGCAGCCAGTCCCCCCGGATGCCGTGGGTGATGATCCGGACTGACGTGAAGGTTCCAATGAAGGCGGTCAGGACCCGGAAGTTGATCTCCTCGTCCGGTCGCTCCCGCGCTGCCTCCCGATAACGGGCCACGATCCGCCCAGGCAGCGAGGCCAGGCTATGGCGGCGGTCGGACTCGCGCCCCGCAGGGGTGTTGCTGCTCATCGGGGCATCGTACGTCCTTTTGTACCTTCTGCAACAGTACCTGAACACGAAATCGTTACGTCTTCAATTGCGTGATCGACAAGCCGGCGGCCCCTTGTTACGGTCGGTTGCCCGGCCGCCCGGGCAGCTGGCTCCCGCCGCCGGCCCTCTGGCCGGGGAAGGGGCCGGGTCCGCTCCCTGACAGACGGCGCCCTGCAAGGTGCCGAGCCGACTCTTAGTCTGGCCTTAACTTGGGTGGCTATCCTGGCTCCAGATGGGTACCTCCAGCTCGGTTCCCGCCAACCGTCGGGCGGGCGGAAAACTGCTCCGAGGTCGCCGGCGTTCCATTCGCTGGAGCGCTCAGCGGTCGTGAATCGATCTGGGCCCGGATGGTCGCCGCGATGACCAGGGTTCTTTTCGTCTGCCTCCATAACGCCGGCCGTTCCCAGATGAGTCGGGCCCTCTTCGAACGCGCCGTCGGCGCTCGCCACCAAGCGGAGTCAGCTGGTACCACGCCGGCTGATCGCCTCCACCCGGAGGTGGTGGCGGTGATGGCCGAGGTTGGCATCGACATCAGCTCCCGAGTGCCGGCGCTGCTGACCCCAGAACTAGCCGCTTGGGCGGACTTGGTCGTGACCATGGGTTGTGGGGACGCCTGCCCCTACATCCCGGGCAAGCGCTACATCGATTGGGATCTCCCAGATCCCAAGGGCCAGCCGCTCGAGCGGGTGAGGGAGATTCGAGACCAGACCGCGGCTCAGATCGAGGCTCTGGTGGCGGAACTCGCCGGCCACCAGGTGTAGTCGGCGCTGGCGACCGCCGCTCCGCGGGCGGGAAGGGAGGGATTCGAACCCTCGGACGAGGTTATGCCCCGTCACCCGCTTAGCAGGCGGGCGCTTTCGGCCACTCAGCCACCTCCCCTGGAGCAAGGTCAGCGATCGAGTATAGGCTGAGAGGTCCTTCCGTCCGCCCGGACCGGGTTCCGGCCACCGTGGAAGGTCGGGTAAGAGGCGGGATCTGGAATCGCGGGCCAGCCACAGCGGCTCAGCCCAGCCCGATCTCCGAACTGATCGGAGTCAGGGCGTCCACGACCAACTGGACAAGCTCATCGAGCTCCAGGCCCAACTCGGCCGTGCCCTGGGCGATGTCCTCTCGGCTAACGCTGCGGGCAAATGCCTTGTCCTTGAGCTTCTTGCGCACGGACTGGACCCTGACCGAGGAGACTGTCCGGCCCGGCTGCACCATGGCCACCGCCATCACGAATCCGGTCAACTCATCGAGGGCGAACAGCCAGCGGGCCATGGGAGACTCGCGGGGAACTCCGCTGAAGTTGGCGTGGCCCTGGATCGCCAGCACCACCTCGGTGGGATAGCCGTGCCCCTCCAGCACAGGCCGGCCCCAGAAGGGGTGCTCCTCGGGATGGCCCTCATAGTCGAAGTCGTGCAGCAGTCCCGTGATTCCCCAGAGCTCGAGGTCGCCGCCGTCGCGCGCCGCCGCCGCCCGCATCACCGCCTCCAGCGCCAGGCCGTGGCGGCGCAGGCTGTCGGTCTTGGTGTGCTCTTCCAGCAATGCCAGGGCGTCGGCTCGGTTGGGCATCTCCCAATCCTGGCAGGTCCGCGCCCCGGTCCACAAGCCAGGCGGATTGGGGGTGCCGCGGGAGGGCGCTTCGGGAGGCTCCGCAGAAGCCATGGAGTCAGGGCGCTTGACGATTTCGGCGAGGTCGGCCAAGGGCCTGGAGTGGGCTTGGAAAAAGCTGGTTCGAACCGGCGTTAGAGCCCAGGCGATCTGCGCCCCGGGAGCGGCGGGGCCAGCTTCGACGGCTAGCCACCGGGCCTGAGCCGCAGCGTGCCGGGTAATCTCCGGCGCAAGCAACGGGCCTGGCCGTCGTCCAAGGTCGATCCACTCTCCCTGCGGAACGGACGCTCGCCGGACTGCTAACGTCACGCAGATGTCGTCAGAGGTGAGCCCGGCGGCCCCATCGCGGCCATTCCCAGGCCGGGTCTGGGAGGATCTGATGCTGCTGGCTGAGCATGCTGAGCCTGACCAGGCGGGCTGGACCAGGCGCGTTTTCAGCCCTGCCTACCTGGAGTCTCGGCAAGTGGTGGCCGACCTCATGGCAGCTTCCGGGTTAGAGGTGAGCCGCGACGCCGCTGGCAACTTGCTCGGGCAGCTTCCTGGCGCCGAGCCCGACCTTCCCTCCCTGGTCATCGGCTCCCATACGGACACTGTCGCCGGAGGTGGCCGCTTCGACGGCATGGTCGGGGTGGTGGCTGCCATTGAGGTGGCCCGTCGGCTGCAGGCGGAGGGGACCGGACTCTGGCATCCCCTGCGGGTGGTCGACTTTCTCGGGGAGGAGCCCAATCGCTTCGGGCTTAGTTGCCTTGGCAGCCGGGCCGTGACCGGACATCTGGACCCAGCTCACCTGCAACTGCGCGACGGCTCCGGGATTACCCTCGGGGAGGCGCTGGTCGGAGTAGGAGCCCGCCCTGAGTCGATCCAGTCGGCCAGGTGGCCGGAGAAATCGATCCACGGATACATCGAGCTCCACATCGAGCAGGGCGCGCGTCTGGAACGGGCGGGCCGGCGTCTGGGAGTGGTGAGCGGGATCGTCGGCATCCACCGCGCCAGGGTCGAGCTGATCGGCCGTCCCGACCACGCCGGGACAACGCCCATGGGAGGGCGCCTCGACGCCATTCAGGCAGCCGCCCAGGTGATCCTCGGGATCGACCGGATCGGTCGTCGCCACGAGGGGGCAGAGGGGGTGGCCACCGTCGGCCAGATCACTGTCGAACCAAATTCCCCCAATGTGGTGGCCGCGCGGGCGACCCTGGTCGCTGAGCTGCGCAGCCTCGACGCAGAATGGCTCGCCCAGGGCGACGAGCAGGTCGCGGCGCTGGTGGCGCAGGTGGCGGCTGGGACAGGGGTGGTGGCGGAACTGGCCTGGGTCTCACAGGAGTCCCCAGTCGCCTGCCATCCGACGATGCGCCGGCTGCTGGCCCAGGCGGTGCGGGAGCTTGGAGCTGAGCCTCTCGAGGTCGCCTCCGGAGCCAGCCATGATGCCGCTCACCTGGCCCGGCTGGGGCCCATGGGGATGCTGTTCATCCCATCTCTGGGGGGCCGCAGCCATTGCCCCGAGGAGTGGACCGAGCCGGAGCAGGTGGCACTGGGCACGTCAGCTCTGCTCCAGGCGGTGCGGGCGGTGGACCGGGCCCAGCTCTGAGCGGCTGACCGTATTCATGCGGGCGGTGGTGCTAGACCAGCCAGTGTCAGGCCGGGCCGGGGTAGGCCCACTCGCAAGAGCAGGTGGCTTCCCGAGTCCAGCATCCAGTCCAGGGCCTCGGGCGTGGCGGCGCCCGCCAGCCGGAAGCGATCCACCAGGAGGTCGCGGTCGGCCCAGGCTCCCGCGGAGGCCACCAACTCGACCACGCCTTCCTGGTGAACCCCGCCCCGGCCCGCTCCCACGACTCGCAGCCGCACCCAGGGGTCATCCAGCCAGCGCTGGGCCTTGCGGCTGACCGCCGGCGTGAGCAGGTACACGTGGCCGCTGGGGGCAGCCGCGAACCACATCCGGACGCTGCCCTCGCCGCCTGGGTCGCGAGAGGTGACCAGGATCTCACGCTGGTCGTCTAGCTGGCGCAGGAACGCCTCGGGCAACGGCCCCAGGCCGCCTTCAGGCATTCCCGCTCACTTCGCATTCGCTGGCAGCGGCGAATTCGCGGGGCACCATCTCGTCACCATCATGGCGCGTGGGGAGCTGGCGGAGCCGGATATCATCGGCCGATGACGTTGGTGGACTTCCAAGCCGCCCACCTCGACGGGGTGCTGGATCTGTGCCGCGCCGAGGGATGGCCGTCTTTGCCCAGCGACCCCGGCCGGGCGCTGCGGGTGCTCACCTGCGGAGGTGGCCGGACCGTGGTGGCGGTGGACCAGACCCTGGTCGTCGGGCTCTGTCAGGTGCTCTCGGATGGCGAGCTTCAAGCGTACTGCTCCCTACTTCTGGTGGGCGCCCAGTTCCGGCGCCAAGGCCTGGGCCGGACCCTGCTCTTGACCGCCCTGGAGCGCGCTGGTGGAGAGCGACTAGACCTGCTGGCAGAGACCACGGCGGTCGACTTCTACCGCAAGCTCCGCCATCACGAATGGGCTGGATTCCGCATCTATCCGGAACCGCTCGGGGAGTAGCCAGCACAGCCGGAGTGGCGACCCCGAGCGGATTCGAACCGCCGATCTCCACCTTGACAGGGTGGCGTGTTAGGCCAGCTACACCACGGGGCCTGATGGCGATCCAGCGGCTTGACGCCGGTCCGACCAACCCGACTAAGGGCCTGGCGATTATACGGCTCACGATTGACCGTGGAGCCGGCCCAGCGGCGTCGGGCTCGGCGGCGGCCGGTAAGATTGGGATCCGGTTTGGGACTGCGGGTCTAACTGGGGAGTTGGGATTTTGAGGATCGCGGTTTTCGTAAAGCAGGTGCCGGATCCTTCCGGCGCCGGCCGGTTGGATCCCGCCACCAACCTGCTGGTGCGCGAAGGGGTGGAGGTGGTGCTGGACCCCGGGGATGCCTATGGCATCGAGGCCGCCCTGCAGCTGGCTGAGGCCAGCCAAGGCGAGGTGGTGGTGATCTCCATGGGTGGAGAGCGTGCCCTGGAGGTGGTGCGCAAGGCGATGGCGATGGGCGCCGGCTCTGGGCTGCACGTCTTTGACCAGAGGCTCCGCGGCTCTGATGCCCTGGCTACCGCTCGGGTCCTGGCCGCCGCCGTCTCCCGGGTGGCGCCGGATCTGGTGGTGGCCGGTACTGAGTCCACTGACGGCTACACCGGGATCGTTCCCGCTGCGGTTGCCGAGCTGCTGGGCTGGCCCTCGCTCACCTTCGCCAAGCACCTCGAGCTGAGCGGTAGCACGGTTAGGGTTCAACGCCAGACCCCGGCCGGCCACGACCTGGTCGAGGCGGGGCTCCCGGCCGTTGTGACTGTCACCGGAGGCATCAACGAGCCTCGCTATCCGACGCTCAAGGGGATCATGGGCGCCAAGAGCAGGCCCTTGGAGCAGCTCTCCATCGACGACCTTGGGCTGGACGCCGCCGCGCTAATCCCCCAGCAGCGAGTCGTGGCGGTGGAGGTAGCCCCCCAGCGCCAGGCCGGGCGGGTGGTGGACGACGATGGCTCGGCTGCCCGCCTTATCGCCGACTATCTGGCTGAATTGAAGGTCCTCTGAGATGTCCAAGATCTGGGTTTACGCAGAGCTAATCAACACCGAGCTGGCACCGGTATCCCTGGAGGTGCTGACCGGGGCGCGCCAACTGGGCGGCGATCTGGAGGCAGTGGTCCTGGACCCGGCCGGCGCCGGCGTGCTCGAGACCCTGGGCGAGTACGGCGCCGGCACCGTATACCTGGGCCGCGACTCCGCCTACCGGGAGCACTGCGCCCAGCCCGCCGCGTTTGTTCTCGCCGGGCTGGTGGAGCGGCATCATCCCGACCTCATCCTGTTCGGCGCGACCTACGACGGTCGCGACATCTGCGCCCGGCTGAGTGCCCGGCTCGGGCTCACCGTGGTCGCCAACGCCCTGGACGTGGTGCCTCACGGGAACGGCTACGCCGCGGCCAGCTCGATCTTCGGGGCCACCCAGAACGTCACCACCGAGCTGCTGGGGCCTAGCCCTTGCGCGCTGGTTCGGGCCAAGTCCTTCGTGGCAGCTCCCGGGTCGGGAACTAGTCCCCAGGTGGTGGAGGTGTCGCTGCCGCCGGAAGCGCCCCGTGGGGCGCGCCGGTTGGAATCTGTGGTGGCGCCCAGCAGCGGCCCCAAGCTGGAGGAGGCGAGGGTGGTTGTCAGCGGGGGCCGCGGCCTCCAGGACCCGGCTAACTTCCAGATCCTGGAGCGACTGGCAGCCCTGCTCAACGGCGCGGTCGGCGCCAGCCGGGCGGTGGTGGACGCCGGCTGGGTCCCCTACGCGCGTCAGGTTGGACAGACCGGGAAGACGGTCAAGCCGGACGTGTACATCGCCTGCGGGATCAGCGGTGCGATGCAGCACACGGTGGGCATGAAGGGGGCCAACCACATCATCGCCATCAACAAGGACCGAGACGCTCCGATCTTCAAGCTCAGCGACCTGGGCGTGGTGGGGGACGTGCTCAAGGTCGTCCCGGCCCTGATCTCGGAGCTGGAGGCGCGAGGCGCGCAAGCGCCGTGAGCTTGGCCCGGCGGCTCCCATTGGAGGCCTGAATGGCTGACGCGGAGCTGCTTGCACTCCGGGCCGGGGACGGTGCGACTGTGACCCTGGAGCGCTACCCGATCCTGTTGGGGCGGTCGGTACCCGGGGGAATCGTGCCCGATGTTGACGTCACCCATCTGGACCCTGGCGAGGCCGTGGACAACCGGCACTGCGAGCTGACCCTGGACGAAGGCGGAGTTGAGGTCCACGATCTGGGCGGGGTCAGCGGGACCTGGGTGGATGGGCGTCGGCTGCCCCCAGGGGGGCGGGCGCTGCTGAGGGTCGGAGGCAGCCTTCGAGTGGCGGGCGTCACGCTCGAACTGGTGCCGGCATCCGATCGGCGGCCGGCTCCCTCCTATCCCGCCTACGACAGCTCTCAACTCGAGCCGACCACAGCCGGACCAGAGTGGCGCGAGTCCGACGCCGGCCCGGGAGTGCCCCCACCTCCGTCGGCCAGCTCCGTTCGCCCACCCCAGCCGGTACCACCCCTCGAGCCTCGGCATCCCAGGCTGGATCTGACCGGGGCTCCCCTCCTGGCCAGGCCCGAGTTGGAGGGCGGCGCCGAGGCGGTCCGGCTGACGACCGGGCTGCCGCTCCAGGTGCGGCGTCAACGGGTGTGGGCCTCAGAGGGCCCCCCGCTTTCGCCCGGCGACCTGGCGGACGCGGTCGGCCCCGTGCGTCGCGCCTTGGGACTAGGAGAGGATGCTCTCAGTGGTCACGGACACGTTGGCGATCTCGAGCTCGACTTCCTGACACCACCACTGGCGGCGCAGGCCTACCTGGCCGCAGTCGCCAGCGGTCCCGATCCGGTACCCGGGCCCCTCCTTGACCTGTGCGCGGATCTGATCGCCGGGGGCGGCACCCTGCTGGTGGCGATGCGTCACCCTGAGGTCGCCCTCGGTGCTCTGGCGGGTCGCCTTCAGGGTCCTAGCCGAAGGCCCCGGGTCCTCAGTTACCAGGATCCTCGGCGCTGGGTCCCGCTGGGATGGCCGTCCCTTGATGGACAGGCGACCGGCGCTCTGGAGGATGCCCTGAACGCGGACCCCCTCTTCCTGGTGCGACCACCATCCGCGGTTCTGGCCACGCTGCTAGACCAACTTCCCCGCCGCTCCGGGGGCGCCGTCGTGGCCCTGGAGTCTGCTTCGGTGGAGGCGGCCCTGGAAGAGTGCGTCAGGAGGTTGCCGGTGGACGACGGCAGCCGGTACGCACCTGCGGACCATGGTCGGGCTCATCTGGCCGCGGTCCTTGGGCCCATCCTCACCCGCGACCAGCGAGGTTGGTGCCTGCTGCGGGCTCAGCCCGACGGTGACGACGGGCGCTGGTCGCTCGAAGCTCTCCCGTCGAACACCCCATGATCGGGCGCTACCCCGACGCGGAGCGAAAGGAAGACCATCTCGGCTGGTCTTTCCAGCCCTGGGCGGCCCCGCAGAGGCGCTGCCCCAGCAGCGCTCGAGGTTGGCGCCCGCAGGGTTGGCAGGAGGCCGGCCCAGGGGGCCGAGTCCGGCGGCAGCCGCGCCGGGATCTGCCAGGGCTAGCGGCGTGAACCGGCCGCTGCCCTCGCCGACCTCGGGGCCCGCGGCCGCCAGTTACATAGCCCTGTGTCTCTTCGTGGCGGTG
This sequence comes from Candidatus Nanopelagicaceae bacterium, assembly GCA_035531535.1. Lineage (GTDB taxonomy): Bacteria > Chloroflexota > Dormibacteria > Aeolococcales > Bog-877 > AG-12. The sequence continues at coordinate 15,782 of DATKSV010000162.1, read as the reverse complement.
GTGGTGCTGCTGGTGCTGGTGCTGGGTGCGGTTGGGACTCCGCTCACCGGTCCCATCGACGGCCTGCGGGTGGCGCTGGGCCTGAGGGGCAGCTGAGCGGCGCTCCAAGCGCGCACAATTGGATCATGCCGGTGCTGCTGCTCAATGCGTCCATGCAGCCCCTCAATGTCATCAGCCGGCGCCGCCTGGTGGTGCTGTTGACCAAGGAGCGGGTGGCCTTCTTCGATGACGGGGTGAGGGCACTAGTCGAGAGCGAGCTGGCCCAGCGGAGACTGGGGGACGGGGTGATCGTGGTCCGGCTCCTGCGCAACGTGGTGATCCCCCGTCGCCTGCTGCGTCCCAACCGCCGCAATCTACTGCTCCGGGACGACCATACCTGCCAGTACTGCGGCCTGCGTGCCATCGCGTCTGAGCTGACCATCGACCACGTGGTGCCGATCTCCCGAGGGGGTGCCGCCAAGACCTGGGAGAACCAGGTTGTGGCCTGCAAGCGCTGCAACGGTCGCAAGGCCAACCACCTGCCCGCGGAGGTGCACCTCCACCTGGCTCGGTCGCCACGGCCAGTGACCCACGAGTACGCCCACCTGCTCCTGATGCGCCACCCTGAGGTCCGAAGCGCCTACGAGGAGCTGGTCCGGTCGGTGCTGCCCGAGACCAATCGCGCCAGGGTGGCGGGGGTGAGCTTGCAGCCGCTCCGCTCCGCCCCGTAGCGGCGGGCCCACCGGAGCTGACCCGCAGCTTCCTCGGACGTTCCCCCTCCGACGGTGGAGCGGACCTCTCCAAGTCGGGCGGCTCCCAATCCGTCCTGGGCCTTGACAAGGCGGAGTCCTGTATCCAGAATCCTACGAAATGAAGACACGCGAGCCCAACGGGCATGGGGCTGCCACGACCGAGGCCTGGCCGCCTGTTTCGCTGTCCCCGCCCGAACCGAGCCCAGATACTGGCCCGACGCTCATCGAGCGACCCTCGCGGCTTGCCGCGGCCGTGGTCGACCAGTTGCGAACCCTGATCTTTCAAGGCCAGTTCCCCCCGGGTACGATCCTCCGTCAGGAGGATCTCGCGGGGCGGCTGGGGGTCAGCCGGACACCTCTCCGCGAAGCCCTGCGTCTCTTGGAAGCCGAGGGCTTGCTGGAGAGCACGGCGAGTGGGGCCAGTCAGGTCGTGGACCTGACCGGACCCGCTGCCGAAGAGGCGATGGAGGTCCGGGAGGTGATCGACGGACTGGTGGCCCGCCTGGCCGCGCGAAGGGGGCTGGCTCAAGTCCAGTTCGAGCAGTTGGAGCGGCTGCTCGATGACATGGACAGGGCCAACAGCGCCGGGGACAAGAAGGCCTATCTGGCCGCCAATGCCAGCTTCCATCTGTCCCTCCTGAGGGGACTCGACCACCGCTGGCTGGATCAGTTCATTCCCCTGGTTCGCGTGTCCTCGCAAGCGACCTACCTGCACCTGCAAAGCCAGACCGACCGTTTGCTGCTGTCCGCCACCGAGCACCGCGACATCCTGGCGGCGATCGTCGCTCATCAGGCGGACCTGGCCGAACGGCGCGCCCGTGCCCATGTCCGCAACGCGCTCAAGCATTGGGTGGCCGATGATCATCCCCACGCGCGCAAGCCGTCGGCAGCGCTCGGGGCAGGAGCCTAGTCGGTGGCACCGAACCGGCACCTCCCACGACGCAGCCCTGCGCTCGTTCGCTTGCCCTGGGGCCTATCCCCAGCCGGGCCGGTGCCAGCGCGGCAATCTGCACGGTTGGGGAGCGGCTGTCCGCGCCTGAGGGCTCACCGCCCTGGGGGGTCAGGGGCCGTCGGCCACGGCTTGGCGGGAGCCGTCTTCCCATGCCGTCCGGGGTAACCATGGGCACTTCCCACCTCGCATCAGAGCGGTCCGAACGGGTCCGCCAGAGAGCCAGAATTCATCCGCCATCCGAATCGGGAGAGCCCATGCCACTTATGCGAAATCGCCATCTCTGGCTCACGACTGCCCTGGCAGTGTCCGCCGCGCTTCTGGTGGCGGCCTGCTCCTCGGGAAGCAGTGCGACCACCAAGTCGACGGGGGGCACCGTCACCTTTGCGGAGTCTCCCGGCAACAATCCCAATTACATCTCGCCGATGACCAGCGGCCCGTACTACACGGTGGCGAACAGCTCCGACTTCTCCTACTCGTTCTATCCTCCCCTCTACTGGTTCGGGGATCACGGCGAGCCGGTCCTGGACCAGGCGCTCAGCTACGCACGCCTGCCGGTGTACTCGGCCAACAACACGGTTGTCACGGTCACCCTCAAGCCCTGGATCTGGTCTGACGGCCAACCCATCACCGCCCGCGACATCGTGTTCTGGATGAATCTCTTGAGTGCGGCGACCGACCCCAGCGCTCCCACCGTGGGCAGCAGCAGCGCCCCCGGCCCGGGTTGGGGAGCGGCCGTGCCCGGTGCCTTTCCCCAGAACGTGGTGAGCTATGTTCAAACTGGGACCTACACAATCCAATTCAAGTTGAATCGCTCGTACAACCCAACCTGGTTCACCTACAACGAGCTGAGCCAGATCAACCCGATCCCCCAGAAATCCTGGGACCGTCTCTCCCTCTCCGGCCCGGTGGGAAATTACGACATGGCGGCCGAGGCCCGGATGCCCGCGCCCGCGTCCGCTGGCCTGCCGCCCAACTCCTATGTTCCGGTGGATCCCGGCACCGCCACCAGCGGTGCCCTGGGCGTCGCCCAGTTCATCAACGTGCAAGCGCAGGACCTGGCTACCTATGCCAGCAATCCTCTCTGGCAGGTGGTGGCCGGCCCCTTCAAGCTCAGCCAGTTCACCTCCAGCGGGTACCTCAAGATGGTACCCAACAAGAATTACTCCGGGTCGCCCAAGCCGACCATCGCCGCGTTGGTGGAGGAGCCGTTCACCAGTGATGCCTCCGAGTTCAACGCTCTCCACAACGGGAACATCACGATTGGCTACCTTCCCATTCAGGATCTGGCCCAGCGCGCCGCCCTGAAGCGAGCGGGCTACAGCTTCAGCCCGTGGTACTCATTCTCGGATGCCTACGTCCTCTACAACTTCACTGACGCTGCGGTCGGGAGCATCTTCAAGCAGCTTTACTTCCGCCAGGCCTTTCAGTCGCTGGTGAACCAGCCCCAGTACATCAAGGACTTCGGGGCCGGCTTTGGCACCATCAACAATGGACCGGTGCCTGGTTATCCGCCCAAAAATCCCGACGAGAGCCCCCTGGAGGCCAAGGGCCAGTACTACCCATTCGACCAGAGCAAAGCCGTGACCCTGCTCAAGGACAACGGCTGGGATGTCAAGCCGGGCGGGGTCACCACCTGCGCTAAGCCGGGCACCGCCGCGGGCGACTGCGGCACCGGCATCGCTTCCGGGCAAGCGCTCAACCTGACCATGCTCTACGCCAACGGCAGTACTGAGTTGACCAACGAAATGCAGGCCATGCAGTCCACCATGAAGGCTGCGGCGGGAATCGACCTGCAACTTTCGACGGCTCCCGGATCGCAGGTATTCAGCACCACCTTGAATGGCTGCACCTCCAGCACCCCGTGCAATAACTGGGAGCTGGCTGATTGGGGGGCGGCCTGGGTTTACTCGCTGGACTACCTGCCCACGGGAGGCGAGATTTTCGCCACCGGCTCGGCCAGCAATGGCGGGTACTATTCCAATCCCACCAACGACGCCAACATCGCCGCCACTCATGTGGCCCCCACCCCGGCCGCCGAAGTCGTGGCCCTCTTCAAGTACGAGGACTACGTGGTGAAGCAACTTCCAGTGGTATGGATGCCCAACACGCCCTATCAGTTCACGGTTTACAAGAGCAATCTGAAGGGCCTGCTGCCCCAGGGGGTGTACGAAGAGCTCTATCCGCAGTACTACTCCTTTGGCTGATCCCGGGGTGAGGGCACCGGCCTGGTGACCAAGGCCAGGGCGGCAGGGGGGCCGGCGGTATCGGCCTCCCTGCCCTGGCTGCTGAGCGACTCTGTGAGTTGGGGCGACCGGGAGGCCGCCCTTGCAGTGGAATCGCGGTGCTGGTTCTCACCCAGCGCGCGGGACCGGGATGGGCAACTCGCATGGGGGGCCCGCCCCGGTGGTCAGATGCTCAGGACCTTTGGCTGGCAGTCGACTGGGCGCGGCGCACAGACGGATGAAGCGCGCGCCGCGGCTGGCCGTCTCAAGTCGCCTGCGCATGGTTGCTCCCAGCAGCCCAGTCCTGGAGCCATCGAACATGGGGCGGGGTATAACTGCGCTGCACAGGCTTGGGTTCGAACTGCTCCTGGCGCCGCACTGCACGGCTGCTGACGGCCACTGCGCAGGTGGTGACGCCGAGCGGGCGGATGACCTGCTGGGAATGCTGGAGCGCGACGACGTCGACGGCGTCATCTGCCTCAAGGGGGGCATGGGCGCGATTGGCACCGCCCTGGCGATGGATCAGCGTCAGCTGGCGAAGCTGAGGACGGCAGCCCCCAAGGTCTTCCTGGGCTTCTCGGACATCACCGTACTTCATGCCCTGGTTGCGAGGGAGCTGGGCTGGGTGACGTTCTACGGCCCCATGGTCACCTCGCTCGCGACCGCGACGCCCTACACCCTGGAGGCCCTGCGGCGGGCGGTGATGGCGGCGGAACCGTTCGAGGTCGAGCCCGACCCCGACGATCCTTACCTGGCGACAATACGTTCAGGGGTTGCCGAGGGCGAGCTGGTCGGGGGATGCCTCACGCTGCTGGCGACCTTGGTGGGAACTCCCTGGGAACCCGACTATCGGGGCAAAGTTCTCTTCTTCGAGGACGTGGCTGAGGATCCCGCCAGGATCGAGCGTTGCCTGGGTCAACTAGTGGCCGCAGGGCGGCTCCAGGCGGCGGCGGGAATCCTGATCGGGGAGCACCACAACTGCGGGCCTAAGCAGCCCGGCCCGACCCTGGGTCTGGAGCGGGTCTTCTCCGACCTGCTCGGACCGCTGGGTATTCCCGTTCTCTACCATCTGCCTGTTGGCCATGGGCGCCACCTCGCGACGCTTCCAATGGGCGCCCCGGCCCGGCTCGACGCCGGGAGCGGCCGGCTCCAGATTTTGGCGGGCGGAGTGACCTGACTGCCGTGGGGGCCGCCGCTCGCTCGCTCAGCGATCGAGTCTAAGCAGGTCGCGGGTGGTCTCGCGCCGCACCGCTATCGAACCGGCTGGCCGGCGAGCTGGAGCCGGCGCCGGACCTCCTCGTGGGGAATGGCGACCACGGTCCGGCCGTGGAAGCCAGTCTGGCTCTCGGCCCGGAACAGGGCGTTGAGGATGCCCTCCTCAGTTGCCTCCACAGCCGCCCGGAAGAACTCGTTGAGGAGATCCGAACGCAGCACCGGTTGAGCTGACCAGGGCGGCGCCTCGTCCTCCCGCACGCCGCGGGTGGAAAAGGCGAGAAAGAGATCGCCGCTGCCATGACTTCCGTAGCTGCCGACTCGCGCCATCCCGAGGGCGGCGCGCTGGGCGAGGCGCCGCAGCTGCGGGTGACCGAGCGGGGCGTCGGTGGCCAGCACCACGATCAGGGACCCGCCAGGTGGTGACGGCTGGGCCCGGCCCCGGTCGACCTCACCGGGCAGGTGGCCAAGCGGGGTCCCGGCCACGATCAGGTCGCCCGGGCTACCGAAGTTGACCAGGCATATCGCCCCCAGGTGGTGGGTGGTGCCGGCCACGCTGAGCTTTCGCGACGCGCTCCCGATCCCACCTTTGAACCCGAAGGAGATCATGCCAGTGCCGGCACCGACCGCGCCCCATTCATCTTGGTCCGCCCGGGCGGCCTTGATGGCCTCGTCCACGTGGGCTGGCAGCAGGGGGCTGTGGCGGGTGTCCGACAGCCACATGTCGTCACACTCGGCCACCACCGGCAGGCATGGCTCTCTGGTCTCGCCCAGGGCACTGGAGTGGCGAAACATGTACTCGGAGAGGCCCTGGAGGACGGTGGGCACCGCGGCCGTGCCGGTGAGCGCGATCGGCGTCTCCATCAGGCCCCATTCGTTGATCTGGTGGAAGCCGGTCATCTCCCCGCTGCCGTTGAACACCACCGCTGCCGCCGGCAGGCACTCCTCGGGCATGTCAGCCTCCGGTAGGACCACCGTGACTCCGGTACGGATTGTGAAGGGGGTGTCCTCGCGCAGCGTCCGATGGCCCACCCGGACGCCGCCCACATCGCAGATTGAGTTCAGGGCGCCAGCCTCCACTTGCCATGGAGATAGGCCCCAGCCTCTCGGCCCAGGGGCGCCACAGCTCCCCAGTTTTTCTGGCGGCACGGTTCCGGAGCCTACCAGACCAGGCCCGGCCCGGCTGGACGGCCCGCTTGCCGCCGACCGCTGGACCCCTTTGCAATTCGGGTGGGCCCGTAGCTGGGGCCACCTCGGGTGGCCGCTGCCTCGATCGAGGCAAGGGCCGGCCGGCCAATTTGCAGGGCGGGACCGGAGTTGACAAAACGGGGTCCAGTATCCAGAATCCTCATGGGTGACAGATGTTACACGGCACGTCGCGGCGGTTTCTTCAGGGCATGATGAGGGGCTCGCGGCGGGGAAAGCTCCTGTGCCTCTGAGCGGCGAACGCTCGTTTTGGTCGGCCCGCTCGCCTCGATGGCAGTCCGATGGCGGAAGCGGCGTCTCCCCGCATTGGGGCGCAGGAGTTTGAACTGGCGCCATCTCCACGATGGTGTTCCCGCGGAGGATCATCCGAGCCGACACAGCCGAGCGGCAGCTAAACAGGAGTAGAAGTCAAGTGCAAATCAGGGAGCGGCACCGGGCGGCCATCATGGCGGTGCAGCCGATGGAGACTCAGCTGGAGCTCGATCGCGGCGAGGGACCATATCTGTTCACCTCCGATGGTCGGCGTTTTCTCGACTTCGCGACCGGGATCGCGGTTAATGCGCTCGGCTACGGTCATCCCCGAGTGCTGGCGGCGGTGGAGGAGCAGCTGCATCGCCATCTCCATCTCTACAGCGGCACCGGCTATCAGGAGGCGCTGGTCGGTTATGCCGAAGCCCTGCGCGCGGAGTTGGCCGGCGACTTTCAGATCTTCTTCGGGAACTCGGGCACCGAGGCGGTGGAGGCGGCGATCAAGCTGGCGCGCTTTGTCAGCCGGCGCCCCGCGGTGATCGCCTTCCGGGGCGGGTTCCATGGCCGGACGCTGGGATCGCTGAGCCTGACGGCGTCGGCCGCCCGCTACCGATCCGGTTACGAGCCCCTGCTGCCATCTGTCTACCACGTCGACTACCCCGCGCCCACCCGACTGGGCCTCTCCCCGGAGGCGGCCTTGAACCACGTCCAGCAGCAGATGGCGGCCCTGTTGGAAACCGAGGTGGAGCCGGAGCGGGTCGCCCTGGTGGTGGTCGAGCCGATCCAGGGGGAGGGCGGGTACGTCATCCCCCCCGAGGGCTTCCTCCCGTGGCTGCGGGAGCTCTCCAGCCGTCACGGGATGCTGCTGGCGGTTGATGAGGTTCAATCCGGCATGGGCCGGACCGGCCGAATGTTCGCCTACCAGCACACCGGACTACAGCCAGACCTGGTCATCATGGGCAAGGCCTTGGGCGGCGGCCTGCCGCTATCAGCCCTCGCTGCGCCCGCTGAGGTGGCCGAGCGCTGGACGGCAGGCGCTCACGGGTCCACCTTCGGCGGCAACCCACTGGCCTGCGCCGCGGGGCTGGCCACGCTCCGGGTGATCCGCGACGAGGACCTCCTGCTAGCTGCCGAGAGGCTCGGCATGATGGCTCTCGAGCAGTTGGCCCCGTTGCGGGACCTACCGGAGGTGCGGGAGATACGGGGGCGAGGGCTGATGGTGGCGGTGGAATTCGCCGCGCCCCGGGGCGGTGAGCTGGCCCAGCGGGTCATGGCCGAGGCCCTGGGCCAGGGAATCGTCCTCCACACCGCCGGGCTGGGTCATGAAGTGATTCGCCTGATGCCGCCGCTGAACATCCCGAGCGACGTCTTTCAAGCTGGCCTAGAGACGCTGTCCTCGATCGTGCGCACAGTGTGCAGCGACCAGCCGGCCGCCAGCATATGAACGGGACCGGCTGCCCAACATCCGGCAGCCGATGGCCGGTCCCCAGGCTGGCGGGAGCGCGTCGAAAGTTCCCCGCCGCCGGCCCAGGGGAGCTGATGCGGCAAGACCTGGACCGGGTGGGGCCGGAGCGGGACCCTGGGTCGGGAATCGGACTAGCGCCGCTTGGCGACCAGGCGTGGCGGCGCCGGTGGGGGCGAAGGGCACCGTCTTGGAGCATGCGGCCGTGGCAGGGCGTCGGACTCAGTGCCGAGGGCAGCTCTTGACCAGCCGTCCGGCCCCGGCGGTGCCAGCAGAGGCTCGAAATGTCGCTTGAGCCCTTTGGCAACGAGCCATTCCTGGACTTCCACGACCCTGAGGAACTCTCCCGCACCAGGGCCGCGGTGGCCGGGGTGCAGGCCAAACTTGGCCAGGAGTACCCCCTCCGGATCGGCGGCCGAGCGGTGCGCGGGTCCCGACTCTTCGAATCCTCCGACCCGGGTGTGCCATCAACTGTGGTGGGGCGTGTCCACATGGCCTCCGGGGAGCAAGCCGCCCTGGCGGTGGCGGCGGCGCATCAGGCGTTTGCCGGCTGGTCCCGGGTCAGCGCCTGGGAACGGGCGGCGCTGCTGCTTCGCGGGGCTGACGTTCTGCGTCAGCGGAGACGCGAACTGATTGGCTGGCTCGCCTATGAGGTCGGCAAGAACTGGGATCAGTCTGACGGGGAGATCGCTGAAGCGATTGACCACTTCGAGTGGAACGCGCGCCAGCTGCTGGCCTGGTCCTCGGGCAAGGAAATTCAGCCTCTCTCCAGCGAGATCAATCAATACCGCTACCTCCCGCTGGGAGTTGGCGTCGTGATCTCGCCTTGGAACTTTCCCAGCACCCTTCCCCTCGGCATGGCGGTCGCGGCGATCGCGGCTGGCAACACGGTGGTCTTGAAGCCGGCTGAAGAGGCTTCCGTGATCGCCCATCAGCTGTATGGCGTTTTCGAGGAGGCGGGGCTGCCTCCGGGAGTGCTGAACCTGGTCCCGGGCTTTGGGCCCGAGGTGGGGGATGCCCTGGTTCGCCACCCGGATGTTCAGTTCGTGGCCTTTGTGGGCTCTCGAGCCGTGGGGACGGCGATCCATGCCCGAGCGGCGGGACTGGTGCCAGGGCAGAAGCAGTTGAAGCGGGTCATGACCGAGATGGGCGGCAAGAATGCCACCATCGTGACCTCCGCTGCCGATGTCGGATGGGCGGTGCGGGAGATCGTCGCGTCCGCGATCGGGTATCAGGGGCAGAAGTGCTCTGCCACCTCCCGCCTGATCTTGGTGGACGATGTCCACGACGGTTTGCTGGAGCCGCTGCTAGTCGAGATCGACCGGGTAGCCAGTGCCTCTGGGCCGGCGGCCGACAACTGGGCCTACGGGCCGCTCATCAGTGTCGCGGCCAGGCAGAAGGTCGAGGGCTTCATCGCCATGGCGCCGCGGTGGGGCAAGGTGCTTCGTGACGGCGGGCGGAGCGGCGAGGGCCACTGGCTCGCCCCAACAGTTGTGGACGAGGTCCCCGTCGACTGCCAGATCGCCCAGGAGGAGATCTTTGGCCCCTTCCTTTCGGTGCTGCGGGCGCGATCCCTGGAGCACGCGGTGGAGCTGGCCAACCAGGTCGACTACGCTCTCACGGGAGCCGTCTTCAGCCGCGACCCAGAGGAGATCGACTACGCACGGGCGAACTTCTTGGTCGGCAACCTGTACCTGAACCGGAGTTCCACCGGCGCGATGGCGGGGGTGCATCCATTCGGCGGATACAAGCTCTCGGGCACCGGGCCCAAGGTGGGGTCGCCGGATTATCTGGGCTTCTTTCTGCAGGCCCAGGCGATCACCCAGAAAGTGCGCCTCCCCCGGAGTCGGTGATCCCATGGACGTGCTCAGCCTCCGGGAAGCGGTGCGGCGCCATGTCGAGGACGGCCAGAACCTCTATCTGGCAGGCTTCACCCACCTCATCCCCTTCGCCTTCGGCCACGAGATCATCCGTCAACGGAGGCGGCACTTGACCCTCAGCCGCGCCACCCCTGACCTGCTCTACGACCAGATGATCGCCGCAGGAGTGGCGGATCGCGTCGTCTTCAGCTATGCCGGCAACCCCGGGATCGGTCTGCTTCAGGCCTTTCGCCGCGCGGTCCAGGCGGGCGAGGTTGAGGTCGAGGAGTACAGCCACTTCGAGCTGGTCGCCCGGCTCGAGGCGGGCGCTGCCGGGCTCCCATTCTGGCCGCTGCGCACCCTCGACAATGACCTCACCCGCCGGCGCGCCCGTCCCCGAGTGAAGAGTCCCTTCGGCGATGAGGATGTGGCGGTCGTTCCGCCCCTGTGCCCTGACGTCACTCTGCTCCACGCTCACTGCGCCGATGAGGACGGGAACGTGTACGCCTGGGGCCTTCTCGGTGAGGTGCGCGAGGCCGCCCTGGCGGCCCACAAGGTCCTGGTATCAGTCGAGGAGATCCGCCCCGTCGGGGCCATGCGCAACCAGAGGGATCACCTGGTCCTCCCGGGCTTTCGGGTGGACAGCGTCTCGGTGGAGCCATGGGCCGCGCACCCGTCCTACGTGCAGGATGTCTACGATCGCGACCAGGACTTCTACGTCGAGTGGGATCGCATCTCCCGTGATCCGGCGGCGACCAGGGCCTGGCTGGAGCGCTTCGTCTACGACATCGCCGATCGGGCCGCCTATCTATCGCTCTGGCCGAAAGAACGCTTCGAAAGACTTCGGGAGGCGGCCCGCATTGGGGTCCAATAGACAGTGTGAGATGGCGGTCGTGGGCGCTCGACTGCTGCGCGACCGGGAGCGGATACTGGTCGGCGTCGGCATGCCCAACCTGGCCGCCAATCTCGCCAAGCGGCTGCATGCCCCAGATCTCGTCTTGGTGTATGAGTCCGGGGTGATTGACGCCTACCCGCCTGAGCTACCCCTCTCCATCGGCGACCCGGACCTGGTCCGGACTTCGCTCTGCGTTCTCCCGATCGCCGATCTCTTCGCTCAATATCTGCAAACTGGCTGGATTGACGTCGGCTTTCTGGGAGGTGCCCAGGTAGACCGTCGGGGCAACCTAAACTCGACCGTGATCGGGCCTTATGACCGGCCCCGGGTGCGCCTGGCGGGGTCGGGAGGGGCGGCTGACGTGGCCAGCTTTGCCCGGCGCACGGTGGTGCTCATCCCGCATGATCGCCAGCGTTTTCCAGCCCAGGTCGACTTCATCACCTCGCCTGGGCACCCCTTGGGGTCCAGGCGCCCGGGCGGTCCTGCCCACGTGGTGACCGATCTGGGGTTGCTGGATTTCGACTCGGAAGGGGAGATGCGCCTGGTCGGCGTGTACCCCGGCGTGACCGTGTCCGAGGTGCGCGATCAGACTGGTTGGCCGCTGCGGGTCGCGAGCGAGCTCCAGGTCTTGCCGCCGCCGAGCTCGGGCGAACTGGCCGTGTACCGAGAGTTGGCCAAGGGCAAGGAGGCGCCGATCGGATGACCGATGTGTTCTACCGGGCGCCAGCCCTCGCCTATCCCCAGATCTCCCATGGCGAGGGCATCTATCTGTGGGACACGAAGGGCCGGCGCTACCTGGACGGCAGCTCGGGGGCGCTGGTCGCGAACCTGGGGCACGGGCGTCTCGAGATCGCGCAAGCCATGGCCGACCAGGCCGCTCAGGTTGCCTTTGCGCACACCGCACGGTTCACCTCCGCGGCCCAGGAGGAACTGGCCAGCCGGATCGCCCACCTGCTGCCCTGGAATCTCCGGCACACGTACCCGGTGTCGGGCGGATCTGAGGCCACCGAGACGGCGGTGAAGTTGGCCCGCCAGTATTACCTGGAGCAGGGCGAGCCCTCGCGGTTCAAGGTGCTGAGCCGTTGGGCTTCCTACCATGGCAACTCGCTCGGGGCACTCTCGGCATCAGGACACCTCGGGCGGCGACGGCCCTACCTGCCGCTGCTCAGCTCCGCCTTCGTCCACTTCGATCCTCCCGACCCCGGCTGTCCTGGGCCCGACTCTGACGGAGATTGCGATTGCACTCGCTCCCTGAGGGCCACTGTCGAGAGGGAGGACCCCAGCAGCGTCGCGGCGATCCTGATGGAGCCGGTGGGTGGCTCCGCCAGCTCTGGGTTGGTGCCTCACCAGGGCTACATGGCAGCGATCAGGCGGATCGCTGACAAGTACGGCATTCTGGTCATCGCCGACGAGGTGATGACCGGCTTCGGCCGCACCGGGGAGATTCTCGGGATGGTGCACTTCGGGGTCGCTCCCGACCTCATCACCTGTGCCAAGGGTCTCTCTGGAGGCTACGCACCGCTGGGAGCCGTGGTCGCCAACGATCGGGTCTACCAGGCAATCCTTCAGGGGAGCGGTCGCTTCGCGCACGGCTTTACCTTCGGCGGCCATCTCGTCGCGTGCGCCGCCGGTGCCCGCGCCCTAGCCATCCTTGAGGGCGAGGGCCTGGTCGAGAATGCCCGCCGTATGGGCACCTTGCTGCGCGAGGGACTGGAGTCCCTCCAGCCCAAATTCGAGGTGTTGAAGCAGGTGCGTGGCCTGGGCCTGATGCAGGGGCTCGTTCTCAACTCTGCGGAGTTCGGAGGGGCCAGTGCCTCTCGGCTCGCGGACCTCGCCTTTAGCGCCGGCCTGATCATCTACCCAGGCTCTGGCGGGCCGGAGGGCCTCGACGGGGAGCACCTCCTCGTGGCACCTCCTCTGATCATTCAGGAAACCGGTGTTCAGGAACTGGTTGGACTCCTCGAGCAGGCGCTGAGGTCGCTGGCATGACCTCACCCTGACCACCGTCGTTCCGGCCCGACGGTCAATCCCCAACCAACCGGAATTCGAAGACAGGTGGCCCGGCCCACCGTCGTCCTAGCCAGATCCCCTGGTCATAAGCCCGGGTCGGGGTAAACCCCTGGCCCCGGGGAGTGACGGTGCCTAAGGGAGTGCTGAGAGTCCGCATTATCAGGATGAGGCGCCAGCGCTCCCCCCACCGACGAAAGCCAACCTCGACCAGGGTCGATGCGAGCGGCCAGGGAATGACCCTGAGTCCCCGACCCGCACCGACAAAATCTTGACAGTCGGCGGGGGACAATCGCAAAGGCAGCTCTCAGTCGAGAGCCTGGGGAAGGTGCAGCGGCGGTCGGTCGAGATGGCGGGCGAGCGCCCGTCCGGACTGGTTGATGCGGTCGACCAACTCGCTCGCGATCGCCACCGAGCGGTGCTTGCCGCCGGTGCATCCGACCGCCACCCGGAGCACCGAGCGGCGCTGGGTCTGATAAAGCGGGAGCAGGTTGATCAGCATCGGGAGGAAGTTGTCGACCAGCTCTTGGGCACCGGTCTGGGCCATCGTGTGCTGGCGCACGGTCGGATCGCTGCCGCTCAGCTCGCGCATTTCGGGTATCCAGTAGGGGCTGTCCAGGAAGCGGGTGTCGACCACCCAGTCCGCCTCCGCCGGCAGGCCATCCCGATAACCGAATGTGAAACAGTCGACCCGCACCAGATCCCGATCCAGCCAGTCGTCGAGCAGCTGGCGAAGGTACTTCCGGCTGGTCTGATTCAAACTCAGGAGGCGACGGTGGGGCTGCCGAGCCGGCGGCTCGCAGCCGGGCCCGCAAGGCGAGCCCACTGCCACCAGCCAGTAGCGGGTCTGTAAGCGGTCGAATTCTCGCACCCAGCGCTGGCCCACACCCTCGCTGACCACCGCCAGCAAGTTGGGAAACTGAGGCAACAATTGGTTGACGACGGCGGTGGCATCGTCAACCTCCTGCTGGGGGTTGAGGAGGTGATAGCCACTCGCCTCCGCGAGCACCTCGAGGTCCTCGCGAAATCGGTCCTCGCAAAAAATCACGGCTAGGGACATGATGAAACGCTCCAAAGTCGACGGCCCAGCCGCCTCACGCACGGGGATCCGGGGCCGGCCTCCCCGCCGGGCCCCAATCTCGGACCATTCCATTGTGGCATCCAGCGACCGGAAACGGAAGCTAGGAAGTGTTCTCTAAGCCTACCTTCAGATTCCAGGGGAGCTTGAAGTTGGGCCCGTGGCCCGACCGCCGCGAGTCGACATCACCGACTGGGCTGCCAGCGAGTGCTCCGCTTCGAGGAGACTGCGAGTCTTGATCTAAGTCACCTTGGCACGCCATGCCGGCCAGCTCCCCCAGAGTCCTGTCCGCCATGTGGGGCAGCTCCTCGAGGTCTCCGCTAGCAGCCAGGACGCGGGCGGGCTGAATCGTGGTACAGAATCTCTCATGAAAATTGGCGTCGTCTTTCCCCAGACCGAGATCGGAGCCGACCCGGCGGCGATTCGTGCCTATGCCAGTGGGGCGCAGAAATTAGGCTTTGCCCACCTCTTGGCATACGACCATGTCCTCGGTGCCGACCCGGCCGTCCACCTGGGCTGGGACGGTCCCTATGACGTCCATACCACCTTCCACGAGCCGATGGTGCTCTTCGGCTATCTGGCGGCGGTCACCTCCATGGAGCTGGTCACCGGCATCGTCATACTGCCCCAGCGCCAGACGGCCTTGGTGGCGAAACAGGCGGCGGAGGTGGACATTCTGACTCGGGGTAACTTCCGGCTCGGAGTTGGCCTGGGGTGGAATGCGGTTGAGTACGAAGCCCTGGGCAAGCAATTCTCCACCCGGGGGGTCCGCTTGACCGAGCAGGTGATGCTGCTCCGGCGGCTCTGGACTGAGACCACGGTGACCCATGAGGGCGAGTACGAGCACGTCACCGGGGCCGGGCTGGCTCCAGCGCCAGTCCAGCGGCCCATCCCGGTGTGGTTCGGGGCCAGCTCGGAGCCAGCCCTGCGCCGTGCCGGCCAGCTGGCTGACGGCTGGTTTCCCCAGGCACCGCCCGGCCCCAAGCTGGACTGGGCACGCTCCATCGTCGAGAAGTCCGCCCGTGAGAGCGGCCGTGATCCAGCCACGCTCGGGATGGAGGGGAGGGTCAGCTGGAAGCCTGGCCAGACCCAGCAGCTGGTGAGCCAGGTGAATCAGTGGCGAGAGGTCGGCGCCACCCATGTCTCAGTCAACACTATGGGGGCTGGCCTGGGGTCCGTCGAGGCCCACCTGATGACTCTCCACGAGGTGGCGGAGGGTCTCGGGCTGAAATCACGCTGATCTCCGCGAAGCGCCCAGCCTTGGCTCCCACCTCTAAGGCGGCGTCGCGAGCGAGGTGGCCTCAATTCATCGCGCGGGTGCATCGCCGCGCCCACAGGGCGGCTCAAGCCTGCCCCTGGTGGGAACGGCAGCCGCTGGGTTAGAGCAGGTCCGGGAGCCTCCAGTCGGAGCCGTGAACGTGGTGGTCCAGAAAGGCACTGACGGTCTCGTACCAGATCTTCTGGTTGCCGGGGGTGAGCACCCAATGGCCCTCGTCTGGGAAGTACAGCAATTTGGCCTCCACGTTGTGGCGGACCAGGTCGTACCAGAGGGCAAGGCCCTCGCCGATCGGCACCCGATAGTCCTTGTCGCCGTGGATCACGAGCATCGGGGTGCGGATGGCGCCGGCATGAAGGTGCGGGCTGTTACGTTCATATCCCTCTGGGTTGTCGTCGGGATTACCCCACTCCATCGCCCACGTCCCCGGGTGGTCGGTGGTGGCCACAAAGCGATCCAGGGTCCAGAGGCTCGCGTGACTGACGATGGCCTTGAATCGGTCGGTATGCCCAGCGATCCAGTTGGCCATGTAGCCGCCGTACGAGCCACCCATGGCGGCCGTGCGGGAGGCGTCAATGTCATTCCGCTGCTCGACCGCGTCTGTGATCGCCATCAGGTCACCGAACGGGACAG
>DATKSV010000161.1:0-5314 GCA_035531535.1 Candidatus Nanopelagicaceae bacterium | reverse complement strand
TGCCGCTGGTCGGCCAGGAGCCGCTCGTCCCACATCCATCCCGGCCCGCTTGGCGACGCAGGAGCTCGGCCAGCGCTCACTTGGCCGATGGTCACCGACTCCGCGCCCCACCTCCACCGCCACGACTGGATCCGGAGACTTCGTCTCAACCAGCACTGACGCTGGCCGGAGCCGTGACGCCGGGGCGATCCGATCTTTCACAAAAGGAACGTCCCGCTTGCGCCAGCCGGTGGGCGCCCTCAAGATCAATCACCCAGAGCCTGACCCCGCCGGTCCTACTCGGCGGCCTCTGCCATGTTCACTCAATCACTGCGGTTAGCCCGGATGGTCGTCTCTACCTGGGGAGTGGCGCGACTGGTAACGTCTGCGCTGAGCCCAACCCCGAGAGCGCGGCGATCCTCTCGTTCAACCCCGACGGCACCGGCCCGCAAGTGTCTGCGAGCGGACTCCGCAATCCCTATGGTCTGGCCTTCCAGCCTGGCACCGGCAGACTCTACGCGGACGTCAACGGACAGGACAACCTCGGCAACGCCGGTGACCCCGAACCGGCGGACATGGTGGTGAACGTCGAGCACCTGGCGAATTACGGATGGCCGCGGTGCTGGCCGGTCTATGCCAGGGGGTCAGCGCACCGGCCGCCTACCTGCCGCCCCATGGGGCCCCGGCCGGGATGACGTTCTACAGGGGCAGCTCCTACCCGGTCGCCTACCGTGGCAACCTGTTCATCTCCGAATGGGGCAGCAACTTCGCCTATGCGGACACCGGCCATGTGGTGGAGCGGGTGGCCATCGGCCCCGACGTGACCGCATCCAGCTCCCAGGTAAGCGTGTTCGCCTCGGGGTTCCAGCACCCCATAAGCGTCGTCAAGGCCCCGGATGGAGCCCTGCTCGTGGCCGACTGGGGGACCGGGACCGTGTACCGAATCCAGGCGGCCTGATCCGAGCCAACTTGGGGCCACCGCCTCCGGTGCCGGAGGGCTCCTGCCGAGTCCCAAACGGGAATCGTCAATGGGCGGCTCGGGCGGTCACCTCCGGCTGTACAGCTGCCCCGGTCAGGCTGACCGCCCGTTCAATAAGCGAGAGGCAGAGATCGGCCCACCAGTGGGCCAAGAGCGGGTCGCACCGGAGCCAGGCGGACCAGGCTGTTGTAGGTGACGAAGGCGATCGCCAGATGCATGGTCATGAGTACCGCCACTGCATTGGCGGGCTCGCCATGCGCCAGAATCCAGACGTCCGGAAGCCAGAGCACCAAGGTGACCACTACCGCCATGCGCAGGAACAACCAGCGCGGGCTCGAAGAGATCCGGCTCACGATTGGCCAGGCCACACAGGCGGCGCCCACCCCGATGACGGTCAGGGTGGCGTAGTCGGAGAACCGAAAGTGAGCGAAGCCGTTGGTGGAGGGAAAGACCGTAACCCCTATCGCCACCAGGATGGCGTCGGCCACCAGAGACCCCAGGATGGCCACCAGCGAGGCGAATACTGCCCGTCCAAGGGCGGGGTGATCATGGCGGGGATCAAAGTTGATCTCGACCACGGCGAGCGCGCGCTGCAGGGGTTCGGGCAGTAAGGGCAGGGCGGCCGCCCGCAGCCTGGGTGAGGTGGACACTCACCTACAATACCGGCCTCGACGCAAACCAGTCCCTGCCAATCTGCCGCAAGCAGACCGCAGGAGTCGCGGTGCCGCCGCGATCGACTTCGCACGGATTTGGCCGGTCACCGCCTCGAGTCCCGCGGTGGCCCGCGAGCAAGGATCTCTGGGAAGGTAGGTCGCGGCGATCTTGCGGGACCGTTTCCCAAAGGGCCGGGCACGAGGCGGACCGGGGCTTGGCCGACCCCTCGGCGCGGCCCGGCACCCCTCGCCTGGAGGGATCCGGGCGTGACGGCTGAGCCGGCGTCCGACCTAGCCAAGACGCCCTCCCCTAGCGGCCGGGGATCAACCATCGGCGAGAGCGCGCCGATGGCCTTGCTGCTTTCGGACCTCTGGACCGCGGACCACAAATTGGGCGCCTGCGGCTGTTTGCGGTCACCGCCGGGGTCGTCGCGGCGGCCGTGGTCAGCCTGACCCGGGTGCGCCGGTCAGCGGACCCACCGGTCATCACAACCCAGGCGGGAGCGGCCCAGATGTTTCGGCTTCCCAATCCGCGATCGCCGGGAAGGACGGCTGGGTTCGGCCGCGACCCTCACAAGGGGTGGCTCCGGATCGAGGGGACAGCCCCCAGGGGTGTAACCGTCCGCAACTGCTGTTGCGGGCCGGGATTCGGACTCTAATACATCCGACGAAACCCAGAACGGCTTTTTGGGCAGGCCGCCGAACCGTCGGGGCGCTCCCCCCCTCAAGGAGCCCGACATCCTGTTAGAAGCTGCGACCACACCAACTGTCTGGACCGCGACCTTCACCTGCTAGCGTGAGTCGGTGCCCTCCCCCTCCCCGACCAGCCGGCCGGAGCTGCCGTCTCTGGCGGCGCTGGCCACTCTGAAGCAGACTTTCGGTCTGGCGGCCTTCCGTCCGGGACAGGCCGAGATGGTGGCCGCCGCTGAGGGCGGTGCTGACGTCCTGTTCGTGGCTCCGACCGGATCCGGCAAGAGCATCGCCTATTGGGTGCCGGGGATCGTCGTCGGTGGCCTGACGATCGTAGTCTCGCCCCTGATCGCCCTGATGGTGGACCAGGTGACCCATCTGCAGCAACTCGGAGTCCCAGCAGCCTTCCTGCACAGTCAGATGGCCGCCTCGGAGCGGGCCGCCGCCATGACCCAGGCCGAGAGCGGGGAACTCCGTTTCCTGTACCTGGCACCTGAGCGGATTGGGACCACCGGTTTCCTGGAATGGCTGCGGCGCCTCGAGGTCAGCCGGTTCGTGGTCGACGAGGCCCATTGCATATCCAGCTGGGGCCACGACTTCCGGCCTGACTATCGCCGCCTCGGGGCCGCCATCTCGGCCTGCGGCCGGCCCCCGGTGGGAGCCTTCACGGCGACGGCGACGCCCCGGGTGAGGCTCGACATCGTGGAGAGCCTGGGGCTGCGTGACCCGGCCGGTAAGGTAACCGGGTTCGTCCGCGAAAACCTGAACCTCGCGGTGCTCCGGTGCCGCGGGAAATCGGAGAAGCGCGATCGCCTGCTGGAGCGCATCAGGCGCGGCGACGGTCGGTCGCTGGTGTACTGCGGAACGCGGGCTTCTGCGGACGAGGTTGCCCTGCTGCTGTCGGCGGCCGGCCTGCCAGCACGCTCCTATCACGGGGCCCTGGACGGCGCCCAACGCCAGGAGGTCTACGCGCGCTTTGCGGCCGGCCAGGTCCGCACCATCGCGGCCACCTCGGCCTTCGGCATGGGGATTGACTTTCCCGACATCCACCAGGTTATCCACTACGACTTCCCCGGCAGCCTGGAGGAGTACTACCAACAGGCGGGGCGGGCCGGCCGCGACGGCCGGCCCGCTGAGTGCATCCTCTTGTACAGCCCTCAGGACCGCCGCCTCCAGGAATTCTTCATCGAGCAGGCCTTCCCCGAGCGCGCCGTGGTCCGCGCCGTCTATCGGGAGATGTTGCGGGCAGGCAGTGGCTGGATCCTGGACTGGCCATTGCGACTCCCCGCGGTCGACGCCAGCGCCATCCGGGGAGCGGTGGCGCTCCTGGAACGGGCCCAAGTCGTGGACCAGGATGGGGGGATCCGACGCCTGACCGGGGCCCCGGTCGACTTTGATGAACAAGCCGAGCTGAAAGAGCACGCCTACGCCAGGGTGACTCAGGTCATGGACTACGCCCGGTCTCGCGGCTGCCGCCACGCCCGCATCGCCGACTACTTCGGAGAGGAGGGCGTGGCGCGCACCTGCCGCGCGTGCGACAACTGCCTGGGGCCGACCGAAGTTAGGACTTTCCCAGTCGCGCCCGCCGATGTCGAGGCTGCGCTCCAATCCGTAGGCCGCTTCTCAGGGCATCTCGGAGCCGCCCGGATCGCACTGATCCTGCACGGAGAGCGCGATGCCTGGGCGCTGGCCAAGCCCTGGGTGGCTGAGCTGCCGTTCTTCGGAGCCTTGGGGGAGTGGGAGCTCGCACGGGTCAGGGACCTGATCGCGGCCCTGGTGGAGCAGGGTCTGGTGGCGCGCGGCCACGGCGAGAAGCCCACCCTTAGCCTGAGCGCAAGCGGTCGCTTGCTGCTCGCAGGCAAGCAGAGCGGCTCCCTCGAGGTCGAGCTGGCGGACCAGCCCCGGCCATCCTCGAATAAGCCGCCCCCCAGCGAGCTCACCGGCGATGCCCTGGACATCCTGGACGCCCTGCGCCGCTGGCGGCTGGCCACGGCCCACCGCACCGAGGTCCCTCCGTATATCATCTTCCACGACAAGGCGCTGACAGAGATCGCACGGCGGCGTCCAGGCTCCATCCAGGAATTGGCGCAGGTCCCCGGGATCGGACCCGCCAAGCTGGAGCGCTACGGCGCCGAGCTACTGTTGGTGCTCGGCCGGACTTACCCGCCCTCACGACGCCGGTAGCAGTGGCCGGCCGCGGATGAAGGTGCTGCGGCGGCCTCTCAACCCAAACCCGGCAGCGCCGGTAGCACGCGCTCGGTCGAACGCTTGACGGGGCCGGATACAGCAGCCGAGCGCATGGGCGATCGCACGGTCTCCGGCGAAGGTGTGCTGCAGGCAATTGGGGCCGGGACGAATCCAAGCGGGCGGCGCCGACCACGCCTGTTACTCGCTGCCCCCAACGGCGATAGACCGCAGGCTGGGCCGCCGTCGCCAGCTGCCGCCGGGCGCAGTTCGGGCTGATTGTCAGCCAACAGCCGGCAAAAGGGCACCGCGGCCAACTTTGTGCTGGACCTTTTGCTCCAGGCGCGCTCCGCGCGATAGCTTGCGAGCGTGGCTGGCCTGGTTGTCGGGTCCCCGCGGGCCGTCCCCCACCATGCCCTGTGCCTCCCCGTGGCCACCCGGGGACCAAGGTCGGCGCCGCGCCGGAGAATGGCCAGATGCGAATCCTATTCTCCTTCGTGGGCGGGCCAGGGCACTTCGAGCCAATGGTTCCGATCGCCCAGGCCGCCCAGATCGCCGGCCACACGGTCGCGGTTGCTTGCGGTCCATCGCTGGTCCCGTTGGTTGAGTCCCGGGGCTTCCCGGCCTTCGGCATCGGCTCCTCCGGTCCCAGCGCCGGGGAGAAGCGCCTACCCCTCAGGGAAGTGGACATCGCCCGCGAGGAGCAGGACTTGCGAGAACGCTTCGCGGGGCGGGCCGCTCGGCTGCGGGCCGCCGGCGTTCGGGTGCTTGCCACCGACTGGCGCCCTGACGTGATGGTCGCCGACGAGGTCGACTTCGGGAGTATGGT
>DATKSV010000160.1:0-33825 GCA_035531535.1 Candidatus Nanopelagicaceae bacterium | reverse complement strand
AGCGACCCCAAGGATGCCGCCATCGTCGGCGGCCTGATCCAGCTCGCCCACGCCATCGGGCTCACCGCTGTCGCCGAGGGAGTGGAGACCGCGGGCCAGATGGCGACCTTGAAGCGGCTGGGTTGCGATGCCGCCCAGGGCTACCTGATGTCCCCAGCGGTGCCCGCGGCTGAGTTCGAGCAGTTGTTGGTGAGCCGGATCTCCTACTGATCTACCGTTGCCGGCCCCGGAGCCGCCCAGGCAAGGTGGCGCCGGACGCGCCCCGACTGGAGCGCGGGGAGAAAGCTGGTGGCGGGGAACCCGATCGCAACCATGCCACAGCTTCGATATCCGTCCCGCTTGCGGCCGACCTGAAGCGTGGGCGGGACGGTCAGACCCTTAGTCGGCGGTCCCCGCCAATCGCGGGGCGCTCACCTGGCCCACCCAGAGGGGACCGTCCCGGGGTCCGGTCACGACGGCGCTCTGGCAGCGCGCCCGCGACCAGAGGGGCCTCTACATCAGGCCCAGCTCATCCAGGGAGCGGAGCAGGTTGCTTACCACTCTGGGGTCGGCCTTGGCGTCGACCAGGCAGACCTGGCCTTGGCTAGCCAGCTCGAAGGCATGCCGTAGCGCCGGCTGGAACTCGCTCTGGCTCGCAACTCTAACCCCCCAGCCGCCAACGGCCGCCGCCACCAGGCTGTAGTCAAACTCGCCCTCGGCCTGGGCGGGGGAGGTGCCCGGGCCCCGCCAGACCCCGTTGTTGACCACCACGATCACCATCCCCACCCCGTTGCGAGCGGCGGTGTGGAGCTCCTGCAGGGAAAAGCCGAAGGCGCCATCGCCGGTGAACAGACATACCGGGCGGGAGGGGTGGGCCAGGCCCGCCCCAATCGCGAAGGGCAGCCCCACCCCCAAAGTCCCCATCGCCGACCCGATCAGCATGTTGCTGCCGGGGGCGTGCGCTTTAGAGAAGGCGATGCCCCAGGTGACGCTGTCACCCCCGTCCGAGATCCAGGTGCCGCCTCCCAGCTCTTCGAACGCCTGAGCCGCCTCACGGGCCACCCAGCCGGCGTGCAGGGCGGTGGTCGCCGACTCTGCCTCACCGTCCCAGAGCTCCTGGCTGGCGGCGGCGGCCCGGTGAGCGTCCGACACCCACCCCGACCACCTGTCGGGAGCGCCCTCCCAGAGCGCGGTGAGGGCGCCCAGGGTCGCGCCCACGTCACCCATCAGCCCCAGGTTGGGGGAGCGCTGGCCACCCAGATGTTCGGGGACTATGTCGACCTGGATCAAAACCTGGTCGTCCGCGAACAGGGGCGGCTGCCCGTACATGAGATTGGCGTTGAAGCGCGATCCCAGCACCAGGGCGAGATCCGCGCCGACCAGGGCCGCCCCGCCGTGCACCAAAGTGCCCAGGCAGAGCGGGTGGTCGTCGTCGACCAGGCCCCGGGCGGCGCTGGTGGTGGTGACCGGAATCCCGGTCCGCTCGATGAAGGCCGTCAGCTGGGGTGCCGCCCCGGAGAAAAACGCCCCCGACCCGGCCAGGATGAGGGGACGTTGAGCAGCTTTCAGGAGTTGGCCGGCAGCCGCCAGGCTGGCTGCGTCGGGGACCGACTTGGAGACGGGGGGAAGGCCCGCGACCGGGCCGGCCTCGCAGGCGCTGGCGAGCACGTCCTCAGGGATCTCGAGGTAGGCGACGCCGGGGCTGCCCCAGGTGGCCTGCTTCACCGCCTCGGTCAGGTACTCGGCAATCCGCTGTGGCTGCAGGCACTCGGCGCTCCACTTGGTGACCCGGTCCACCACCGCCAGCTGATCTAGATCCTGGACCGCGCCCCGGCCCCGCTTGGAGATGGCGGTCCGCCCCGCCACCACCACCAAAGGGGCGCCGGCGGCGTTGGCCTCAGCCAAGCCCCCCATGGCGTTGGCGAGGCCCGGGCCCGCGGTCACGGCCACAAAACCCGGCCGGCCGGTGGCCAGTGCCCAGCCCTCCGCCATCAGCACCGCGTTCTCCTCATGGCGGACCGAGATCACCCGGATCCCTGCCATCCGGGCGGCGTCCAACAGAGATGCGATGTGGCTTCCCGGCAGGGAGAAGAGCGTGCTCATGCCGAGCTCGGCCAGGGTCTTGACCGCCTGCTCGCCGCCGTTGCCGCCTTCTACTGCCATGCTCGACTCCTCCCCGTCAGGCGCTACTTTTGAACGCCGGTACCGACCGGCTTCGCTCCCACCATGTTGGCGGTTTGACCAGAACTCCAGCATCGGGCATCCCGAGACCGGGCGGAATCAGTGAAAGCACCGACCGGAAGGTGGCGAATCCACCCCATCCTCGGCGCCCAGCGCGCGGGCGCCGCCGGAGACGGTCAAGATGTGCGCATGGAGGAGCTCTTTCCCAGCCCCGACCAGGCGCTGCCACCTGCAGTCGCCGCGGTGGACACTGGCCGCCCCGGCCAGGACAGTCCCCTGGCAGCCAGACTGCGCCCCGCTGAGTGGCAAGAGGTGCTGGGCCAGTCATCCCTGATCGGCCCTGCGGGAGCGCTTCAGTCCGCCACCCGGGGCGGGAACCTGCCCTCGATGGTGCTGGTGGGCGCGCCGGGGACCGGCAAGACGACAATCGCCCAACTGCTGGCTCGATCGCAATCGGCCCACCTGGTCTCCATGTCGGCGGTGAGCGCCGGGGTGGGCGACATTCGCAAGACGGTGTCCGAAGCCGCCGCCAGGCGGCGCGCCGGCCAGCGCACGGTGCTGTTCCTGGACGAGATCCACCACTTCAGCCGCACCCAACAGGACGCCCTGCTCCCGCACGTCGAGAGCGGGCTGCTGACCCTGATCGGCGCCACCACCGAGAACCCCAGCTACCAGCTGACCGGGGCCCTGCTGTCAAGGGTTCAGGTCTACGACCTGCAACCCCTGGCCGAGGAGGACCTGAGCCAGCTGCTGGACCGGGCGCTCACCGACCACGAGCGCGGCCTGGGCGGGCAGCGCCTCCGGCTGGACGCCGAGGCCAGGGAGCTGTTGGTGAGTCGCAGCGGCGGAGACGCGCGCGCCATGCTCAACGCGCTGGAGAGGGCCGCCGGCGGGCTGGCGCCGGCCAGCCTGGTCACGGCCGAAGCGGTGCGCCAGGCTCTCAGCGGCCCCCACCTGCTGCATGACCGCGCCGGAGACCTCCACTACCAGATCCTGTCGGCCTTCATCAAGTCGATGCGGGGCAGCGACCCCGACGCCGCCACCTACTGGTTGGCCCGCCTGCTGGAGGCGGGCGAGGACCCCTCGGTTCCCGCCCGCAGGATGGTGATCCTGGCGGCCGAGGATGTCGGCCTGGCCGAGCCCCGGGCGCTCGGTCTGGCGGTCGCGGCGCAGCAGGCGGTGCTGCTGGTGGGCATGCCGGAATGCCGGTTGCCGCTCACCGAGGCGGCCGTCTACCTGGCCCTGGCTCCCAAGAGCAACGCGGTGTATCGGGCCTACACCGCCGCCGCGGCGGACGTCGCCACCCATCTCAGCCTGCCGGTGCCACTGCATCTGCGCAACGCCGTGACCGCCCGCGACCGGGAGCACGGCTTCGGCCAGGGCTACCAGTACGCCCACGACGACCCTGAAGGGCTGGTCGGCCACGGGCACCTGCCCCCGGAGCTGGGTGATCGGCAGTACTACGTTCCCTCCGAGCACGGAGAGGAGGCGCGGGCGCGCGACCTTCTGGAACGGATCAGGGTCAGGCGCTCACCGAAGTCACAGCTGGCCACCATCCCAGCCGCCTCAGACCAGAGTTGAGCTAGCCCTCGTTCGGGGTCCCGGCCGCCCCCGCCGGCTCGGCGGCGCCTGCCTCCAGCTGGGTCGGGGCCTCCTCGGCCGCCACCCGGGTGGGCGCGATCTTGGCCAGGATCTCGGTCGGGTCGCCTACCGTGGTCAGCTCCACCCCCTCCGGCAGCGTGATGTCGGACAGGCGCACCGCGTCGTCCACCTCAGCAAGGCCGGAGACATCGATGCTGATCTCACCGGGGATGGAGTTGGGCAGGCAGCTGACCTCGAGAGTGTGGACCACATGGAGGAGCTCGCCTACGTTGAACTTGACCGCCGGCGACTCACCTGTGAGCACCACCTGCACCTGGACGTTGAGCTTCTCGGTGAGGTTCACCTGGAAGAAGTCGACGTGGACGGCGCTGGTGGTGCGTGGGTTGATCTGGAGCTCCTTGATCAGGACCGGGCGCAAAGTGCGCTCGCCGGCGACCTTGAGCTGGAGCAGGTGGCTCTGGCCCACGGCATGGACCAAGCGGGAGAGCTCCCGGACCGGAACCTCGATCGCGACCGAGTTCACCTTGTGACCGTAAACCACGCCGGGCACGAGGCCCTCACGTCGCAGCTGGCCGACCCGGCGGCCCGTGACAGAGCGGGGTGCGGCCTCAAGCGTAAGACTCATGGAACTCCAAGCCGGTATTGACTAGCAGGCAGGCCCTGCCGGATGCGCCTCCACAGGACGGCCGGATCTTACCAAATCGCCGGATCAGGCGGCGCCGGCCGGGACCGCTCCGAAGCGACGGTTGACGTACTCGACGATCGATTGCATGCTGGTGCCGGGGGTGAAGACCTCATCGACCCCCAAGCGCTTCAGTTCGGCGACATCCTCGGGAGGCACGATGCCTCCTCCGAAAACCACGATGTCCTCGGCGTGGCGCTCCCGCAGCAAGCGCAGCACCTCAGGGAACAGGGTCATGTGGGCACCCGAGAGCAGGGAGATGCCGATCCCGTCAACATCCTCCTGGATCGCCGCCTCGATCACCTGGGCCGGGGTCTGATGCAGCCCGGTGTAGATCACCTCGACGCCGGCATCCCGGAGCGCGCGAGAGATGATCTTCACGCCCCGATCATGGCCATCCAGCCCCACCTTGGCGGTGAGGATCCTGACCGGCTTCCTAGCCATTTGGCCAGTTTAGGGGACGGCGTTGGAAAAGGTGTGGAGAACTGCCGCCGCCGAGGTCGATCCGGACCGGCTCCGGCCGCCCAAGGATAGGTAGGGAGCCCCAGCCACCAAGCCCACCGCCACCGTGATCAGACCGGCCATGGCCAGCTCCCGAGTCAGACTGGGGCGGTGCCGGGCCCCCAGCCAGGGCCGGCCCACCAGGCGGCCTGCCGGCGCGGCGGTGAGCTGCGCTGTGACCAGCAGGACCACCAGCAGCGGAGCGAGGTTGGGATCGGTGGCGATACCGGCACCGAAGGTCCCGAAGTCCTGCCCGAACCACCAGCTGAAGAGCAGCCACAGCCCAGCGAACATGGTCAAGCCTCTGGTCCTGCCGCCCAGCAGGAACCCCACTCCGAGCCCCGCCATGGCCAATGTCAGCAGCGCGTTCCAGAGCAGCGGGTCGGCTGCCGTCCAGGCCGCCAGGGCGCGGATCGGGTCGGCCAGGAAGCCGGGCTGAGGCGTGGCCGCCATCGCCGCGAAGATCGAGCTCAGAGTCCCGGGTCCCCAGAATCCCTCAGCCGGAATGGTCTGCAGCAGCACGCCCAGGAGCAAGGTCGAGCCGACCCCGACCTCGACCAGCCGCCGTACCCGGCCGCTCTCCCACCAGCTCAGCGGAGCCAGCAACAGGCCGCCGGCGAACACATAGGCCAGCACCGCTCCGGGAGCCCCTGAGATCACGCTCGCGCCCGGGCCGAGGAGGCCTCCCAGCCCCTCGCCCATCAGCCACACCGCCAGCCCCCAGACGATCGAGGTCCACAGCCCAAGCCGCCCCACCCAAGAATCCCCGCCGCTCAGGATCGCCACCCCAATGCCGATCTGGATCAGCACCGTGGCCACCGCGAGATGGACCGGGTGGGCCTGCCAGACCGCCATCTCCCAATGCAGGAGTGTGGCCAGCCAGGCCGGCTGGCCCGCCGCGGCAGGGGCCAGGATCCCGCGCGCGAAGCCGGCGGGCATCCCCGGCTGAGCTTGCAGCAGGCCATCCAGGATCCACACCGTTCCCAGCGCCGCCCGTAGAAAGCCACGTGCCCCAAGTGGCCTGGCCGCAGCCTCTGCAACCGGGGCGGTCGAGCGGCGCAGCAGACGAGCCGCCTTCCAAGCGACCACCACACCCAACGTCAACCCCAACTCCAGAAGGAGCACCGAATACAGGTGGGTAGAGCCAGCCGCCATCTGCCTTCACGCCTCCTGGGACTGCACCGAACCCTGGGCCCTGGGCGGGCCCCAGGACTCAGGGCAGTCACCGCCTGGCCGGCCGGGTTGCTTTCTAACTGAGAGATGGAGCCCTTTGGGGGCCAGGTGTGACCAACCCCGACCCAATCTCGCACCTCACGGACGGCCACCCCAGGTGGGAACCGCCCGACGGACGGCACGTGAAATCACCCGGGTACCAGCGCCGCGGGCGAGGCAAACTGTGCTTGGTGCAAACTTTCATCGGCCCGCAGGGGAGCCTGTCGACGCAGCCGACCAGACGGGCCCTGGACTTTCAGCAGCGGCCCATCCTGGTCTTCTGGGAGACCACCAAGGCTTGCCTGCTCAGCTGCCGGCACTGCCGGGCCACCGCCCTGTCGACGGCGATGCCAGGGGAGCTATCCAGCCGAGCCGGGCACCAGCTCCTGGAGCAGGTGGCGGGGTTCGGCAAACCGGCACCGATTCTGATCCTCACCGGGGGCGACTGTCTGATGCGCCCTGATCTGCTCGAGCTGACCGCCCACGCTCGCCAGTTGGGACTCACCGTGGCCCTGTCACCGTCGGTCACCCCGCGCCTAACCCCGGCAGCCATGGCGCCGTTCATGGAGCTCGGCGTCAGGGTTGTCTCGATCAGCCTGGATGGCGCCACGGCCGCCACCCACGATCGCGTCCGGGGGGTGCCGGGCCACTTCGACGCCACCGTGGCCGCGCTCAGCTGGCTTCGCGAGGCCGGATTCAAGGTTCAGGTGAACACCACCGTGATGCGCGAGAACATGACCGAGCTGGCCGATGTCGCCGCCATGCTGCATGGTCTTCGGGTGCCCCTCTGGGAGGTCTTTTTCCTGGTCAGCGTCGGCCGAGGCACCGCCGTCTCGGCGACCACCGCAGCTGAGAACGAGGATGTCTCCCACTTCCTCTTCGACGCGGCCCAATACGGCTTCCTGGTGCGCACCGTGGAGGCGCCCTTCTTCCGCCGGGTCGCCACCTGGCGGCGGGGCCTGGGGGAGATGGATGACCCCCAGGAGTATTTCGGCCTCGGTCCCGTGTACAAAGACCTGCGCAGCCGCCTGCGCCAGCGGCTCGGTCCCGCGACCAAGCGGGCAATGGCACCCAGCGTGGCCACCCGCGATGGCATGGGGGTAATTTTTGTGGGCCACGACGGCTCAGTTCGCCCCTCGGGGTTCCTGCCCCACTCCCTGGGCAACGTCCAGGTCCAGGAGCTGGCGGAGATCTACCGCGAGAACCCGATGTTGCGCGCGATCCGGGCCTCCGAGTTCAGCGGACGCTGCGGCGAATGCGCCTTCCGGAGCATCTGTGGCGGCTCGCGGGCGCGCGCCTTCGCCGCCACCGGGGATCCCCTCGGGGAGGACCCCGGCTGTAGCTTCGGAGTGGCTTAGAACCGCTTCCAGCCAGGCTGAGATCCGCTGCGGATCAATAATCAGGGGATGTTGAACCCGCCGACATCGGGGGAGCTGGTGGGCTCGCGAGCTGAGGGCCTGCTGCTGGGGCTGGCCCTCGGAGAGGCGACTCCTACTAGCCATGGGGGCAACCCCGGCCTGCGCCTGACCTGGCAGGCCGTGGCTGTGGCGGAGGCCCTGCTGGCCCATGGCCAGCCCCAACCGGCGGACCTGCTGCCCCGCTGGTTGGCTGTCAGCCAGACCATCTCGGAGCGCCCCGGCTCCATCACCGGAGAGGCTCTGCGTCTCTTCCGCCGTGGCCTGGCAGACCCCGAGCTGGCCCCGGCCGTGGCCACGATGATGCCCGGACGCAGCGGGGATGCGCCTCTCAGTCGGTGCCTGCCCATCGCCATAGCAGCTCGCGAGAGCGGGGTCACCCTGAGGCGGTGGGTACGGCGCTGCACCTCGGCGACCCATGCTGAGCCGATTTCACAGCTGGCCGCCCTGGCGGCGGCGATGCTAGCCCGCGATCTGCTCAGCCGCCCCCTGGAGGACTGCCTGCCCCGGGTCGCGCAGGCCTTGCGAGAGGACTCACCGGAGAGCTTCACAGCCATCCTGCACGCTCCCCGTCCCGGCGCGGGCATGCCCGATGGTGATGACGCATCGGGGGTTCTCGCAGCCGCCGTGCAGGCGCTGTGTGAGGGTCGCGACTGGGCTGAGACGGTCGCGATCGCAGCCAGCCGCGGGGTCGCCGGCGACAGCGCACCCGCCCTGGCCGGTGCCTTGGCCGGTGCGCGCTGGGGCGTGGCTGCCCTTCCCGAAGTGAATTTGCGGCAGCTCCCAAGCCCGCTTCGAGCGCGGCTCAGCCAACTGGCCTGGGACCTCCTCAGCCTCCAGCGGGAGCTGATGGCCCCGGTCCCTGGGAGGGCCTGAACCAGGTGTCCCAGCCCCTGCTGCTGGTGGATGGCACCAACGTCAGTTGGGCCTGGCCGAGAAGCCGGCCCTTGATGCTGCGCCAGGACTATGGCGCCGCCCAGTGCCTGCTGGTGCAAGCGGCGGTGGCCTCCCCGCTGAGATCGTTCCACGCGGAGCTCCTATTCGTGTTCGACGGCCCGCCCGCACCCCGGGGGCCGGGGAGCGCCGATGGCGCCAGGGTCCTCCACCCCGACATCGGCCACAGTGCCGATGACCGGATCCTGCAGATCATCGGCCAGCGCCGCCCCGGAGGGGCCCAGATCGTGCTGGCCACCAGCGACCGCGCTCTCCGCGACGCCGCCAGGGCGCTCGGCGCGACCACCATGGGGTCGATGGAGCTTATTTCAAAATTCGACCCGCGAGGAGCCGGCGCCAGGCCCGAGTCGAGCCCTGGTCGACCCGAGAAGCCCAGGCCCTCCAGCCAGGACACGGCCGCCTGGCTGAAGCGTTTCGGGTCAGGGGAGCAGCTTCGGCGCCCCAGCCGAGCTCAGAAGGATGCCGACTCCCGGTAGGTCCCGAAGACATCCTGCATGGCGGCCACGATCTCTCCCTCGGTGCACAGGCGCCGCACGCACTCCAGGATGGGGAGCATCAGGTTGCCATCACCGCGAGCCACTAAGCGCAGCTCATCCAGGGCCGAGGCGACGCCCTGGCCATCCCGCCGCGACCGCAATCGGGCCAACTCCGCCTTCTGATCTACCTCCGCGGTCCCGTCAATCCGGAGCAGCTGGGGCGCCTCCTCAGCATCTGACTGGAAGGCGTTGACCCCGACCACGATCCGCTCCCCCTGGTCCAGCTGCTGCTGGTATCGGAACGCGGCGTCGGCGATCTCGCGTTGGAAGAACCCGTCCTCGATGCAGCCCAGCACTCCCCCGCGCTGGTCGATCTCGGCGAAGTAGCGCTCCGCCTCGGCCTCCATGCGGTTGGTCAGGTCCTCGACAAAGTAGGAGCCCCCCAGAGGGTCGATGGTGGTGGTGACCCCGGTCTCGTAGGCGATGATCTGCTGGGTCCGGAGCGCGATCTGGGCCGCCTTGGCGGTTGGCAGCGCCAGCACCTCGTCCATGGCGTTGGTGTGCAGCGACTGGGTCCCCCCCAGCACCGCCGCCAGCGCCTCCAGGGCGGTTCGGGCGACGTTGTTCTCAACCTGCTGGGCGGTCAGCGAGCAGCCCGCGGTCTGCGTGTGGAAGCGCATCAGCCAGGAGCGCTGATCCTGGGCGTGGTAGCGGTCGCGCATGCGCCGGGCCCAGATCCGCCGCGCCGCCCGGTATTTGGCGATCTCTTCAAAGAAGTCGATGTGACTGTTGAAGAAGAAGCTGAGCTGGGGAGCGAAAAGGTCGACCGGGAGACCGGCCGCGATGCCAGCCTCCACGTAGGCGAAGCCATCGGCCAGGGTGAACGCGAGCTCCTGAGCGGCGGTGGAGCCGGCCTCGCGGATGTGGTAGCCGGAAATGCTGATCGGGTGCCAGCGCGGCATGTTGCGAGCGCAGAAGGCGACCACGTCGGTGACCAGCCGGAGGCTGGGCTGCGGGGGATAGATGTACTCCTTCTGGGCGATGTACTCCTTCAGGATGTCGTTCTGCAGAGTGCCGCCCAGGCTGGCCACGGCCACCCCCTGGCGCTCCGCCACGCCGACGTACATCGCCAGCAGGATCGCCGCCGGCGAGTTGATGGTCATGGAGGTGGTCACCTGGCCCAGGTCGATGCCGTCGAAGAGCCGCTCCATGTCCTCCAGGGAGTCGATCGCCACTCCGCATCGGCCCACCTCTCCCTCGCCCAGCGGGTCGTCGGAGTCCCGCCCCATCAGGGTGGGCATGTCGAACGCCACCGAGAGCCCGGTCTGGCCCTGAGCCAGCAGGAAGCGATACCGTTGATTGGTCTCAGCGGCGGTGCCGAAACCGGCGAACTGGCGCATCGTGAAGACCTTGTCCCGATACATCGAGGGGTAGACGCCCCTGGTGTAGGGGAACTCGCCGGGATAGCCGATCTCCGCCGCGTAGTCGTGCCCGCTCAGGCAGGAGGGCGTGTACAGAGGCTCGACCGGCAGCCCCGATAGAGTCTCTGGCGGGGGGACGAAGCCGGTCCTGCCGGCCCGCTCGCGGGAGGCTCGATAGCGCGTCGCCCAGCGCTCCAGGGCGGCCTGGTCGTCGACCAGGGCGGGTGCCTTCTGATCCAGCATCGTCAGCTCCTCTCGGTCACAGTTGAGAGCTCGGCCGCACCGGTTCCGAGGCCATGATTGTGGAACCTTCCGAGCACCAGGTCGGCGGCGCGCTCGGGATCGGCCCGGCGGGCATCCTCGGGCAGCAGCTCAGGGGCCCCTCCCGCCAGCAGGTCGGTGGCGAAGGCGCGGGCGCGCGCGCTGACCAGCTCCACCACCTCCTCCCGTAACCTGCGCCGAAGCCGCTCGGAGAGCTCACCGCTGACTTCCAGGTGCGACCGGTGAGCGGCGATCGCGGCGGCCAGGTCGCGAACCCCTCCGTCCCCCTGGGCGGCCACGGTAGCGACCACCGGAACCTTCCAGCCGGCCTTGGGGGTGGAGAGCCGGAGCATGTCCCGGAGGTCGCGGGTGACCCGATCTGCCCCTGGCAGGTCGGCCTTGTTGACGGCGAAGATGTCGGCGATCTCAGTGATGCCGGCCTTGATCACCTGAACCCCGTCCCCGGCCCCAGGTGTGGTCACCACCACCACCGAGTCGGCCACCTCGCAGATCTCCAGCTCGGACTGGCCGACCCCGACCGTCTCCACCAGCACCATCTCCCACCCCAGGGCGTCCAGCAGCCGGACCGCTCCCCTGGTTGCCAGAGAGACGCCGCCCAGGTGGCCCCGGGCGCCCATGCTGCGGATGAAGACCCCCCGATCCAGGGCGTGGCGCTGCATCCGGACCCGATCTCCGAGGATGGCCCCGCCGGTGAAGGGACTGTTGGGATCGACCGCCAGCACCGCGACCCGCAGCCCCTGCTCGCGCCAGAGTTGAGTTAGGGAGTCGGCCATGGTGCTCTTGCCCGAGCCCGGCGGCCCGGTGAGGCCCACCACCTGCGAGCTGAGCTCGACGCTCTCCGGGCGCGCGTCCCAGATCCGCTCCAGCATCTCCCCGACGCCTGGATCCCTGGCTTCGATCTGGGAGATCGCCCGCGCCAACTCCCGGGTATCGCCCCTGAGCAGGGACTCAATCTCCACTCGCAACATGGTAGACAGGTTCAAGCAGACGGGCTCCCCACCGCGCGCCGGCCTGGGCGCTGGCTCAGTCGAGCAGGTGCTTGGCGATCACCAGCCGCTGGATCTGGTTGGTGCCCTCGTAGATCTGGGTGATCTTGGCGTCCCGCATCATCCGCTCCACCGGGAACTCGTTGACGTAGCCGTAGCCCCCCAGGATCTGGACAGCGTCGGTGGTGACCTTCATGGCGGCGTCCGAGGCCATCAGCTTGGCCATCGCCGCCAGCTCGGTCGTGCGGGGGTCCGCGGAATCGATCGCCCGGCAGGCCTCGTGGGTGAGGCAGCGCGCCGCCTCCAGCTGAGACGCCATGTCCGCCAGCATGAACTGGATGCCCTGGAACTCGGCGATGGCGTGGCCGAACTGGTGGCGCTGCTTGGCGTAGGCCAGGGCGTACTCCAGGGCCCCGGCGCCGATGCCCAGCGCCTGGGAGCCAATCTGGGGGCGCGAGCGGTCGAGCACCCCCATCGCGATCTTGAAGCCAGCCCCCTCCGCCCCCAGCCTCCGGTCCGCCGACACCCGGCAGTTGCTGAAGACGAGCTCGGCCGTGTTGCTGCCCCTGATGCCGAGCTTGCCGTGGATCTCGCGGCGCTCCAGGCCGGGGCTGTCGCCGTCCACCAGAAAGGCGGATACGCCCCTGGTCCGGGCCTCGGGGTCGGTGGAGGCGAACACCACGATGAGGTCGGCCACCCAGCCGTTGGTGATCCACATCTTGGTCCCGTCCAGGAGGTAGTCATCACCGTCACGACGGGCCCTGGTCCGCATCGCCCCGGCATCGCTCCCGGCATCGGGCTCGCTGAGGGCGTAGGCGGCGATCTGCCTGCCCGCGGCCAGCTCGGGCAGGTAGGTCCGCTTCTGCTCCTCGCTGCCGCCGATCAGGATGGGGTATCCGCCCAGCGCCTGGACCGCCAGCAGCAGCGCCGAGGTGGCGCACACCTTGGCGACCTCCTCGACCACCAAAGAGAGCGTCAGCGCCGAGCCGGAGAGGCCGCCGTACTCCGGCGGGAACGCGATCGCGAACACGTCCTGGTCCCGGAACAGCTGGACTATGTCCCAGGGATACTCCCCGCTGCGATCGATCTCCGCAGCTCGGGCCGCGATCCGGCCCTGGGCCAGCTCCCGGACACTAGCCTGGATTGCCTGCCGGTCGATGTCGACCTCAACCGCCATCTGCTGGTCCTCCACAGGCGCGGCACAAGTTGTGACCAGGTCAGATTCTAAGCGCCGCCTCAGCGTTCGGTCCCCACCGGCCGCCGGCGCCGTGGGCGCCGGTGAAGTTAGCCACCCGGCGTGGCGCAAACTCCCCGGGCTGGCGGGCTCCAACCGGGGACCCTGGGCGAGAGCAGGGGCCCCTGTCCCCGATGGGGACTGGTGCTAGCGCCCGCGGACCAAGCGCTCTGGGCTGGGGCACCACGGCGACCGCGGGTGGAGATCAGGACCTCGGGGCTGGCTGGCACCAGATGGCGACCGCGATCAGGTCACAGCCACCCAATCCCACCGGCCTGGCGCCCAATCGAGTCCGGTGGCCGCCGCCGCCGCGCAGCTGACCCAGTTCATCCAGCCGGCTGGGCCAAGCATGCGGTCATGTTCTAGACGGCCCCGACAGGTCGCACTCCGGCGACCCGGGAAGCAGCCTTCACCGCTTGGGAGAGGTGTCCTGATAGCGGGGATGGCCCGGTGCCACGGAAGTGGGGTGCCCCAGTTTCTCAGGCCACCTCGACCAGGGTCGCCTCCCCCTGGGCCAACCCCGAGCAGATGGTGGCCGCCCCGACCCCGCCGCCCCGGCGCCGCAGCTCCAGCACGCAGGAGGCGAGGATGCGCGCCCCGGAGGCGCCGATGGGATGGCCGATCGCGATCGCCCCCCCGTTGGGGTTGACCCGGTCCAGTTCCACCTCCAGCATCCTGGCGCTGGTCAGAACCACCGAGGCGAAAGCCTCGTTGATCTCGATCACATCCAGGTCCCGAGCGGTGAGCGCGCCCTTGGTCTTGTCCAGGGCGTGCTCCAGGGCCAGGGCGGGGACGGTCGCCAGGTAGGGATGGTCGGCGGCAGACTCCCCATAGCCCAGCCAGCTGGCCAGCGGCTCGACGCCCAGGCTCCTGGCCCGCCCTCGGCTCATCAGGACCAGGACCGCGGCCCCGTCGTTGATCCCAGGGGCGTTGCCGGCGGTCACGCTCCCGTCCGGACCTCCGAAGACGGGCCTGAGCGCGGCCAGCCTCTCCATGGTCGTGTCGGGCCGGGGCTGCTCGTCGCGATCGGCCAGGACTGGTTGGGGCCGTCCGGGCACCTCGACCGGGACGATCTCCTCGGCGATCAGGCCGGCGGCCCGGGCCCGCTCGTAACGCTGCTGGGAGAGCAGGGCGTACTCGTCCTGGGCGGCCCGGGTGATCCCCAGCTCCAGGGCGACGGAGCTGCCGTGCTCGCCCATGTGGACATCGTCCACCGGGCAGGTGAGGCCGTCCAGGATCATCGAGTCGTACATGGTGAGGTTGCCCATCGCTGTGCCCTGCCGGGTTCCCCGGAGGAGCATGGGCGCCTGGGACATGGACTCCATGCCCCCCGCGACCACCACCTCGGCCTCCCCGGCACGGATCAGGACCGCGCCCAGGTTGACCGCCTTCAGGGAGGAGGCGCAGACCTTGTTGACCGAGAGGGCGGGCACCGACGACGGCAGCCCCGCACGCAGGGCGGCCTGGCGGGCGGGCACCTGGCCCTGGCCGGCCGTGATCACGGTCCCGAGGATGACCTGGTCCACCTGCTCGCCGGGGATGCCGGCACGCCCCAGGGCGGCCCTGATGACATGGGCCCCAAGGTCCACCGCCGCCATCGAGCTGAGCCCTCCCCGGAGCCGTCCGAAGGGGGTGCGCGCCAGGGAGACAATCACCGGATCGAGATCATTCATGGGAATATCGTACGCCCGGCACGAGTCCTTAGAGAAGCCGGGATCAGGCCGTTCCCGGCCCCTCGATCAGGCTCGAGACCGAGCCTTTGAGCCCGAGCAGATGGGAGGCGATCACCAGCCGCTGAATCTCGGAGGTGCCCTCCCCAATCTCATTGATCTTGACGTCGCGGTAGTAGCGGGCCACCGGCAGGTCCTCGATGAAACCGGCGCCTCCGTGAATCTGGACCGCCTGGTTGGCACACCAGGTCGCGGTCTCCGAGGCCTGCAGCTTGGCCATGGCCGCGAACCTACCGGCGGGCTTGCCCTGATCCACGAGAAGGCCCGCCCGCCAAACCATGAGCCGCGACAGCTCGATCTGGGTCGCCATGTCCGCCAACTTCATCTGGGTCGCCTGAAACCGGCTCAGCGGCCGGCCGAACTGGCGGCGCTGCTGAGAGTACCCGAGGCTGGCGTCGAGGCACGCCTGCGCCACTCCGACCGAGAGGGCCGCGATCGCGATCCGGCCCGACTCCAGGACCTTGAGGAACTGCCCGAAGCCACCCCCCTCCCGACCGACCAGGTTGGCGACGGGCACCCGGCAGGAATCGAAGCTGAGCTCTCTGGTATCGCTGGCGTGCCAGCCCAGCTTGCGGTAGGGAGGTGCCTGCCGATAGCCGGGGGTGCCCTTCTCGACCATGATGGCGCTGATCTGGGGCCGTCCGCCCACCTCCCCGGTGACCGCGGTGATCGTCACCCCGCGACTGATCTCGGTGCCGGCGTTGGTGATGAAGCACTTGGTGCCGTCAATCACGTACTCTTCGCCATCTCGAACCGCCTTGGTGGCGGTGCCGGCGGCGTCGGACCCGGCCTCGGGCTCGGTGAGGCCAAACGCCCACAGGCCCCGCCCGGAGCAGAGCTCGGGCAGGTACCGTTCCCGCTGCTGCTCGGTGCCGAAGTGGAAGATGGGCGCGATCCCCAAGGAGACCCCGGCCTCCAGGGTGATCCCCAGCGCGGCGTCCGCCCGCGAGATCTCCTCCAGAGCCACCAGGTAGCTGACGAAGTCAGCCCCCGCCCCCCCCACCGCGGTCGGATACGGCAGGCCGAACAGCCCCAGCTCGCCCATCTGGGCGACCACGGAATAGGGGAACTCCTGGTTGCGGTCGAACTCGGCCGCGCGCGGCGCCACCACCTGGTCAGCGAACTCCCGGGAGGTCTGGCGGATCGCCTCCTGCTCGTCGGTGAGGTCGAAGCTTAGGCCCACTCCGAGCTAGGCCCGGGTGGGCGCCACGCCGATCCGGTCGCGGACCAGGTCGACGATCTGCTCGATGGTGTCGGCCACCCGCACCCCCGCCGCCTCCAGCGCCTCGACCTTGGAGGTGGCGCTGCCGGTGTTGCCGCTGATGATGGCACCGGCATGCCCCATCCGCTTGCCCGGCGGCGCGGTCCGGCCGCTGATGAAGCCCACCACCGGCTTGGGATAGCCCCGACCGATCAGCTCGGCCGCCCGCTCCTCGTCCGCCCCGCCGATCTCCCCGGCCATCACCACCAGCTCGGTCTCGGGGTCCCTCGCGAACAGCTCCAGCACGTCCGAGAAGCTGAGCCCGAGCACGGGGTCGCCCCCGATCCCGACGGCGGTCGACTGTCCATAGCCGGACTGGGACAGCGCCTGCATCATCTCGTAGGTCAGAGTGCCCGAGCGGGACACCAGGCCCACGTGCCCGGGATAGCCGTTCTGGTTGGGAATGATGCCCACCTTGGCGTGATCCCCGGGCGACATCAGCCCGGGGCAGTTGGGCCCCACCAGCCGGGTGCCCCGGCGGCCGATCATGGCCCTGGCCCTGATCATGTCGTTGACCGGGATCAGCTCGGTGATGCACACCACCAGGTCGACCCCGGCGGCCGAGCCCTCCATGATGGCGTCGGCCGCGAACGGCGGAGGCACGAAGACCGCCGCCACATTGGCCCCGGTCGCCCCCACCGCCTCCGCCACCGAGTCGAAGACGGGCAGGCCCAGGTGGCGACCCCCACCCTTGCCCGGGGAGACCCCCGCCACCACCTGGGTGCCGAACTCCAGCATCTGCTGAGTGTGGAAGGTGCCCTCACTGCCGGTCATGCCCTGAACGACGACCTTGGAATCGCGATTTAGCAGGATGCTCATCGGCTCCCTCCCGAAGTCAGCTCGACTATCTTCGAAGCCGCCTCAGGGGCGGACACCGCCGGGGTGATCCCGGCCGCCTCCAGGATCTGGCGGCCCTCCGCCTCCCTGGTCCCGGTCATCCTCACCACCAGGGGAACGGTGATGTGGAGCTCGTCCCGGGCCGCCACCAGACCGGTGGCGACCTCGTCGCCCCGGGTGATGCCGCCGAAGATGTTGACGAAGATACCCTTCACCTGGGGGTCGAGGAGCACCATCTCCAGCGCCTTGCGGACCACCTCGGCTTTGGCCCCGCCGCCGATGTCAAGGAAGTTGGCGGGCTCGCCGCCGTGCTGCTTGACAAGGTCCAAGGTGTTCATGACCAGGCCGGCGCCGTTGCCGACCACGCCGATGGTGCCCCCGAGGTGGACGTAGGTCAGGCCCCGCCGCTTGGCCTCCACCTCCAAGGGGTCCTCGCCGCTGGAGCCGGCTCCTTGGTCGTCGCCCAGCTCCCGGACCAGGTCGTGGTGACGGAACTCGGCACTCTGGTCGATCTCGATCTTGCCGTCGCCGGCGATCAGGCGCCCGGCGCCGGTGATCACCAGGGGATTGACCTCGCAGAGAGTGGCGTCCAGGCGCTGGGAGAGCGAGTAGAGCCGCTGCACCAAGGGCACCAGCTGCGCCAGCAGGGACGACTTCGGAATCGTCTGGTCGCCGCCCACCGCCGCCAGCGCGTCCAGGGCCAGCTGGCGGATCTCAAACGCCTGCGGCCCCGCGAAGGGATCCGGCCAGAGCTTGGCGATCTTCTCGGGGGCGGTCTCCGCCACCTCCTCGATCTCCATCCCCCCGGCGAAGGAGAGCATCACCACCAGGCAGCGGCGGTCGCGGTCGAGGGCCACGCCGCAGTAGAGCTCCCGGGCGATGTCCAAGGCCTGCTCACAAAGCACCGTGGGCACCGTGAAGCCTCGGATGTCCATGCCCAGGATCTGGGCTGCCGCCGCATGAGCCTCCTCCGGGGTGCGGGCCAGCTTGACGCCGCCGGCCTTGCCCCTGCCTCCGATGGGCACCTGCGCCTTGATCACCACCGCGCCCAGCTCGGTCGCCGCCTCTGCGGCCTCCTGGGGGGTGTGGGCCAGCCGGCCCATCGGGCACTCCACGCCCACACTGCGGAATTGACTCTTGGCCTGATGTTCGAGGAGCTTCACGGGCACCTCCCATAGGCCGGCCCGGCCGGCAGCCTGCGTTACAGGAAGAGTTTAGGAGCCAGGGTCGACGAGCCCGCGGTCCGAGGCCCTCAGAGGGGGATGTTGCCGTGGCGGCGGCGGGGGCGCTCGACGGTCTTGCCGGCCGCCATGTGGAGCGCCCGCACCAGCATCTGCCGGGTCTGGCGGGGCTCGATGATGTCGTCAATGTAGCCTCGCTCGGCGGCCAGGTAGGGGTTGGCGAACTGGGCTCGGTAGGCGGCGGTCAGGTCGGCTTCGGAGCCCGCTCCGGGAGGCTGATGGGAGAGGAAGCGCACCGCCCCCTCCGCTCCCATCACCGCGATCTCCGCGGTCGGCCAGGCGGCGTTGTAGTCCGCGCCCAGGTGCTTGCTGCACATCACGTCGTAGGCGCCGCCATAGGCCTTGCGGGTGATCACGGTCAGCTTGGGCACCGTGGCCTCGGCGAAGGCGTAGAGCAGCTTGGCCCCATGGCGGATGATGCCGCCGTACTCCTGCTCGGTGCCGGGCAGGAAGCCGGGCACGTCGACCAGGGTCACCAGCGGGATGTTGAAGGCGTCGCAGAAGCGCACGAAGCGCGCCCCCTTGACCGAGGCGCCGATGTCGAGGGCGCCAGCCAGATGCTTGGGCTGGTTGGCCACCACCCCGACGCTGTAGCCATCCAGGCGGGCGAAACCCACCAGAAGGTTGGGCGCGAACAGAGGCTGCACCTCCAGGAAGTTGCCGTCGTCAACGACACGCCGGATCACCTCCCGCATCTCGTAGGGCTCGCGGTGACTGAGCGGGATCACCTCCTGGAGCTCAGGGTCCGCGCGGTCGGCAGGGTCGTCGGTGGGTACCCTGGGGGCTGGCTCGTTGGAGTTCTGGGGCAGGAAGGAGAGCAGCTGACGCACCTGTTGGAAGGCCTCGTCCTCGCTGCGGGACTCGAAGTGGGCCACCCCGCTGCGCTGGGAGTGGATGTCGGCCCCGCCCAGCTGTTCGAAGTCCACCTCCTCCCCGGTCGTCACCCGGACCACCTCCGGCCCGGTGATGAACATGTAGCCCACCTTGCGCACCATGAACGTGAAGTCGGTGATGGCGGGCGAATAGACCGCGCCCCCGGTGCAGGGCCCCGCGATCAGGGAGAGCTGGGGCACCACCCCGCTGCAGCGCACGTTGCGGTAGAAGATGTCGGCGTAACCGGCCAGCGCGACCACGCCTTCCTGGATCCGTGCCCCGGCGCTGTCGTTGATCCCGATCAAGGGACAGCCACTGCGCTCGGCCAGCTCCATCACCTTGACCACCTTCTCCGCGAACGCCTCCCCCAGCGAGCCCCCCATGAAGGACGCGTCGTGGGAGAAGACGAACACCCGGCGGCCGGCGATCTCCCCGAACCCGGTCACGACACCGTCGCCGGGGACTCGGCGCTCGGCCATGTCGAACTGGTCGGAGCGGTTGACCACGAAGGTGTCCAGCTCGAAGAAGGTGTCCGGGTCCAGCAAGCGCCGGATCCGCTCCCGGGCCGAGAGCTTGCCCTTGCGACGCTGCTGGCGCTCGGGCTCGCCGCCATGATGGACGGCGTCGTGGCGGCGCTTGCGCAGCTGGTTGATCAGGTGCTCGTTGGTGGTGGGCTCGGGCGGCCCGTGGGGGGTGGGGCCGACCCCGGAAGGGGCGCTCGGTCCGGTCCCTGCCTTCACCATCCCCCCATCTTCTCCGATCAGGCGAGGTTCGTGGCCGAGAGATCCCTCCGAGCGGGCGGCGCGTGAGCGCCCTACCCGCCGCCGGCCGCTGGGCCGGGCCTCCGTCTCTGGCCCATCCGCCCCAGCGGGGCTGGCACGGCAAGGAATGGTCGGCGGAGTTCTTGGGCACGTTCGTGCTGGTCCTGGGCGGGCTGAGCGCGGTGTGCCTCGACTTCGGGCAGGGGTCGCCGGTACCGCACCTCATCCCCTCGCCCAGCCTCCGCCTGCTGCTCACCGGGCTGCTGTTCGCCGGCACCGGCAGCCTGGTCGCCATCTCACCACCGGGCCGCCTCAGCGGCGCCCACATCAACCCCTGCGTCACGATCGCCTTCTGGGCCGGTGGGCACGTATCGAGAGACGACCTATTCGGCTACCTGGGCTGTCAGTTCGCGGGCGCTGTGGCTGGCGACCTGGCCGTTCACTGGCTCTGGGGCCCGATCGGGCTCTCGGTCAAGGACGGGCTCACCGTCCCTCAGTCCGGAGTGACACCCCTTCAGGCGATCGGGATCGAGGCGCTCATGACCGGGATCCTGGTGCTGGCGATCTTCAGCTGCATCTCCTTCACCAGGACCGCCCATCTCACTCCCCTGGTCCTGTGGGTGGTCATCGCGCTGCTGGTCTGGAAGGGTGCCCCCTACACCGACTGCAGCCTGAACCCGGCCCGCAGCCTGGGGCCGGCGGTGGTGACGGGCGACTACCACCTCCTCTGGATCTACTTCGTGGGCCCACCAGCGGGAGCTCTGCTGGCGGCGTGGCTCTACCTCGCCTTGGCCAGGGGGCACCGCCCCCTCACCGCCAAGCTCTACCACGACGCGCGCTTCCGCAGCGTGCTGGGCAGCCGGCTGCCCAGCCGCCTACCGTGACGCTCACGGTCGAAGCCGAGGCATCGTGGCCATCAAGGCTGGAGGCGAGCGGGTCCATCCCGATGGAATCACCTCCCCGGCGGCCGCGGGACGGCAGCCGGCGAGCGAACTGGCGTCCATGACCAATAGACTGCCCACTCGTGGCAGTTCCCGATTTTGAGACTGGCCCAGGCAACGGACCCATCGCTGGCTGGCAGGCACCGGCCCGGTCGTGGTGGTGCTTCACGGCGGTCCCGGGCTCTCCGAATACACGGAGAGTCTCCTGCCCGAGCTGGTGAACCGATACACGGTGGTCCGATTCCAGCAGCGAGGGCTGGCGCCCTCGACCGTAGATGGACCGTTCGATGTTGAGACCCAGATGGCCGACACCTTGGCGGTGCTGGACCGGCTGGGTCTCACCCGGGCCATCCTCCTGGGTCATTCCTGGGGTGGCCATCTCGCGATGCATTTGGTGGCCGCCCACCCGGACCGGGTTGCAGCCGCCCTCCTGGTGGATCCATTGGGCGCGGTCGGGGATGGGGGCGAAGCGGACCTTGGCCGATTGCTGGGAGACCGCGTGAGTCCGGAGGCCGCCGCGCGCGCGGCAGAGTTGGGGCAGAAAGGCATGCGGGGCGAAGGCTCTGAAGCCGACCAGCTCCAGTCGCTGTCCCTGATCTGGCCCGGTTACTTCTCAGATCCCGCCTCGGCGCCCCCGATGCCCAAGCTGGAGATGTCGATCGCCGCCTATTCCGGCACCTTCACGTCGATCCACGAGCACTTCGAGCGCCAGACCCTGGCCTCACTCCTCCCTAAATCCACCGTCCCGACCCTCTTTCTCCTCGGCGCCGACAGCCCGATCCCACCCGCCCACGGAATCGCCAGCGCTGAGCTGATGCCAAGCTCAGAGGTGAAGGTCCTTGCCGCCTGCGGCCACTTCCCGTGGTTGGAGCAGCCGGGTTCAGTGCGAGCGGCCCTGGATTCCCTGACCTCACGGATCCCGCAACCCAACTTCTGATCCCGGCCCGGCAACCGGCCACACAGCCCCGGACGGGTTCTGCCTGGCCGGTTGCGGTCATGATCGTGGCAACCGGCTCCAGGGCTCGAACCGGCCCGGCCTTGGCGAACGACAGCGCAGCCAGGTTCTGGCCGAGGATGGGCGCGGCGGGGCATCTGTCAATGCCCGGATGCAGCCGCCGTCGCGAGGGCGAGATGGTGGCCAACGGCCTGTCCCATGAGTCCCCGGCTGGGCCGAGCGCCCACAAGTTCTCGGCGGCAGCGACCGTGACGGCCCAGCCCGAAGCCGGGATGGCCCGCGCCCGCCCGGAATGACGTGCGCTGGGGCAGCGGGCGCGGCCGCCGCCCAGCACCTCCCCGACGCTGACCGTTGGAGTCGG
Source organism: Candidatus Nanopelagicaceae bacterium (assembly GCA_035531535.1). Lineage (GTDB taxonomy): Bacteria > Chloroflexota > Dormibacteria > Aeolococcales > Bog-877 > AG-12. Next base: position 11,940 of record DATKSV010000160.1, on the reverse strand, counting down.
CCGGTCGCGGAGGCACCCGGCCAGCGTCGCCATTTGGCCCACCCGAGCGCTCAGATCGCCGCCCGCGGCTGCCAGACACCGAACACGTGGCGCAGTCGGTCGCAGACCTCTCCCAGGGTGGCCCCGGCGGCCAGCGCGTCTCGCATCGGGTAGAGCAGGTTGTCGCTGCCCTCGGCGGCCCGCTCCACCAGGTCCAGCCCACGCTCCACCGCGATCTTGGAGCGGCCCCGGCGATAGCCAGCCAGCCGCTCCACCTGAGCCCGCTCCAGATCCGGGTCCACACGGAGCAGCGGCACCGCGACCGGCACCTGGTCCTGGAACCGGTTCACGCCCACGATGACCCGCTCCCCCGACTCCACCAGCTGCTGGTGTCGGTAGGCGGACTCCTGGATCCGCTCCTGGTAGAAGCCTTGCTCAATCGCGGCCACCGCGCCTCCCCGCTGGTCCACCTCCAGGATCAGCGCACGAGCCTCCTCCTGGAGCCGCCGGGTGAGGTCCTCCACCAGATAGGAGCCGCCCAGAGGGTCGGTCACCCGGGCCACCCCGGACTCGTAGGCCAGCAGCTGCTGGGTGCGCAGCGCCAGCGCCGCCGCCGGCTCTGAGGGCAGCGCCAGCGCCTCGTCGTAGGAGTTGGTGTGCAGCGACTGGGCCCCGCCCAGAACCGCCGCCAGCGCCTGCAACGAGACCCGGACCACGTTGTTGAGCGGCTGCTGGGCGGTCAGGGTGGCGCCCGCGGTCTGGGCGTGAAAGCGCAGCTGCAGGCAGCGCGGCTCACTGGCCCCGAAACGCTCTCGCATCAGCTCCGCCCAGAGCGCTCGGGCCGCCCGGAACTTGGCCACCTCCTCGAAGAAGTCGTTGTCGACGTTGAAGAAGAAGCTCAGCCGGGGCGCGAACTCCAGCAACTGAAGTCCCGCCGCCAGGGCTGCCTCCACGTACGCCAGCCCGTTGCTGAGCGCGAAGGCGAGCTCCTGGGGAGCGGTCGCCCCGGCCTCGCGGATGTGGTAGCCGGAGATCGAGATCGGGTTCCAGCGGGGAAGGTGGTCATGGCAGTAGGCGAAGGTGTCGGTGACCAGGCGCATGCTGGGACGCGGCGGGAATATGTAGGTCCCCCGGGCCGCGTACTCCTTGAGGATGTCGTTCTGGATGGTCCCACCCAGCTCGGAGGCGGCCACGCCGGCGCTCTGGGCGGCCAACTGGTAGAGCAGCAGCAGGATGCTGGCCGGGGCGTTGATGGTCATGGAGGTGGTGACCCGGCCCAGCGGCAGGTCTCGGAGCAGAAGGCGCATGTCGTCCAGGTGGTCGACCGCCACCCCCACCCGGCCGACCTCGCCGCGGGCGATCTCGGCATCGGAGTCGTAGCCCATCTGGGTGGGCAGGTCGAAGGCGACCGAGAGCCCGGTCTGACCGCGCTCCAGGAGGTAGCGGAAGCGCCCGTTGGTGGACTCGGCGGACCCGAACCCGGCGTACTGGCGCATGGTCCAGAGCCGACCCCGGTAGCCTTCAGGTCTCAGCCCGCGGGTGTAGGGCGGCTCCCCGGGCGCGGCGAGCGGGGCCACCTCGGGCCGATCGCCGTAGAACCGGTCGAGGGCCAGACCGGACTCGGTCTGATCGGCCCCTGGCAGTCCCGCATCAAGCGTCACCTGAGAGGCGCCGCGACCTGGCAGAGCTCGGTCAGGACCCCGCCCTCGGTCCGGGGGTGCAGGAAGGCCACCAGCCGGCCCCTGGAGCCCAGTCGGGGTCTCTCGTCGATCAGCTCGGCCCCCAGGTGACGCCAGCGCGCCAGCTCGGCCTCGATGTCCAGGACCTGGTAGGCGAGGTGGTGCAGGCCCTCCCCCCGGCGCTCCAGGAACCGGGCCACCGTGGAGTCGGACCGGACGCTGCCCAGAAGTTCCACAGAGCTCGAGCCGAGCTCGAAGAAGACCGCCTCGACCCCGTCGGCAGGCACCCGCTCGGGAGGCTCCGGAGAAACCCCTAACCGCTCTTGGTAGTGGGCGACTGCCGCCCTCAGGTCGGCCACGGCGATCCCCACATGGTCGATCCGCAAAGACCTCTCGGCAGTGACCACGAACGGATTATGACGTGCCCGCGCGGCGCCGCCCATCGGTCTAAACAGACGCCGCCGCGGGGAGTTCGAAGTCGAGTCCCATCGACCGCGCCACCAGGACCGCGATGTCGGCACTGCCGAGGGCGCCCTGGAGCTCCTGGGAGCTGATCCCCTCCTGGAACATGGTGGCGCAGAAGGGACAGGCGACGGCAGCCTGGGCGGCCCCGGTCGCCTCGGCCTGGCGGACACGAACTCGGTTGATCCGCTGGCCCCCGGTCTCCTCCATGAAGAGACGGCCACCCCCCGCCCCGCAGCACATGGCCTCGGAGCGGCTGCGCTCCATCTCCACCAGCTGGACCCCGGGGATTGCCTGGAGCAGTCGCCGGGGAGCCTCGTACTCCCGGTTCCAGCGGCCCAGGTAGCAGGGATCGTGGTAGGTCACCGTCCCCTCACCGATGCCCTGCTTGAGGGTGATGCGCCCCGCCTCCAGGAGCTGGCTGAGCAGCTGGCTGTGATGGATCACCTCGTAATGGCCGCCCAGGTCCGGGTACTCCCGGGCGAAGGTGTTGAAGCAGTGGGGGCAGCTGGCGATTATCTTGCGCACCCCCCGGCGCTGCAACCGCTCCACCACCTCGGTGGCCTTGGTCTGGAAGAGGTACTCGTTGCCCAGCCGGCGGGCGGGATCCCCATTGCAGGTCTCCTCCTGGCCCAGGACCGCGAAGCTGACCTGCGCGGCTCGAAGAATCGCCACGGTGGCCCGGGCGGTGGGCCAGTTGGACTCGTCGAAGGCGGTGGCGCAGCCGACCCAGTAGAGGTACTCGGCGTCCGGGTGGTCGGCCAGGAGGGGCACTTCCAGCCCCTCCGCCCAGCGCATCCGGGAATCATTAGCCATGCCGAAAGGATTGCCCCGCTGCTCCACCGACTCCAGCGCGCGCTGGGCCTCCTTGGGCAGGCGCGACTCCTCCAGCACCAGCGCCCGGCGCATCCCCACGATGGTGGGAACGTGCTCGATCATGACCGGGCACTGCTCCACGCAGGCCCCACAGGTGGTGCAGGCCCAGAGCGTCTCCTCCAGGACGCTCCAGTCCTGGAGGGTGCCATCAGTCGGGGCAGGGCCGAGGGAGTCGGGATCTGACCAGGAGCTGGGTGGAGGCTGCTGGCCCCGGGCGTTGGCGTACCAGCCATCGCGCAGGTCGGTGATAAAAAGCTTGGGCGAGAGCGGCTTGCCGGTGTTGAAGGCCGGGCAGTGCACCTGGCAGCGCCCACATTCGGTGCAGGTGGCCAGGTCCAGCTCCTGCTTCCAAGTGAGGTGCTCCACCTTGGAGATGCCGAAGTGGTCCGCCTGCTCGATGTCGAGCAGGGGCAGGTGCCGCCCGGCCGGCTCCAGCTCGCGGAAGAAGACATTGGGCACCACGGTCAGGATGTGCAGGTGCTTGCTGCGGCCGAGGTAGACCAGGAACCCTGCCACCAGGAGCAGGTGGCCCCAGAGGAAGAACTCATGCCAGGCCCAGATGGCCTCCCCGTGGAAGCCCCGAAACAGGCTGGACACCGCGTCCGAGACTGGCCGCAGGTTCACCACCTGATCGGCGTGGGCGGCGATCTGGGTGGCGTAGATCCCCAGCTGGGTCAAGATCACCAGGGCGATCAGGAGCAGGATGATGGTGGCGTCGCGCCCATGGCTGCCTCGGAAGCGACGGGGCCGAAGCCAGTAGCGGTTGAGCGCCGCCATCGCCAGGCCGGTCAGCACCGCCGCCGCCAGCAGATCCTCAAGGAAGGCGAAGGGACCCCACCAGTACTGCTGCTCCAGGTTCAGGGGTGGCACCAGGGCCTCCAGGCCGGCCTGCAGGATCTCGATGTTCAGGATCACGAAGCCCCAGAAGATCAGGAAGTGAGCGACCCCCGAGAGGGGCCAGCGCAGCAGCCGCTTCTGGCCCAGAGCCAGCACCACGACCCCCCGCCAGCGGGTTCCCTGCCGATCACTTCTCAAGGCCGGTTGGGCCTGCCGCAGGGACCTCCAGAGCGGGGCCAGCCGATGCCAGAAGAGGGCCGCCGTGACCGCCGCCAGCAGGACCAGGGCGACGCTGTTGATCCAGATCATGGGTGGTCGAATCCGAGCGCCAGAGCGAACAGCGCTATGGCCAGCACCAGGGTCAGGGCCTCCACCGCCCAGAACCAGTGGGGCTCGTCGATCCAGAAGGGACCGACTCGCTGGCGCGCCCCGCGGCTGGTTCGGTTGGGGTCCTCCCCATCTCGACCGGCGCCACCGCCCCCGCTCGCTGTCACGCCGGTGATGGTAGTGACTGCCCGGACATCAGATCAGCGGCCGGACCATTCCGGCTTGCGCTTGGCCAGGAATGCGGCTATTCCCTCACCGGCATCGGCGCTCCGGAAGGTCGCGTCAAAGGCCTCCAGCTCTTCCTCCAGCCCCTCGTCGAGTGGCCGGTCCAGGCCCTGGCTGACAGCCCTCTTGATCGCCGCCAGAGCCACCGGTGGCTGGCCGGCCAGCCGCTCGGCCAGGGTCTGCGCCCCTGCCACCAGCTGCTCGGGCTCGACCAGCCAGTTGACCAGCCCCAGCTCCAGGGCCCGGGGCGCCTCGATCTGGTCGCCCAGCAGCAGCAGCTCCAAGGCCCGGCCACGGCCCACCAGCCGGGGCAGCCGCTGGGTGCCGCCCCAACCCGGGATTATTCCCAGCAGGACCTCTGGCTGACCGACTCGAGCGGTGCGGCTGGCGATTCTCAGGTCGCACGCCATGGCCAGTTCCAGACCTCCGCCCAAGGCGTAGCCGTTGACCGCCGCCAGCAGCGGCAGCCGGGAGCGCTCCATCTCCAGGGTCAGCCGCTGGCCGGTAGCAATCTTGGCCCTGGTCGAATCGGGACCGTCGCTGAGGAACTCGCCGATGTCGGCGCCGGCGACGAAGAAGCGGTCGCCCTCCCCGGTGATCACGGCCGATCGCACCAGGGGATCGGCCTCCAGTTCCTGGAGACTCCCCCGCAGCCCCTCCAGGACCTCCCGGTTGAGAGCGTTGGCGGGGGGATGGTCGATGACGATCCAGCCGACCGCGCCGCGGCGTTCCGTACGCACCACTGCTGCCATTCCACCCACCTCCAGTTCCACCTGAGCCCAGCCTCTGTAGGCTAGCTGGGTGGACCCCATCGAGGCGGACTCGGAGCCTTTGGATCCGGCCCGGCTGGCCGCCCTGACCGAGCTGGAGTTGACGGAGCTGGTGGCCGCCATGGACGACGCGGAGCGCCAGCTCCGGCGCGACCTGGCGCCTCTGCAGACGCGCCTGGCCGACCTCGCCAAGCGCCAGGCGGTGGTCGCCACCGAACGCCGGCGCCGCGAGCGACAGCAGCAGCTGGCGCGCCGGCGGGAGATCCGCGAGCAGGTCAAGGAGGGCCAGGCGCCCTCGCTGCGGGACCTGGTGGAAGCGGCTGAGCCGCCCGAATTCGGCGAGCCGTCCCTGGCGGACCTGGAATTTCTGCTCGAGACCGGCGGGGCGGTGGCGCTGGGGTACCCCGGCGCCCGGGTCGCCAGCCTGCAGATGACGGACGGCAGCGCGGTCGCCACCGCGACCGACTTGGGAGAGGTCCGCCGCCTCTACGGCCAGGGGTGGGAGTTCGGGGTGCCGGCCCGCTCGGGGGTGCGGGTGCACACTCCGGGCACCCGCCTGGAACGGCTCCTGGAGCCCGAGCGCTGCTTCGTGCGGGCCAAGCCGGCCTCCGGCCCCAACTGACGCTGGCGGTGGGCAGGGAGGATCACCGGCTGGCAGGACCGCAGGTCATAGCCCTCACCGGAGGAATCGCCAGCGGCAAGTCCACCGTGGCCGGGATGCTGGCCGAGCTGGGAGCGGTGACCGTGGACGCCGATGAGCTGGCCCGGGCCGTGGTGGCGCCCGGGACACCGGGCCTCGCGCTGGTGGTGACCAGCTTCGGGGCGGGAGTTCTGGGGGAGGACGGGAACCTGGACCGGGAGCGGCTGGGTGAGCTGGTCTTCTCCGACCCGGTGGCCCGCCGGCGGCTGGAGGAGATCGTCCATCCGAAGGTGGCCCGCCTCAGCCAGGAGCGGATCGCGCAGGCGCTCTCTGGGGGCGCCCCGCTGGTCGTCTACGAGATCCCGCTGCTCTTCGAGACCGGCCGCGAGTCCGAGTTTCCGATCTCGGTCCTCGTCTACGTGGACGCCGCCACCCAGTTGCGCCGACTGATGACTCGGTCCCATCTCGATGCGCCGGCGGCCAAGGCCCGGATCGCGTCTCAGATGGACCTCGAGCGCAAGCGCGAACTGGCCACCTGGGTCGTTGACAACAGCGGCAGCCTGCGTTCCACGAGGGATCAGATCGAGAGGCTTTGGAGGGAGCACCTGGAGGGCTCGGCGACCGCTCCGCGATAGCCGGCCGCCCCTCGCTTGCAGTATCCTGGGCCGGAAAGCGTGGCCATCTCGACCGATCTGTGGATCAAGGTCCCAGCGCCGTTCTTCGGAGCTGAGACAGTCGGGTTCAGCGTCCGCTATGCGCTGGACCTGGGCGAGGACCAGTTCGCCGACGTCCCCTTCTTCGTCGAGGGCGAGGCCGGCCTGATGGGACGGCTGATCCGGCAGTTGCGGCTCTTCCCCCAGCGGGACCGCTTCGTGGACTGCCGGGCCACCGGCGAGGCCTACAGCTGGACGGACCCGATCAGCCTCAGCGACGAGGTGGTGGTGATGGCCTTCCGGGACCAGAGCCTGAGCCAGCCAGCCACGGATCCGGTGCAGGCGGTGCGCAACCGGTTGATCAACCAGATGGTGCCGCTGGCCTTCCCGTTCCTACGTGACTGCGTGCGTGTGGCCGGGCTGCGACTCAACTCCTGGATCTCGGTGCGGATCGCTACGGACCAGGTTGCCGAGATTGATCTATCGCTGCCGGTGGGGCACATCGTGCAGGGCAACGGAGCCCGGGCTCTGGCCGACCTCTGACCGCTTCTGTCCCTAGGGGGTTGCGGACGCCACCGGCGACTTGGTCCCAGTGGCGCTCGGCGATGGGCTCACTGTGGCCTTGGCGGTGGGCGACGGGCTGACAGTCGCCTTGGCGGTGGGCGAAGGGGTCGGCGTCACCACCTGCACCACCGGAGTCGGGCAGCCGAAGGGCACGGTGGGGATGGTGACCGAGGGGGTTGGCGACACGCTCACCCCGGGGGACGGCGTGGGCGTGGCCCGGATCACGATCGGGGTCACCTTGGGGCATGGCGGTGGTGGCGGCAGGGCTGAGGCGGTGGCCGCCTTGACGACCAGGACCAGCAGCACGACCAGGCCGCCGACGACCACGGTGCCCACGAAGGCGACCGCGCCCCACTCATGCTTGATGAAGTTCCAGTTCAAGTTAGCTCAGGCTCCCTCACGTCCGATCTTGCCGCGCCAGCGCTGCCAGGCCAGCCAACCCATGCTGCGAGCCTGCTGCTGCAGCCGGGTGGTGAGCGCCGGGCCGGCGGGCTGACGATACTTCTCCAGGGGGATAGTCTGACGTGCCTCGATGGCCCGGCGCAGATCTGCCGCCGTGCTCCCAGGAAACAGGGTCACGGTTCGGGCCAGGTCGTGAGCCCCGAAATGGCTGTCGCTGGACCCGACCGCCGCTCCCAGGCGATCCTGGTGCAACTCATAGAAGGCGTCCAGCTCCCGGATCCGGGAGGAGGTGGTGACCGCCGTGTGGCGTAGTTCGATCCCATCCACCGCCTGCCGCGAGATCAGCCCGCGCAGGCCGGCGGGCGTGATCGAGGCGAAGTAGGTGGGCATGAAGGGATGGGCGAGGATCGCCAGGCCACCCTGGTCGTGAATCGCCCGGATTGTGTCCCCGACAGGCATCCCCATCCGCACCGGGCCGTCCAGGAACAGCCCGACCACATGGACGCGGGCGGGCTTGTCCGTGGTCACCTCCTCGCCCGCAACCACGTCCACCCCGAACCGGAGCCCGGCTTCCCGGGCCTCTGGGATGGCGCCGAAGTTGTCATGGTCGGTGACCGCCAGCACCCCCAGCCCGACGGCCGCGGCGGCCCGGACCAGCTCGGTGGCGCTCACCATGCCGTCGCTGGCTAAGGTGTGGGCGTGAGGATCCGCGACGGCATACCCGACCGGGACCGCAGGGGGCGGCGCCGCACCCACCTGGTCGGTGGTGCTCAGAGACCCGGTCCCCTGGTGCCCTCGTGGCTCTCCGGGTGCTCATCGCCGCCCTCCTCGTGGCCGGGGCGGTTGCGCATATTGAGGATCCGCAGGAAGTCCTGAGCCCGGGCCATCGCCTTCCATCGCTCCGGGTAGAAGTCCTGGGCCACGATGCTGGAGTCAGCCAGGCGCAGAACAGAGACACACCACTTGTTCAGGGTGTGCGACACCTCTACCTCGAAGTCACCCTCCTGGCTGCGGTAGCGCAGAAGGTCATCACCGCGCCGCGGGCGTTGCACAGCCATTGCACTACCTGATGGATTTCGGAACTGGGGCCGGGGAATTCCGCCTCGGTGGACATCTGGCCCGTCAGTATAGCGCCAGCCAAAAATGGGAGCGGCCCTGGTTCTGACCGCCCTGGCGGGGTCAGGGCCCGGTCTCCTCCAGTTGCTCGATCCTGGCCCGCAGGGCCGGGCCTAGCTTCGAGTCCTGCCACATGATGGCAGCGTTAGTCGCCAGCCAGCTCTCCAAGGTGCCCACGTCAAGTATCTGGCCCACGAACTCCACCCCGACCACCCTGCCCTGACGGGCTAGGGTGCGGATGGCATCAGTCAGCTGGATCTCCCCGCCGTGGCCGGGCGGGGTTGCCTGCAGGGCGGAGAAGATCTCATCGGTGAGCACGTAGCGCCCCATCAGGGCGAGATCGCTGGGGGCGTCCTCGGGGGCCGGCTTCTCGACCACGTCGGAGACCCGGAAGACCGGTCCATCGCCCTCGACCGCCGCCACTCCATAGCGCGAGATCTCGTCCTTGGAGCAGCGCCGCAGGGCCAGCACCGTGCAGCCCTCCCAGGTGTAGGCCTCGATCAGCTGCGACAACAGTGGCGGGGACCCCGAGAAGAGGTCGTCAGGGAGCAGCGCGGCCACCGCCGCCTCGCCCTGGACCCGCTCCAACGCGCAGAGGATGGCATGCCCCAGCCCCAGTGGCTGAGCCTGCTCGACGAACTCCAGCGCGCAGAGCTTGGAGATCTCGCGGATCCGCTCGGCCAGCTCGAGGCTGCCGCGCTGCTCCAGGACCGCTTCCAGGGATGGGTCGGGGGCGAAGTGGGCTTTGATAAGGTCCTTACCGGGCGCAGTTACGATGACTGCCCGGCGGATCCCCGAGGCGGCCGCCTCCTCCAGCCCCCACTGGATGGCGGGCCTGTCCCCCACGGGGACCATCTCCTTCGGCAGCGCCTTGGTGGCTGGCAAAAACCTGGTGCCCAGGCCACCGGCCGGCACCACCACGGTGCGTACCGAACTCACTGCCAGGGATTGTACCCACCCGCAACCGCGAAGCAACGGCCCTGAGCGCCACAACGCGAGCGGCCGGGGCGCGCAGGGATCGCCAGGTAGAACGCCAGAGCTCCCTTCCGGAGGCCCTCAGCGCCAGTGAGACCTGACCGGGTGGCGGCCGCGACACCTGACCCCTGCCGGGCGACTTCCGGTCAGGCCCAGCCCCGGCCATCGCGCTGGCGCAGCAGGGCCAGCCCCACCACGACTCCCGCCGCCACCCCTCCCAGGCCCACCCAGGCCGGCCCCGGCACCTGGCGGGCGACACGGAAGACCTCGGCCAGTCCGTCCGCCCCCCCCGCCGCCCGCTGCAGGCTGGCCTCGGAGAGGGCGCGTTCGTAGAGGCGAGCTCTGGTCTCGGCCCGGAGCGGAGTCGGGGCTAGGGCATCGACCAGAAGCACGGCCGTGCGGGCGACCGCCCGGGAGGCGGGGTCGGAGATGGGCTCGGGCTGCCGCCCCTCCAACCAGCCGGCCAGGTCCCCCGCCAACCGCTTCTCTTCCTTGCTAGCCATCCTCAAACCTCCGTGGACTCATCCCCGGATGCCACCCTGAGACGGGGCGGGAAGTGGGACTCGAATTCAGGACCGAGCCGACGCTCCAGCGAACGCAGGGCTCGGAACACCAGCAGCTTGACCGCGCCCTCGCTCTTGCGCATCACCTGGGCCACCTCAGCGTTGCGCAGCCCGGCCCCGAAGCGCAGGGTGATGGCCTGGCGCTGGTCAGGGGACAGGCGCCGCACCGCAGCCTGGATGCGGCGCACCTGTTCCGACCTGAGCGCGGCCGCTTCGGGCCCCTCTCCGGGGTCCGCCAGACCCTCTGGCAGTTCGATCCACCCGGGTCGGCGATGATCGCGCAGGACCAGGTTGGAGGCGACCCGATAGAGCCAGGCCGAATAGGGAACGCCGCGCCACTCGAACTTACCGATCTCGGCATAGGCGCGCATGAACGTGGTGGCGGTGACGTCCTCAGCGCGCTCCCAACTTCCGGTCTGGTGATAGACATAGGCGTGGATGGCGTCAACATAGCGATCGTAGAGCTTGGCGAAGGCGGCCGGATCCGTCTTCGCCGCCTCCACCAGCCGGCGCTCCTCCTCCAGTTCCTCCGGGTCCCTGCCGCGGTGGTAGTCGGTCTGCGATCGTGGTCTCTCGGGATCGGGCGTAGCACCATGTACTGGAGACAATTCAGGCGCCGGGGCCATGGTTACGCTGACCTCGCCCCAGCCGGGTGCAGGTCCAAGCCGAGCGCGCCCGCCGCGCTGGCGAAGGCCTCGAGGGCGCGGTCCAGCTGCTCCCGACTGTGGCTGGCGGTCACGATCGTCCGCACCCGGCCCTTGTCCTTGGCCACGGTGGGGAAGCCCAGGCCCTGGGCGAAGACCCCGCGCCGCCGCAGCTCGTCCGAGAGGGCCATGGCGGAGCTGGCCTCGCCCACGATGACCGGGGTGATGGGGGTCTCGCTGTGGCCGCAGTCGAATCCGAGCCCCTCCAGCCCGGCCTTGAAGTAGCGGGTGTTCTCCCAGAGCCGCTCTTGGCGCTCCGGCTCCTCTTGCATCACCTCCAGGGCGGCTATGCAGGCGGCCACCACGGCCGGGGGATGAGAGGTTGAGAAGAGAAACGGCCGCCCCAGGTGGATCAGGGTATCGCGCAATTCCTGGGAACCGGCGGCGTACCCGCCCAGGACTCCGACCGCCTTGCTGAGGGTGCCGACCTGGATCGCGACCCGCCCCTCCAGGTGGAAGTGATCCACCGACCCTCGTCCGTTCCGGCCCAGCACTCCCGACCCGTGGGCGTCATCCACCATCACCGCCGCGCCCGCGGCCTCGGCCCGGGCCACGATCTCCGGCAGCGGGGCGATGTCACCATCCATGCTGAAGACCCCGTCGGTGACCACCAGCACCCGGCGCCGGCCATCGCGGCGAGCCTCCTCCAGCCGCTCCTCCAGGGCGGCCATGTCCCGATGCGGGAAGACGTAGCGATGGGCCTTGGTGAGGCGGATGCCGTCGATGATGCTGGCGTGGTTGAGGGCGTCGCTGACCACCGCGTCGGCCTCCCCCAGCACTCCCCCCAGCACCGCCAGGTTGGCGGTGTACCCGCTCTGCAGGGTGAGGGCGGCCTCCGTTCCCTTGAACTCCGCCAGGCGTTGCTCCAGCTCCTCGTGGATGGCCATGGTCCCCGCAATGGTGCGCACCGCTCCCGACCCAGCCCCCCACTTCCGGGTGGCGAGGATGGCCGCCTCCTCAAGCCGGGGATGGGTGTTCAGGCCCAGGTAGTTGTTGGACGAGAGGTTGATCAGGGGCTGGCCGTCGATCACCACCTCCGCGTCCTGCGCGCTCTGGAGTACCGCCAGGGGCCGGAAGCGGCCCTCGGCCCGGAGCTGGTCCAGTTCCTCCGCCAAGCTCGAGTTCAGATCCGTCATGCCGATTCACCCTCCTGTCGCCGCTGTCCGCG
>DATKSV010000159.1:0-14388 GCA_035531535.1 Candidatus Nanopelagicaceae bacterium | reverse complement strand
GGGTGCACACGTTGCTCACGCCGGCTATCTCAGAACGCGAGCCGGCGGCCATCAGCACCACCGCGGTGCCTCCATGCTGCCAGGTGCTGACTCCGGGCAGCTCCCCGCGGGTACCACTGGGAAGGCGAGCCCCGCCATCGTGGCCATCCTGCCTGCGAATTCCAATTTCCGCATCCGCCCAATCTCCACGCCATCCAAGTGGCTTCGACGGACCTGGAGTGGGGATGGATGCCACTCTAGCGCCAGGTCGGGGAGGTGAAGATGAGGTGTTACTATTTGGACAAAGTCCAAGTAAGGAGCTGCGGATGAACACCATCGAAGGGGCACTCCCCAAACCCGTCGCCGACGAGGTTGGATCTCAGCTGCAGCAGCTACTGACCGACTTCACCGACCTTTCCCTTCAGGGCAAGCAGGCCCACTGGCACGTGACCGGCCCCAACTTCGAGTCGGTCCATCTCCAGCTCGACCAGATCGTCACCGATGCCCGCACGTGGGCGGACACCGTCGCCGAGCGGGCCGTCGCCATCGGCCACCCGGTGAACGGGAATGCGAGCCCCGTCGCCTCCGGCAGTTCCCTGGCTCCTTTCCCGACGGGATACCTTCCGGCCCCTCAGGTGGTAGCGGCGATGGCCGAGCGGCTGCTCAAGGTCACCGCCACCGCCCGCACCGGTCTGCTCCGCCTGGGTGAGCTGGACCCGGTCAGCCAGGACATCGTGATCGGGATCCTGGAGCTGTTGGAGAAGCACCTCTGGATGATCCAGGCCCAGCTGAGCTGAAGCAGACGGCGCCCCGGGACACTGCATCTGTCGCGGCGCAGCTGCGAGATCAGGGGCTGCGCGCGACCGCTGCCCGGGTGGCGATCTACCAGGCGCTGGCTGAGTTGGACAACCACCCCTCGACGGACGAGGTCGTGGCCCATCTAAGCCGCACCGGCCGGCCCTTAGCCCGCGCCTCCGCCTACAACGGCTTGGAGGCACTGGTCGGAAAGGGGCTGGTGCTGCGTGCCGACGGCGGCCCGGGGATTGCTCGCTACGAGCTGGGCCACTGGTGGCATCATCACTTCGTCTGTCGCCGCTGCGGGGCCCTGATTGACGTCCCCTGCGTGGCCGCGAACGAGCCCTGCCTTCAGCTCGACCCCGCCTTAGGTCTGGCGATCGACGAGGCCCAGATCATCTTCCGAGGTAGGTGCACCGCCTGCCAAGAGTCCAGCTGACCTAAACGCGGCCGCCACTTCCAGCAAAGACTCAAGTTCCCAACTCGGCTCCCGTTGGGCCCGCGTGCTGCCCACTGCGCCGGGATTGCCGAGAGCGTCTACTCCGAGCCCAAGCGGGTGGATTGGCTGGTGCCCGAGCTGGCGCCCGCCTGGGAGGAGTCCTTCGCTTCCAAGCCCTCATTCATCCCGCCGGCAGACTCCAGGATTGGCTCGACCTTGCCCTTGGTACAGGACGAGGCGCGGGGATCAAGGTGGCGCCCGCCCAATGCGGGCGCCACCTTGCGTCTATTCGCTCGCCTGGTCGAGCACCGCGACCGCCTCAGGAGTCGCGAAGGCCTCCTCCGCCGCTCCCTCCACGACTACCGGCTCCGCCAGCGCCTCGCCTTCCTCCAGGTACTTCACCGCCTCCTCGCGAAGCTTGCGGTAGTAGTCGAGGCCGGTGCCGGCGGGGATCAGCTTGCCGATGATCACGTTCTCCTTGAGGCCGCGCAAGCGGTCGACCTTGCCCGAGATGGCCGCCTCGGTCAGCACCCTCGTGGTCTCCTGGAAGGAGGCTGCCGAGAGCCAGCTGGCGGTGTTGAGCGCGGCCTTGATCAGGCCCAGCAGCACGGTGGCCGCGATCGCCGGCTCGCCGCCCTCGGCGAGGACCTCGGCATTGGCCTGGTCGTACTCCCACTGCGAGATGATCTCGCCCGGCAGCAGCTCGGTGTCACCACCGGACTCCACCCGGACCTTGCGCAGCATCTGCCGCACGATCACCTCGATGTGCTTGTCGTTGATGTCCACACCCTGGGACCGGTAGACCTTCTGCACCTCATGGACCAGGTAGTCCTGGACCGCCTCCCGGCCGCTTATGTAGAGGAGCTCCTGAGGGCTGACCGAGCCCGCCGTGATGGCGTCCCCGGCCCGAATCTCGTCCCCGTCGGCGACCCGCAGCTGGGCGCCGTGCGTGATGGGGTACTCCTTGACATCCTCCTCCAGGGCCCGGACTCGGATCTCCCCGCCCGACGGTCGCACCTTGAGCAGGGTGATCTTGCCGCCGATCCGGGCTTGCAGTGTCACCTGCTTGCCGGCCTTGGTGCCGCGAGCCAGAACCTGGCCCTCGCCGACCAGGGCGCCCTCCGCCACCGCCGAGTCGAGCTCCAGGCCGGAATCGAGGGCATGGGTGACCTCGAACTCCTCGTGGCTCACCACCCGCACCTTGCGGCCGCCATCAGCCCGGACCACCTCGACCACTCCACCAGCCTCGGCCAGGGTGGCCTTCCCCTTGGGAATACGGGCCTCAAAGAGCTCCTCAACCCGGGGCAGGCCCTGGGTGATGTCGAGTCCGGCGACGCCCCCGGTGTGGAATGTACGCATGGTGAGCTGGGTGCCCGGCTCCCCGATCGACTGGGCGGCGATCACTCCCACCGCCTCCCCGATCTCGACCAGCTTGCCCGTCGCCAGGTTGCGGCCGTAGCAGAATCGACAGACACCGCTGCGGGCGCCGCAGGTGAGCACGCTGCGCACCCGCACCCGCTCGATCCCAAGCGCGACCACCTCGCGGGCGACCGCGTCCGTGATCTCCTCCCCCACCGGGACCAGGATCCGACCATCGGCGGCGGCCACCTCGGCCGCTGCCACCCGGCCCGCGATCCGCTCCAGAAATGGCTCTCCCTCATCACTCAGATTGGTGAGCCAGATCCCGGCGTTGGTGCCGCAATCCTCCTCCCGGACGATCACGTCCTGGGCCACATCCACCAGGCGCCGAGTCAGATACCCGGAGTCGGCGGTACGCAGGGCGGTGTCGGCCAGACCCTTGCGGGCTCCGTGGGTGGAGATGAAGTACTCGAGAACCTCAAGACCCTCGGAGAAGTTGGCCTTGATGGGCATGTCAATGATTCGTCCAGTGGGATCGGCCATCAGTCCGCGCATTCCAGCCAGCTGCCGAATCTGCTGAATCGAACCCCGGGCTCCCGACTGCGACATCAGCAGCACCGAGGAGAGGGGGTCGAAGTGACGCATGGTGGCCTGGGTGACCGACTCGGTCGCCTGGGTCCAGATCTCGACGGTCTTGCCGTAGCGCTCGTCCTCGGTGATCAGGCCGCGGCGATGCTGCAGGCTGACCTCGTCGACCGCCCGGTCGGCGGTTGCCAGGATCTCGAGCTTGGCAGGAGGCGTCTTGATATCCATGGCCGACATCGTGGTGCCCGACTGGGTCGCGAAGGCGAACCCGATCCGCTTGATGTCGTTGACCACGGTCGCGGTCACCTGGTTGCCGTAGAGCCGAAAGCAGGTGGCCACGAGCGCCCGCAGCTCCTTGCGGTCGAAGGCCCGGTTCTGGAAGACCATCGGGCCACCGTCGGCCCCTTCGCGCACGGGCTCGGCCAGCGGCAGCAGCTCGTTGAAGATGACCCGGCCGGCGGTGGTGGTCAGCATCACGGGCTGCTCGCCATCCTCTCCGGGGGCCACGGTCTCCACCTTGCGTCGAGGCAGCCGCACCCGCAGCGGCTGGTGCGGTCCGATGGCCCCGGTGTCGTGAGCCAGCATCACCTCCTCCGGGGAGCTGTAGCTGCGCAGGGCCTGAATCTCCAGCCCATCCAGGGGCTGCCGCACCAAGGTCAGCCAGTAGGCGCCCAGGACCATGTCCTGCGAGGGCGCCACCACCGGGTTGCCATCACTGGCCGAGAGGATGTTGTTCGAGGACATCATGAGGTTCTTGGCCTCGGCGATCGCCCCGCTGAAGAGCGGCACGTGGACTGCCATCTGGTCACCGTCGAAGTCCGCGTTGAAGGCGGTGCACACCAAGGGATGGATCTGGATCGCGGACCCCTCCACCAAGATCGGCATGAAGGCCTGAATCCCCAAGCGGTGCAGGGTGGGGGCCCGGTTGAGCAGCACGGGATGGTCCTGGATCACCTGGTCAAGGACGTCCCAGACCTCGGGTCTGACCCGCTCCACCATCCGCTTGGCGCTCTTGATGTTCTGGGTGAAGCCCTGGTTGACCAGCTCGCGCATCACAAAGGGCTTGAACAGTTCCAGAGCCATCCGCTTGGGCAGGCCGCACTGATTGAGCTTCATCTCCGGGCCCACCACGATCACGGAACGACCGCTGTAGTCGACCCGCTTGCCGAGCAGGTTCTGCCGGAAGCGCCCCTGCTTGCCCTTGAGCATGTCGCTGAGCGACTTGAGCTTGCGGTTGCCGGTTCCGGTAATGGCCCGGCCCCGCCGGCCATTGTCGATGAGGGCATCGACTGCCTCTTGGAGCATGCGCTTCTCGTTGCGCACGATGATCTCCGGGGCACCCAGCTCCAGCAGCCTCTTGAGCCGGTTGTTGCGGTTGATGACCCGCCGATAGAGGTCGTTCAGATCGGAGGTGGCGAAGCGGCCACCATCGAGCTGCACCATCGGGCGCAGCTCGGGAGGAATCACCGGGAGCACCTCCAGGATCATCCAGGTGGGTGCGGTCTCGCTCTTACGGAACGCCTCCACCACCCGCAGCCGCTTGACCGCCTTCAGCTTGCGCTGGCCGCTGGTGGAAAGCAGCTCCTCCCGGAGGTGGGTCGACTCGGCCGCCAGGTCAAGCGCGTCCAGCATCTCCTTGATGGCGGCCGCGCCCATCGACGCCCGGAATACCTTGCCGAACTTGTCGGTGTAGTCGCGGTACTCGCTGTCGGTGAGCAGCTGCCTGACGGTGAGCCCCTCTAGGCGCGCCTTGGTGTCGGCCAGCTCGGCCTTGACACGGGCGAGGTCCTCGTCGTCCACGGCGGCGCCACCACTGCGGCGGGCCTCCATCTCGTCTTTGATCTTCGCGATCTCGAAGGCGGCCTTCTGCCGCATCTCGCTGGCCGCGTCCGCGGCCACGCCGGAGCTCTCCGCCAGCCTGGCAGCCAGCAGCTCGGTCAGCGCCTGCTGGTGTTCCTCGGCGAACACGGTGCCGCGCTTGACCACCACCAGCTTCTCGTCGTCGTCCTTGAGGACCAGGTCCGATGGCGCCTTGCGCCCCAAGCCGGCCTCGATCCGCTGGCTGAGCAGCTCGCCGTCGCTCTCCAGCTTCTCCCGGCGCTTCTCAGCGCCATCGAGGATTGCGGTCGCCGCCGCCTCAGTGGCCGCCTCCACCTCAAGGACCCGTGCCTCCTGAGCGGCCAGGAAGGTCTCGCTTTCCTGGGCGGCTGTCTTGCGCAGCTCCGAGACCCGCTCGCTGCGCTCTGGGTCGAGCGCCTTGAGCGCCTCAGCGCGGGCGTCCTCGTCCACTCTGGTCACGATGTAGTTGGCGAAGTAGAGCACCTTCTCCAGGTTGCGAGGCGACATGTCCAAGAGCAGGCCCAGCCGACTGGGGATGCCCTTGAAGTACCACACGTGAGAGACCGGGCTGGCCAACCGAATGTGACCCATCCGCTCCCGACGAACCTTGCTCCGAGTCACCTCGACGCCGCACTTGTCGCAGATGATGCCCTTGTAGCGGTAGCGCTTGTACTTGCCACAGTGGCACTCCCAGTCCTTGGTGGGACCGAAGATCTTCTCGCAGAAGAGCCCGTCCCGCTCCGGACGCAGCGTGCGATAGTTGATGGTCTCAGGCTTGGTCACCTCGCCGTGGGACCAGGAGAGCATCATCTCCGGGCTGGCGAGAGACAGCTTCAGGGCATCGAAATTCTCAAGCTTAAGCAATGCTTGTCCGCCTCCTGGCGAATTGGTGGGTGAGGGAGGGTCCGGGGGCGGTCGCCTCGCCGAGATCAGCCGCTCCGGTCAAGAGTTTTCGAACTAAAGTCACGCCTATCTGCCGATGTCCTCGGCGTCGTCTCGTTCGTCGCGTTCCAGGTTGATTCCCAGCCCGAGGGGCATGTCCGGCATGTCATCCTCCGCGAACACAATCTGCTCCTCGTTCTCGGACATGATCTCGACCCCAAGGCCTAGCCCCTGGAGCTCCTTGACCAGCACCCGGAACGACTCCGGGATCCCGGCATCCAGGGTGTTGTCGCCCTTGACGATCGCCTCGTAGGCCTTGACCCGGCCGACGATGTCGTCCGACTTGATGGTCAGGATCTCCTGCAGGATGTGACTGGCCCCATAGGCCTCAAGCGCCCACACCTCCATCTCGCCGAAGCGCTGACCTCCGAACTGAGCCTTGCCTCCCAGCGGCTGCTGGGTAACCAGGCTGTAGGGGCCCGTGCTCCGGGCGTGGATCTTGTCCTCCACCAGATGGTGGAGCTTGAGCATGTAGATCATCCCGACTGTGATGGGCTGGTCGAAGGGCTCACCAGTGCGGCCGTCTCGAAGCACGATCTTGCCATCCCGGGGTAGCCCCGCCCGCTCCAATTCGTCCTCGATCTCGGACTCCGAGGCGCCGTCGAAGACCGGGGTCGCAACCTTGATGCCAAGGGCCGAGGCCGCCCAACCCAGGTGAGTTTCCAGAACCTGGCCCAGGTTCATCCGGCTGGGAACTCCAAGCGGGTTCAGCACGATCTCGACCGGCGTCCCATCCGGCATGAATGGCAGATCCTCGATCGGGAGGATCCTGGCCACCACACCCTTGTTGCCGTGGCGGCCGGCCATCTTGTCACCCTGGCTGATCTTCCGCTTCTGGGCCACGTAGATCCGGATCAGCTCGTTGACCCCGGCGGGCAGCTCGTCCTTGTTGGTGCGGCTGAAATGCTTGACATCGACGACCACCCCCCGCTCCCCATGGGGAACCCGAAGTGAGCTGTCGCGGACCTCCTTGGCCTTCTCCCCGAAGATGGCCCGCAGCAAGCGCTCTTCAGCGGATAGCTCGGACTCCCCCTTGGGGGTCGTCTTGCCGACCAGGATGTCGCCTTGCTGAACTTCGGCGCCGACATAGATAATGCCGCGCTCGTCGAGATTGCGGAGACTCTCCTCGCCCACGTTGGGGAGCTCCCGAGAGACGTCCTCTGGGCCCAGCTTGGTCTCCCTGACCTCCACCTCGAACTCTTCGATATGGATCGAGGTGTATTTGTCCTCGCGCACCACCGACTCGCTGATCAGGATGGCGTCCTCATAGTTGTAGCCCTCCCAGGGCATGAAGGCGACCATGACGTTCTGGCCCAGGGCCAGCTCGCCCTTGTCGGTGGCCGGCCCATCGGCCAGCACCGTCCCCTTCACCACCCGGTCTCCGGGGTCGACCACGACCCGCTGGGAGAGACAGGTGCCCTGGTTGCTGCGGACGAACTTGTGGACGCCGTACCAGACATCGCGACCCTCGCCGTCGGGATGGAAGAGGATCCCCAGGCCGCTGTCCTGGCCGCTGCGCACGATCTTGACCCGATCCGAGTCCACCTCCGCCACCGGTACGTTGATGCCGATGACGGTGCCGTCCGCGGGGGCCACGATCAGCTCGCCGCTGTCCTTGGCTGCGTAAAGCTCCATACCAGTGCCCACCACCGGGGAGTCCGTCGCCACCAGGGGCACCGCCTGCCGCTGCATGTTGGAACCCATGAGCGCCCGGTTGGCGTCGTCGTGCTCCAGGAAGGGGATCATCGCGGTCGCCACCGAGACGATCTGCTTGGGCGAGACGTCCACGAAATCCACATCGGTCACCGGCACATCCTTGAAGGTGTGCCGGGTCCTAGCCGGGGTGTGCTCCACCAGGAAGCTGCCCTCTGGCGTGATGGGGGCGTTGGCCTGAGCGACCGTGTACTTGTCCTCCTCGTCAGCGGAGAGGAAGTAGACCTCATGGGTTACCCAGGGGCGGATCTTGATCTCGGCCACGGAGGCCTGCTCCAGCTTGGCGACCTCCGCCTCTCCGAGTACAGTGCCGGCCGCCATCCCAGCCGCCTCCTCGCGGAGCTCCCGGCCCAGGACCCGGTCCTTGTCCTGCTCCATGTCCAGGCTGTGGTAGACGCGCCGTAGGGGGGTCTCGATGAAGCCGAAGTCATTCACCCTGGCGAATGTCGCCAGCGAGCCCATCAGGCCGATGTTCGGTCCTTCGGGGGTCTCGATCGGGCAGATCCGGCCATAGTGGCTGTGATGGACGTCCCGGACGTCGAACCCAGCCCGCTCCCTCGAGAGGCCACCTGGGCCCAGCGCCGAGAGCCGCCGCTTGTGGGTCAGCTCCGAGAGGGGGTTGGTCTGGTCCATGAACTGGGACAGCTGGCTGGAGCCGAAGAACTCCTTGATCGCCGCCACCACCGGGCGGGCGTTGATCAGAGAGGCGGCGGTGACCGTGGTCGCGTCGCAGATGGTCATCCGCTCCTTGATGATCCGCTCCATGCGCAAAAGGCCGGTGCGGAACTGGTTCTGCAGCAGCTCCCCCACCGCCCGCACCCGGCGGTTCCCGAGGTGGTCGATGTCGTCGGCCTCACCGTGGCCGTTGTTGAGCTCGATCAGCCGCCGCAGGATGTTGATGAAGTCCTCATGGGCGAGCACCCGCAGATCCTTGTCCTCGGCCCGGGCGCGCGCCTCCGACTCGGAGAACCCCAGCCGCTTGTCCAGCTTGAAGCGCCCCACCCGGCCCAGGTCGAAGCGGCGCGGGTTGAAGAACAGGGCCTGCAAAAGGTTGCGCGCGTTCTCCACCGTGGGCGGATCCCCGGGCCTGATCTTGCGGTAGAGCTCGATCAGGGCCTCGTTCACATCATGGCTGGGGTCCTTCTCCAAGGTGGCGTCGATGTAGCGGTGCTCGGGGTCGACGTCGACCTCCTGGAAGAACTGCCTGATGTCGTCGTCCCCGGGATACCCCAGAGAGCGGATCAGGGTGGTCGCCTGGAACTTGCGCTTGCGGTCGATCTTGGCGGTCAGGATGTCCTTGTTGGAGGTCTCGATCTCCAGCCAAGCGCCTCGGTTGGGAATGAACTTGACCGCGTAAAGGGGCCGCCCGGTGACCGGGTGCTCGGCGCCAGCGGTGAAGTACACCCCCGGAGAGCGCACCAGCTGGCTGACCACCACCCGCTCAGTGCCGTTGACCAGGAAGGTCCCCTCCCCGGTCATCATCGGGAAGTCGCCCAGGTAGACCTCCGACTCCTTGATCTCACCGGCGCTCTCGCCGGTCTTGATGTGGAGCCGGGTCATGATCCGCAGCGGCGCGGCGAAGGTCATGTCCCGGTTGCGACATTCCTCCTGGTCGAACTTGGGCTCCCCGAAGCTGTAGTCGAGGAATCGGAGCTCATAGTTCTTACCGGTGTAGTCCGTGATCGGGTTGATCTCGTCGAACAGCTCGCGCAGCCCCTTCTCGACGAACCAGCGAAATGAGTTCAGCTGGGTCTCAATAAGGTTGCCCACCTCGAGCATCTCGGGGATTTTCCCGTAGCTGAGACGGGTGGGCGCAGCAGGCAGGGCAGCACGAATTGGGGGCATGGGCTAAAGTTCTCCAGGCAAGCGCAGACATAGGGTGAACTTCACAGTGGCGGAAGCTCAATGCTACCACACTGCGGCGTCACACCTGCTGGGGCACCCCAGCCTCGCGGTTCAAGGACGGCTCGGGAGTCCGTCCTACTTGATCTCGGCGCTCGCGCCTGCCTCCTGGATCTTCTTGGCGATGGACTCGGCCTCGTCGCGTGTGATGCCTTCCTTGACCGCCTTGGGAGCACCGTCGACCAGGTCCTTGGCTTCCTTCAGACCCAGGCCTGTGATCTCCCTGACCGCCTTGATGGCGGCGATCTTCTGGTCACCGGCGGCGGTGAGGACGACCGAGAACTCAGTCTGCTCCTCGACCTCTGCCACAGCCCCCGGGCCGGCGGCCACAGCCGCCATCGCGACCGGCGCGGCGGCGGTGATCCCGTACTTCTCTTCGATCAGCTTCTTGGCGTTGACCAGATCCAACACGGTCCAGTCCGCCAGCGCCTCCACGAAGTCTTCGACTTTAACCTTGGCCACTTGCTATCTCCTCCGCTCACTAACCTTCCAATCCGCCGACAGGGTTCGATTTCAATTGGGTAGAGCCGATCAGGCTGCCTCGGCCTGCTTCGCGTCCAAGAGCCCGACAAGGTCCCGGACCGGAGCCTCCAGCAGGCCGGCCAGCTGCGCCATGGGGGCCTCGAGCACACCTAGCAGCTGCGCCATCAGCACCTCGCGGGAGGGCAGCTCCGCCAGCTGCCTGACCTCGGCCGCGTTGAGGGCGTGGCCCTCGGCGATGCCGCCCCGGACCATGTCGGGGCGGCGGTTGGCCCGCGCGTACTCGATCAATAGGCGGGCCGGAGCGCTCAGATCGTCGTAGCCGATGGCGAGAGCGGTCGGCCCCACCAGCTGGCCCTGGAGCTCGGCCAGGCCGGCCTGCTCGCTGGCGCGCCGGGCCAGAGTGTTCTTGACTACCACGTAGTCGATGCCCGCGCCGCGAAGGGCGGATCGGAGCGTCTCCAGTTGCTCCACGGTCAGACCCCGGTAGTCCGACAGCACAGCGCTGCTCATCCGGCCCAGCTTTTCGGCAAGCTCGGCCACGTTGCGCTGCTTCTCCTCGGGAATCCGGGCGGCACCATGGTGCTTAGCGGCGATCATCCGTCTCCACCTCCTGCCCCCAGGCCCTACGAGTCAGGCTGGAGCGGAGACCAGGTGGCGTCACCTGCTCCCAACTGGTCACCTGCGCGGGGTGGGATTTTGAGCACTGCTGCCCCCGCGGTCTCGGGCGCCGGGGAACGCGACTGTTCCAAGCGAGGGGCAAGTATACCGCACGGCGTCGGCAGCCGCGGCCACAACCCCGCCGTCCTGAGTAGAACTGCCCAGGGCAGGTCCTCTCCGCGAGAGCGCCCCGCACGGCGCCCACCAAGAAAGCTTTCGGCTGTCAGCCGGCACCGACGCGAAGGCTACCCCGTGAGCCTACCGGCTGCCTCCGGTCAGGCCACCGACAACCGCGCTGCCGCCGCCGGATCCAGCTTCACGCTGGGGCCCATTGTCGGGGCCAGGAAGCAGGCCCGCAGATAGGAGCCCTTGGCCGCCGAAGGCTTCGCCTTCATGATCGCCTCCATCATGGCGGACAGGTTCTCGTAGAGGGCGTCGTCCTCGAAGCTCGTCTTGCCAACTGGAACGTGGATGATGCCGTAGCGATCCACCCGGAACTCGACCCGGCCCGCCTGGACGTCCCGAACCGCCCGCGCGATGTCGAAGGTCACCGTCCCAGCCTTGGGATTCGGCATCAGGCCCCGGGGCCCCAGGATCTTGCCCAGGCGCCCCACCGACCCCATCATGTCTGGGGTGGCCAGGGCCACGTCGAAGTCGGTGAACCCCTCCTGGACCTTCTTCACCAGGTCTTCCGCCCCGACGATGTCGGCTCCGGCGTCGCGCGCCTCCCGCTCCTTCTCGCCCTGGGCGAAGACGGCGATCCGGCGATGCTTGCCGGTACCGTGAGGGAGCACCACGCTGCTGCGGACCATCTGGTCGGCGTGGCGTGGATCCACCCCCAGCCGGATGTGCAGTTCGACGGTGCCGGCGAAGGTGGAGGAGTTGACCGCCTTGACCAGCCTGATCCCCTCTTTGGGATCGACCAGATCCTTGTCCTCGAGCAGCTTCAGGGCCGCCTCGTAGCGCTTGCCTCTTCCTGATGTCATGTCGCGAATCCTCCCGTGGTGCTAACGACCGCGCGGCGGCCTCCCACATCTAATTAGTGTCAGGCGGTGACCTTGACTCCCATCGAGCGCGCGGTGCCCTCCACCATCCGGGCTACCGCCTCTTCGTCCACAGCATTCACGTCCGGCAGCTTGGTGCGCGCGATCTCCAGCGCCTGCTCGTGAGTCAGTTCCCCGGCCTGCTCTCTGGGCGGCTTCGAGGATCCCTTGGGGATCCCGGCGGCTCGCTTGATCAGGTCCGCCGTGGGGGGCGTCTTGGTGATGAACGTGAAGGTGCGGTCCTCGTAGATCGTGATCTCAGCTGGGATCACCATTCCGGCCTGAGACTCGGTCTGCTCGTTGTAGGCCCGGCAGAACTCCATGATGTTCACTGAGTGCTGCCCCAGGGACGGCCCGATGGGGTACCCCGGGCTCGCCTTGCCGGCCTCGATGGCCAGCCTCAGTACAACCTTGACCTTCTTCTTACCCATTCAAATCACTCCTAGCGCAGCCGCTCCACCTGGAGCAGATCCAGCTCCACCGGAGTCTCCCTGCCGAACATGTTCACCATCACCTTGAGCTTGCCCTTGTCGGCGTTGATCTCGCCGACCTTGCCGTGGAAGTCGGTGAACGGGCCATCCACCACCCTCACCGCGTCCCCGATCTTGAACTCCACCTGGACCTTGGCCTGGACCTCGTTGCCGATCTGGTGCTGGATGGAGCGCATCTCCGACTCCTGGAGCGGCACCGGACGGGTGCCCGAGCCCACGAAGCTGGTCACCCCAGGGGTGTTGCGGACCACGTACCAGGATTCGTCCGACATCACCATCCGGACCAGGATGTAGCCCGGGAAGATCCGCTTGGAGACGTGCCGACGCTGGCCGTCCTTGATCTCCAGGACGTCCTCAGTGGGCACCAGCACCTCAAAGATCTTGTCGTGCATGTCCATCGACTCGACCCTCTTGAGGAGGTTGGCCTTCACCTTGTCCTCATGGCCGGAGTAGGCGTGGATCACGTACCAGCTGGCTTGCTCGGTCACTTCTGCGGTCTTGGCAGCTGTCACTGCGGGGCTCCCAGTGAGTTCATCTTAAGTTCAAGGCGTCGGCGAGGCCGGCGGGGTTGCGGTCGGGGTTGACGACGGCGCCGCCGAAGGGGCGGCGGTGGCCGGGGCGGTAGCGCTGGGAGCCGGCGAGACCGCCGGGGTCGGGGTGGTGTAGAGGGGCGCCAGCAGGGCCGTCAGCCCGAAGTCTACGAGACCCAGGAACGCTCCCAGCAGGACGACCGTCACGATTACGACTCCGGTCATCTGCCGCAGCTCCGGCCAGGTCGGCCAGACCGTCTTCCTGAGCTCGCTCCATACCTCTCTTAAATAGCCTCCGGACTCGCTTCCCTCGGCAGGGGGCTCGCTTACGACGTTCGCCAAATGTGGTCCCTCTCAGCCATTGACTAGGTTCTGCAGGGGCGGCACGGCTCGAACGCGCGACCTGCGGTTTTGGAGACCGCTGCTCTACCAGCTGAGCTACGCCCCTTTGAGCAACAGGCGGACGCCCCCCCCTACTTGGTCTCGCGGTGGGCGGTGTGATGACGACACCGGCGACAGTACTTGCGCAACTCCACCCGATCTGGGTCATTGCGCTTGTTCTTCTGAGTGGTGTAGTTACGCTCGCGGCACTCGCCGCACTGCAGGGTGATTATGGTGGCAGGCACCGGCGACTCTCCAGACAAAAACGCCCGGCCAAGCCAGGCTTACCGAAGTCAGTATAGCCGTCCCCCCGTAGAAGGTCAAACCGAACCTGCCCCGGGATTGCCTCCCGGCGTGACTCGAACCAACCCTGAGGAGCCCTTTGGAGACCAGTCCCCTGGCCCATCCCGGGACCGGTTGGCTCCCCTACCGGACCGGGGCGGAACGATCGCGGCCCAATAAACGATCGCGGCCCTATATATGAAGGGCGCGGCCACCCCCTCCACCGTGACACGAACTGACCACTTCGTTGCAGCCTGATCCGGGTAGTGGCACTCAGTGCGACGTTTCTAGGTACATGATCACTGATGCGAGGATCGTGCGCTCGTGGCTGTCCGGGACGGGGTTCGACAGATGGCTCGAGTTTGAGCTGTCGCGTGCCCTGGCTGGCACCGGGGCGCGCTCAGTGGGATGGTCATTCCCTCCCCCCCCACGCCGTACGCGCTCCGGCTGGCGACCGCTCTACGCAGTGGAGACACTGGCCAACCTCGGCCTCGGAGCGGCGGCGGTCGCGGCGACAGCTGGAAGCCTAAGCCTAGCGTCCCACACGGGGGCGCCCTATGGTCCTGGCCACAGCACCTCGGTGTCCAACGGCTTGGCCGTCCCAGATGCGCTTGCCAACTCCGCCAGCCCCGATCGCCCAATCCGCCGCGGCCGCTATCAAGAGGGTCTGTCCGCGGTGCTGACAAGGGCTGACCGAGGACCGGCGAATAGAGCCAACGAGCACTCACCTGCCGCAGCTCCGACGGCGGTAGGCCATGTCCCCATCACAGATCCCGATCGTCGGTCCAGTCCTGGAGGCCCTCGTGTGGGAGGCAGTCCCAACCTCTTAGGGCCAGCCCCCAGCGGCCTTACATTCGTACCTGGAGCGACCCACGGAGCCCAGCCACCGCACCCCCCATCAAAGAGGTGACCCAATCATGAGATCCCATTCCAGCCCGGACCAACGTGGACAAGTGATGATCCTCTTC
>DATKSV010000158.1:0-4131 GCA_035531535.1 Candidatus Nanopelagicaceae bacterium | reverse complement strand
GCATCGGCACTCGCTTCGCCGCCTTGGTGGTGCTGGGCCTGGTGGTGGGGGGAGCGGTGCTGGGCTCCTTCGGCAGCGTCGTCGGGGTGCGGCGGTCACTGGCCACCTGACGGTCCGGCCCGTAGGGGAACAAGGCCGCAGAGCTCGATGTTGAGGTCCTCACCCGGACTGACATGGAGGAGGTCAGACACGGTGACGAGTTACCGCTCGGTTGTGGTTGACTCGGAGCCATCGCGGACCAGATCTTCGAGGTGGGGATGGTTGCGGTCGAATTCGGCCGGGCCAGATGATCCACACCGACGGCTACGCAGTCCGCGGTGAAGTGGCTAGGATGGCGCAGGGCTAAGGATCCACCAGGAGGCGGGCAGAAGATGGCAATCACCGAGTCGGCTCCTGCCGAGGTGTCTGGCCTGGGTCAGGACCAGTTGCGGGCGATGTACCGGGACGCGGTCTTGGGCCGGCTTCTCGACGAACGCATATTGGTCCTCAACCGCCAGGGCAGGGCGCCCTTCGCGATCTCAGGCCAGGGCCATGAGGCGACCCAGGTCGGGGTCGGCTACGCGCTGCGGCGAGGTCACGACTGGCTGGTTCCCTACTACCGAGATCTGACCCTCACCCTGGTAATGGGCATGGAGCCAAGGGACCATCTGTTGGCCTCCCTCGGCAAGGCCAAGGATCCCAACAGTGGGGCCCGCCAAATGCCATCCCACTACAGCTCGAGGGCTCACAACATAGTGACCACGGGCAGCCCCGTGGCCACCCAGATCCTCCACGCGGTCGGCATAGCCGAGGCATTTCGATACCGCCGCGAGGACAAGGTGGTGGTGGTCTCGGTCGGTGAGGGCGGCACCAGTGAGGGGGACTGGCACGAGGGCCTCAACTGGGCTGCCATCCATCAGCTGCCGGTGGTGTTCCTGGTCGAGAACAACGGCTTCGCGATCAGCGTGCCCCAGTCCCTGCAGATGGCGGTGGCCCACGTCGCCGA
The DNA here is from genome assembly GCA_035531535.1 of Candidatus Nanopelagicaceae bacterium. Classification (GTDB taxonomy): domain Bacteria; phylum Chloroflexota; class Dormibacteria; order Aeolococcales; family Bog-877; genus AG-12. The sequence continues at coordinate 3,146 of DATKSV010000158.1, read as the reverse complement.
CCGGGCGCCGGGCTACGGCATGCCCGGGGTGGTGGTGGACGGTGGCGACGCCCTGGAGGTGTATCGAGCCGCCAGCACGGCTGTGGAGCGGGCCCGCAGCGGCGGCGGCCCAACTCTGCTGGAAGCGCTCTGCGTTCGGCTGCAGTCTCACAGCAGCGACGACGACCAGCGCCGCTACCGTTCTGCCGACGACCTGGCGGAGATGCGCCGTCACGATCCGGTGGAGCGCTTCCGAAGCGAGCTCGAACGGATGGGGGCCCTGACAGAAGGCGATGCCACCGCTATCCGGGTCGAGTGCCAGCACCTTATCGAGCGCGCCCAGGAGGAGGCTGAGCTGGCCCCTGGCCCCGACCCTTCGACCGCCCTCCTGCACGTCTACGAGGAGGCCTGATCATGGCGGAGATCACCTATGTCGAGGCCATCCGCTCCGCGATGGAGCAGGAGATGCGCCGCGACGACCGGGTCCTGCTGATGGGGGAGGACGTGGGCCCCAAGGGCGGTGTCTTCGGAGCCACCGCCGGGTTGTTCGCTGAGTTCGGCGAGGAGCGGGTGATCGACAGCCCGTTGGCGGAGGCGGCGATAGTCGGAGTCGCCATCGGCTGCGCCCTGGCGGGCCTGCGCCCAGTGGCCGAGATCCAGTTCCTCGACTTCATCCCACCGGCGATGGACCAGATCATCAGTGAGGCGGCCAAGATCCGCTATCGCTCCAACAACGACTGGAGCTGCCCCTTGGTGATCCGAGCGCCCTGCGGTGGCGGGGTCCACGTCCACGGCGCCCTGTACCACTCCCAGAGCCTGGAGGCCCTGTTCGCGCACGTGCCCGGGCTCAAGGTGGTGATCCCCTCGACCCCCAGTGATGCCAAGGGGCTGCTGCTGGCGGCGATCCGCGACCCGGATCCGGTTTGCTTCTTCGAGCACAAGGCGCTCTACCGCTCGCTCCGGGAGGAGGTTCCGGACGAGGAGTATCTGGTCCCGATCGGCAAGGGCCGGGTCGCCAGGGAGGGCCGTGACCTCACCTGCATCACGTATGGCGCCACCGTGCATGAGGTGCTGGCAGCGGCGGAGCGGCTGGCCCAGGATGGCATCCAGGTGGAGGTGGTCGACCTGCGCACGGTCCGGCCCCTGGACCGCGAGCTGATCGTCCGCAGCGCTCGCAAGACCGGAAAGGTGCTGGTTGCCCACGAGGCCAACCTGGCGGTTGGGGTCGGCGCTGAAGTGGCCGCCATCGTGGCCGAGGAGTGCTTCCAGGAGCTGGACGGACCGGTGATGAGGATAGGCGGCCCTGAGATTCCCGCCATTCCGTTCGCCGAGTCACTGGCCGAGGTCTACTGCCTTGGCCCCGACAAGATTGAGGCCAAGCTCCGCGAGCTGGCCGCCTACTGACCAACGCAAGGCAGGGGAAGTAAGAGCATGTCGATCACGGTCAAGATGCCCCAGCTGGGGGAGTCGGTGACGGATGGCACCATCGGGACCTGGCTGGTGAAGCCCGGGCAGCAGGTCAGCAAATATGACTCCCTGGTCGAGGTGATCACCGACAAGGTGACGGCGGAGGTGCCGTCGCCGGCCGCGGGCACGGTGGGACAGATCCTGGCCGGAGAGGGAGAGCGCCTCACCGTCGGGCAGCCGATATGCACCCTGGACGGGGCCGACGAGGATGCGCCGGAGCTTCCGCAGGCCGCGGCGATTGCCGCCAACGAGGCCCCTCTCCCAGTCGTCTTCCCCTCGGTGGGCGCAGCACCCCCTCCCGCCGCCAAAGAGTTTCGGCCTACGGAACCCGTGCCTCCGACGACGGCGGTTGCTCCAGCGCGCCCTACGGCAGCCTGCAGCCCTGCCGGGCCGGCGCCCGATGGCTTCATCAGTCCGGCGGTGCGGACCCTCGCCACTGAGCACGGAGTCGACCTGGCCCAGGTGACAGGGACCGGTTTCCAGGGTCGGATCACCAAGCGCGACGTGATGCTCTTCCTGGAAGGTGGGGAGCGGTCCCAGGCCGCAGGTGGGCTGGCCAGCGCTCCATCGGCGGAGCCCCCTGGAAAGCCTCCGGTCGGCCCTGGCGAGCGGGTCACCCTATCCCCGATGCGGCGGGCGATCGCCGAGCATATGGTCCGCAGTCGCCAGACCGCGCCGCATGCCTGGACCATGGTGGAGGTCGACATGAGCGGGGTCGCGGCGGCCAGGGCAGCCCACCGCGCCCAGTTCCGCCAGACGACCGGCGTGGAGCTGACCTTCATGCCCTACGCGATGCAGGCCACCTGCCGGGGGCTGCGGGCCGTGCCGTCGATGAACGCGTTCCTCGATGGGGACTCGATCGTGCTCCAGCGAGAGGTCAACCTGGGACTGGCCGTCAGCATCCCAGATGGACTCATCGTCCCGGTGGTTAGGGGCGCGGACCGCTACAGCGTGGCTGGGCTGGCCCAGGCGGCGGCCGCCTTGATCGGACGCGCCAGGGCCGGCAAGGCCCGGCTGGAGGATGTCGAGGGCGGCACCTTCACGCTCAACAACGCCGGGGCTCTGGGGACGGTCATGTCCCAGGCGATCATCAACCAGCCCCAGGCCGGGATCCTGGTGATGGACGCGGTGATCAAGCGTCCGATCGTGGTCGGCGACGCCATTGCGATTCGGCCCATGGCCAACCTCTGCCTGAGCTTCGATCACCGGATCAACGACGGGGCGGCAGCGGCCAAGCTGCTGTCCACCGTCAAGGGCTGGCTGGAGGATGTGACCGAGGACACCCCCATCTACTGACCCAGCGTCGACCGCTACCTGAGGCGGGTCAGTTCGCCCGCATCCTGGGCCTGCCGACCAGGCCCGAGCGCCGACAAGTGTTCTTTTCGCCAGTGCCGAAAGTGTGAGCTGGCTCTCAGTTCTGGTCGGGCTTGGGGCGCCGCCCACCTGGCCTCGGCCCCTCCCCATGGGGTGACCGTCGGCCTCGGGGCCCATGGTGGAGGACTACGATTGGTGCGTGAAGAATGCACCCAGCCCATCCCCGAGCGCGCCCCGGATCGACCTGCCCGTAGTGCCCGACCGGCGCCCGACTGTAATCCCTGGACGTGGACCAGTCGGGGATGGCAGACCGATGTGGCAGCAGCTGATGCCGGAAGGGGTGGACCGCCGGCCCTCCTGGCTCACAGTGAAGATGCCCCAGGGTG
>DATKSV010000157.1:0-17673 GCA_035531535.1 Candidatus Nanopelagicaceae bacterium | reverse complement strand
GCCGCATCTGCGGCACCGGCGGCTGCTACGATCAGCTTGTGCGGGTAGCGCGTTACTCCCAACCCATGCAGGTAATCAACGTGGGACCATTGGCCGGCCAGCTTGGACATTCGCCGGCTGCCTTGGGCGGGGCGAATCTCCCGCTTCCATGCTTGCCCCATCTCAAGGGAAAGGACCGTCGCTTGGCGGGATCGGACGCCGAGCCGGTTGGGTCCGCCCGGTTCCGGCGGGCCTGCTCCTGGTGGGTGCTCGGATGATCGTCTCCCAGGCCGACGGACCCGCTGCGGCAGGATCGGGGGGCGATCCCAGATGCCCGTGAAGCGAATGGACCGCGATCAGTTCTTCGCCCGGCTGGCCCCCCTCGACGACGAACATCTGCGCAAGGTTCTGTGGAACCTCTACTGGCGAGGGTCGGCGCCGATCCGAGAGCGCATCGAGACCGAACTCAATCCCAAGGAGAGCCAGCGCCGGCGATCCATGGAGGACGCAGTCGACCCGGAATGGGTCCTGAGTGATGTCACGGACTTCGTCACCCTGGCACGATCAGGGGCTTACCTGGCGGGTGACCGCCGGGTCAACCCGAGAGAGCGCACTCGCTGGCGGTTCACGTTTCAGCAACTTCGAAAGGAGGCGGAGAAGGCCCTCGCGGCGGCCGACGTCGCGAACGGGGCGGCCGCGATGGAGCAGCTCATCCAGCTGGCCTGCGACACCGGTCACTACGAGTACTTCCGTTCCGAGGATCCCGTCGAGGCGGCTCGTTTCGTGGTGTCCGACGCCGTGGCGCTGTTGTGGACCAGACTTTTAGATCAACTTGGCTTCGCCGCCTTCGCCGAGCGGGCTGCTCCCCAGCTGGCCCGCTGGGAGTCCCAGTACGGCTGGACCCGCACCGGGATGGGCCAGGTCAGCGAGCGGGAGGTTTCCTTGGCTAGCATTGTGGGGCGGATGCTGAGAGCCCCCGACGCTTGGGTGCGGTTCGCGGACAGCTACCTGCAAGCGCTGGACGACACCGCCCGGCGCGACAAGGCTGGCTCCGGGCGCTCCTCGCGGAGTGCCGACGGGTATCTTCTCCGGCAGCGGAGCGCTGATCTGGCTGAATGGCATCGGCTGCTTCTAGATCGGCTCTTCGGGTCAGAGGCGGAGGATCGCCTCGATCGGCTGGCGCGGCACCCGGCCCTCGCGGGACCCGAGCTGCTCTTCTTCCAGGCCCAGTTGGCCAACCGTCGAGGTGATCTCGCCAGCGCGCGCAGACTGGTGCACGCGAGTTTGCAGGAGCTGCCTGGGCACGCTGAGTTCCTCGAATTCGCCCAGGAGATCAACGCGCCGCTGCCGCCGGCGGCGGAACGGTTGGTCGCTCAACGGCGCTGATCTTGAGGCGCACGCCAGGCCGGCGCAGCGGCCTTGGCGGCGGCCGCCACGGGGGCCATTAGAGCCAGAGCGAAGGCCGGCGTCCCCCCCAGGCCAGGGCCAGCTCCAGCTGGGCCGCCAGCCGGAGCAGCAGTGCCTCTTCCCACGGTCCTGCCGCCAGCTGCATCCCGATTGTCCGGCCGTCGCCAGCCTGCCCCCTTTGGGCGGCCGGATGGTGCGACGGGGAGACCGAGCGGACGTTGGGCTGGAGGCACCGGTCGGGGCGACCACTGCTGACCTGGGGCGAAGCTCGTCCTAGGGTTAACAGCCGCACCGTGATGGCCGATAAACGGACCGCCAGCGCGCTCGACGCCGGGGACCTGCGGGCTCGCCATCAGGGTGATTCCGGGGCCTCTCGTCCGATCCCCCGGGGCGGCGCCAATCGGCCCAGGTCCGCTCCCCACCGAGGCCGAGTGAGGCGGTCGGGCCCTGATGAACCCGGTGCGGTGGCAGCTGGGGGCCGTCTGCTTCCTGCCAGCTTCAGCTAGCGATCCGGGAGGTGCCAGGTCCGGCCGAGGCGACCCGGCGGTCACTATATTGGTCCCGGCTCGCCCTCATGCCTGACTACGGTGGCACTGGGGCCTGTGAGCAGGCCGGCCAATTGGGTGTGAGGTGGCATAGGTGGGCACTTGTGACCGCGCCGGCGGCTGGCGGAGACCCTTCAGTCAGCAGTTCCAGGGTCGAGCTATCGGGCTTCAGCTGGCCCCCCTTTGCTGCCGCGGCAACGCTCCGGCTGTGGCCAATGACGGATCTGGGGTCGGCCTCTCCAGGGGCGCGGTGGCGGCGCCTGGGCCTCTGAGTGCAGAGGGCCCCTGGCCGCGTCCACGCGGCGCCAGGGTAGGACGCCGCTCCCCCGTGGGGCTGGTATCGATCTGGAGCCGCGGGTGAGCGCTGGCCGACCGCAAGTCCCCGCTTCCGCAGGCGGCCGGGGTCGCCCCGGGATGTACGCCGCCTTCGAGGTGAGCGCCTTTCGCTGGGTTTGGATGGCCGTGCTGAGCGGTAACTCGGGCCGCTTCGCGGTGATTCTGGTGGCCGGGTGGGAGTCCTACCGGCTGGGCCACCATTCGTCGCTCTGGCCGAGCCTGGTCAGCATGCTGATGCTGGTTCCGTCAATGCTCTTCGGGCTCTTCGCGGGCGGCATCGCGGATCGCCGCAACCGCGCCAAGATGGCCGCGGCCGGCCAATTGATAAACGCGCTCGGCTGTGGGGCGGGGGCAGCCCTCACCCTGGCCGGGCAGCTCAACTTGCCGGTGCTGCTGCTCTTGACGGCGGTGGTGGGCATTGGCAACTCAGTTCAGGGGCCCGCCTGGCAGGCCATGATCCCTGGCCTGGTCGGGAGGGAGCGCTTGCTCAACGCCAGCATGGCCACCCGGATCGCTCAGCAAGGAGCGGAACTGACCGGGCCCGCGGTGGCCACCGTCGTGCTGGCCGGGGCGGGCGCCGGCGCCGCGTTCATGACTTGCGCCGGCTTCTACGCGGTCGCCCTGGTTTTGCTCTGGAGGCTCCGCGGGGCAGTCTCGGTTCCCGCCCAGCTGGGGCCGCACCCTGGGGTGCTGACACCGATTGGCCAGGGGTTCGCCTACGTCCGTCGGCAGCAGCCGCTGGGGACGTTGCTGGTGTGGGTCGGTCTCCACTGCAGTCTGACCATGGCCAGCATTGGGATCCTGCCTGCGGTGGCCACCGCCAACCTCGGCGGCAACGTCTCAGCCTACGGGCTTCTGCTCACCGCCTTCGGGTTCGGGTCGGTGCTGGGGCCGCTGCTGCTCATGTGGCTGGGAAGCCGAGCATCCCTGGTGACCACCCTGGTGGTTTCCGGGGTCCTCAGCGGCCTGCCCCTGATAACCCTGGGATTGGTCCACATCATGGCGGCCGCGGTAATCTCGGCGGCGGTGGCGGGCGGAGCGCAGGGGGTTTTCATGGCGGGGATCTACTCCGCTAACCAGGGCAGGACCATCGACACCATGCGGGGCCGGGTGGCCAGTGTTCAGCTCTCGCTCACCACAGGGGCGATGGGGCTGGCCAGCGTTGGCTGGGGAGCGCTGGTGGCGCTGGTGGCTCCGGGGGTCGTGTTGGCCGTGCCGGGAGCCGTCTTCGTGGTCGCTTGCGTTCCCTTCGCGCTGCGCTCCCGCCGCATCAGCTCGGCGCTGCGGGCGCCGAGCTCGAGTACGCCCTGGGGCGAGGGGCCCACCGCGCCGGGCGGCCGGGTCTCAGCCGACCTTGCCTCCAGCCATGGGGCCATCCCCGACGGAGCGGCCATCGCCGTCGAGGAGGCCGGCTGAAGAAAATGCCCATGCCCATGCCCGGAATGTCCTCGGCCCCCTACGAGACAGCCGTGATCTGGGTGGCGCTGCTCCTGGGTGCGGTGGGTCTAGCGACCCTGGCCGTGCGCTGGTTGCACGCCCGTCGCAGGCCCCCCGCCGGGCGGGAATGAGCCATTCGTCAGGTCGCGTCGGCGTTGGCCCTCCAGTAGTTGGGAGCCGTGGCCAGGTTCCGGCTCGCGATGATCTCTTCGTAGACCTGCTTCACCAGCCGTTCGGCCTAATCCGCAGCGATCAGCTTCACCAGTGCTATCTCAGGCCGTCCCCCGCGAATTTCCGCCGACGGCCGCCGGCACGGTGGTGCGCCAGGCGGCCATGTCCTCGACCTCGCCTCGAACCACCTGAAGGTAGGTGCGCTGGAGCTGTTGGGTAATCGGCCCGATCTCACCGTTGCCCACGATGCGCCCGTCGACTCGGGTGATCGGAGCCAGCTGCACCCCGGTCCCCGCCAGGAAGGCCTCGTCCGCCGACAGCAGCTCACTGCGGTCGACCCGGCGCACTTCGAGGGGCCAGCCCCGCTGGCGGACCAGCTCGATCACGCAATCCCTGGTGATGCCGACCAGGACATCGTCGGTCGCCTGAGGGGTGATCACGGTGCCGTCCGCCACCAGGAATAGATTGGAGGACGAGGCCTCGGCCACATGGCCGTCGCCGGTGAGCATGATCGCCTCGTCGAATCCTCTCTCCCGCGCCTCGTCGGAGGCCAGAGCGGCGTTGATGTAGGCCCCGGTGGGCTTGGCCCGGGCGGGGATGGCGTTGTCGTCGATGCGTCGCCAGGCCGAGATCATCACGTTGAGGCCCTTGCGGATGTCAAGGTAGTCACCGAACGGCTGGGTGAAGACGCACAGGTCGGTGGCGATGCCGGAGAGGCTCACCTTGATGGTGCGACCCGACTTGTAGAGGATGGGGCGGATGTAGACATCCTCGCGGTAGCCGTTGCGGGCCAGCAGCTCCAGGATGATCGATTCGATCCGGTCCTGGGTGAGCGCGGGGTCGGGCTCCAGGTGGAGGATGTGGGCGGAGCGCAGCAGCCGCTTCGCGTGCTCGCGCAGGCGCAGCACGTAGAGCTGCTCCTTATCCGGGTTCCAGTAGGCGCGAATCCCCTCAAAGCATCCGGTACCGTAGTTGAAGGCATGGGTGGAGATCGGCACCCGCGCCTCCTCCTTGTCGACAAAGCCGCTCTCGAAGTAGACGATGTCTCCCGGGCTGCTCATATGTACCTCCCCATGCCTCCAGACACGTCGATGGACGCGCCCGTGATGTAGCTGGCGTGCCGACTGGCCAGGAAGACGACCAGTCCGGCGACCTCGTCCGGTTCGCCGAATCGTCCCAGGGGGACCTCCGGGGCCGCGGTCCTGGCGAAGAACTCGGACTCGCTGAGCTCGGGAGCGCGGCGGCGATGAATGGCGGCCCACTGGGGTGTCCGCACCAAACCGATGTTGACCGAATTGACCAGGATCCCCTCGGGTCCGAGCTCCATCGCGAGCGCCTTGTTGAAGGCCAGGCAGGCGGCCCTGTCCACGGTGGTCGCGAAGAAGCCCGGGTCGGGCTGGCGGCCGTAGATGGCGTTGATGTTGATGATCACGCCGCCGCCGGCGGCCCGCAGATGAGGCAGGGCGGCGCGGCTGCAGCGGATCTGAGAGAACAGCTTGACATCGAGATCGGCCTGGAAGTCGGCATCGGTGAGTGTCGCGAAGGTGCCTGGGTGGGCCCGCCCGGCATTGTTCACCAGGATGTCCAGTCCGCCAAACTCCTCCACCGACCTGGCGATGAAGCCTTCAACATCGCCGGGGATGGTCACATCGGCCACCTCCGCCAGGACCCGGCCCAACTGCCCCAGCTGCTCAGCCGCAGTCGTCAGCTCGTCCCGGTGCCGCGCGCAGATGGCGACGTCCGCCCCCTCCCGGAGCAGCATCCCGGCGATGGCGAAGCCCAAGCCCTTGGAGCCCCCGGTCACGATGGCGTGGCGCCCTCCGAGGCCCAGGTCCACCTCCGCCTACTCCGAAGCTTGCTGAGGGCCGGCGCCCGCCAGGTCGAGCAGGGCCTGCCTGGGAGGGTTGAAGACGTCGAACTCGAGGCAGGCCACTTCCTTGGTGCGGGCCCCGTGGGGGACGTTGGCGGGCACGACCGCAGCCATGCCCGGGGTCAGCCGCCGGACGTCACCATCGATCTCGAACTCCAGCTCACCTTCGACGACCAGGGTGATCTGCTCCTCGTCGTGGACGTGGACCGGCGCCTCGGTGTTGGGCTCGAAGTGGACCGCCATCAGCATGGTGCGCTCGCCGAGCAGGTATCGGAACTCCAGCCCGGGCACGAACTCAACCGGATCCCCTCCCCTTTGCAGATCCACGAAGCGGCCGGGAGCGGTCGGCGGTCGACCGGAGCCGGTCTGGCTGAAGTACTGGTCCGCAAGGCTCATCCTGTTTCGCCCCCCTGATTCCCACAGATCGGATAGATCCAGCGCAGCGGCTCAGGTCCGCATCTGGCCTGGCCTCATAGATAGCTGACTATAGCATCAGCAGATATGATGTGATGGTGACCAGCCGCTCATACCATTGCAAGTGATGGCCAAGCCAAGCGCACGCCTTACTAATGACAACCTTGGGCTCACGCTCCCCGGGCCGGAGCAGCCTCCAGCCCACCCAGTTGACGCCACCGACCTGGCGATTCTGGTCCACCTCCTGCGCGACGCCCGGGCGTCGGTGCGCCGGATCGCGGCGGCGGTGGGGATGTCGGCCCCCGCCGTGACCGAGCGGATAGCGCGGCTGGACCGGAGCGCGGTCATTCGCGGCTACCGGGCGGAGGTCGACTGGGCGAAGCTCGGCTACGCCGTGATCGCCTACGTGTTGGTCACCGGGGTCCAGGGCTGGGAGCAGACCGAGACGGTGGAGGCGCTGCGGAGCCTGCTGGAGGTGGAGGATGTGATGGTGGTCACCGGCGCCTCCGACCTGCTGGTACGGGTCCGGGTCCGCGACCAGCAGCATCTGCGCGAGTGTCTTTTCGATCGCCTCTGGAAGGTTCCCGGGGTGCACCGGACCGAGACCGTGCTCTGCCTCAACGACCCCGGTCCCAGAACCTTCGACCTGCAGTTGGCGGAGGCGATGCTGGCAGCGTCGAGACGGGATCGCTCCGGGCAACCGGTGCCAGAGCCAGGCGGTCGGCCCTCCAAGAGGTCCACAAAAGGTCCAAGGGACGGGTGAGATTCTGCCTTTTCGAGGAGCGGCTGGGGGGAGGGCCAGGGCGCCTGCCAGCCAGCTCTGGAGCCTCGGCTTGGCCGGTGCGATGATCATCCTGCGCTCGGCGATCAGGCCGATCCGCCCCGAGCGTGGCTACCACGCCACCTTCAGGTGCCGTCCCCTGCTCCCCAACGTTTGCTCCAGCGGATGGCATCTCCACGAGTTGCTGCCCGACGCCAAGGTCGGCCGCAAGGCATTCCCGGGAGGCAAGGGCGAGGTCATCTCGGAGGCGGGATGAAAAGTCGCTGCCGGCATCCTCCAGCACGCCGTCCCGATGACCAGGTTCTCGACCCCGACGATCAACATGCACAAGCGCTTCAGCCCTGCTCGTTCGCCCGTGACAGGGTCCGCTTGGCGACCGAGAACCGTGGCGCCGTGATCCGCGTCCAAGGCCAGCCAGGGGGCCAAGGATCCCACCTGGAGAACCGGTTGGGCGAGCCGGCTGCCAATCCCTACCTCTACATGGCGGCCAACCGAGCGGTCGATCTGGACGGAATCCGTCAGAAGCTGGTGCCGCCACCACCGGTGTCGGCGGACCCCGCCGGGAGGCGGCTCAGCTGCTGCCAACGTCACTCTGGGAGGCGGTCGACGCCCTCGACCAGGACCAGTCCTTCCGCCAGGCGCTCGGGAGAGAGGTCGTCGACTTCATCGTTATGATGAAGCGAGCCGAGGTGGCGCGGTTCCTGAGCACAGTCACCGACTGGGAGCAGAGTGAATACTTCGAGTTCTTCTGAGTCCGGCGCCATCGCCGGCGCCCCGGGAGATTAGGGATGTCCCAACCGGTCCAGCACTTGGTGTTATTCCGCCTGCCTGAGGCTCCCGGGCCCGAGGTGGAGGAGGAGATGCGTCGGCAGATCTCTACCTGGCCGGGAGCGATTCCCGGACTTCGCCGGCTGCGCTTTGGCGCCGACACCGGGGGCAGGGCCGAGGGCTACCAGTTCTGCCTGCTCACCGAGTTCGAGGATGCCGCAGCCCTGGCCGCCTATCTTCCGCATCCACTCCACGCCGCCTTTCTGAGGTGGGCGCAGGATCGACCCTTCGAGGTGCTCAGGTTCGACTACCCCTTGGATGGCAAGACCAGCCTGCTGGAGCCTGGCTGACGGCCGGGAGGCGGCCACTGGACAGTTGAGGTTCGACCGGCGGCCGGGTCCGATCAGCCCCGGAGACCCTTCGGGGCCACGATCTTGCGGGAAGTATGCACTCGTCACTTGGGGTGGTGGCTCACCCAAGGTGGGCCATTTGGGCCTGGCCGACCAGGTCCCAGGGGCGGCGGGAGCGTTGGGCAGGGCCCCCGGAAGCAACCCGCAGCCCTGCTTGGTGAACAGGACCGATCGCTCGTTCTCTGGGTCTACCCTCGGGGGGCCTGCGCCTCCAACTGAGAGCGGAGCCGTCGGCCCAGCTCCGAAACTCCCGAGCCCCCCTGTCGGTTATGCGAACTCCGGACTTTGCTAGCTATCCTACTTGGATGCGCATCCTGGTTATCGGCGGAACCCAGTTCGTCGGTCGACACATTGTCGAGGCAGCGCTCGGGTCCGGGGACAGCCCGACCCTCTTCCACCGGGGTCGCACCAATCCCGAGCTATTTCCGAATGTGGAACACCGCTACGGCGACCGCGACTCCGACCTGTCCGCTCTCGCGACCGGCGAGTGGGACGCGACCATCGACTGCTCCGCATACGTGCCCCGCCAGGTGCGCGCTCTGGCCGCGGCTCTGGGGGGCAGGGGAGGGCGGTTGGTGCACATCTCCTCGGTTTCGGCCTATGACCAATCCGTCGAGCCCGGCTTCAACGAGGATGCGCCCCTCGCCCATCTCGCGGACCCCAGCGAGGAACGCGTCACCGAGGAAACCTACGGGGGCCTGAAGGCGCTCTGTGAGGTTGCCGCTAACCAGGCGTTCGGGCAAAGCGCTGCCAGCGGTGGACTCTCAGGGGAGAGGGGAGTCCCGGTGAGCATCGTCCGGCCCACCTACGTAGCGGGGCCATTCGACCACACCGGGCGCTTCACCTGGTGGGTCGAGCGTGTCTTTCGGGGGGGCCGGATCCTGGCGCCCGAGCCTCGCAACAATCCCTTTCAGGTCATCGATGCCCGCGATCTGGCCGACTTTGTGCTGCTCCTGGCCCACGGCCGGGCGGTGGGAACCTTTCACGCCGCTTCCCCAGCGCCTCCTTTCTCCTTTTCCGACTTCCTGGAAGCGGTGGTGGACGGGGTTGGGCCGGAGTCCTGCGAACTTGTCTGGGTCGCATCGGACAAGCTCGCACAGGCTGAGGTCACCGCGCGGGACCTCCCGCTGTGGGATGGGAGTGGCCCGGGCGGCGGCATGCTCGCGGCCGACCCCAGCCGAGCGCTGGCGGCGGGGCTGCAATCCAGACCTTTGGCGCAGACCATCGCTGAGGTCCACCAACACGAGCTGGCGCATCCCCGAGCGCTGCCGGTTGGGCTGGACTCGGCTCGCGAGGCCAAGCTCCTCGAGCTCCTCGCCTGAGCACCTCCCCGCTGGCGCGGATGCCGATTGCGGCGATAGCCCGGGCCGACCGGTTTGGCGCTGGTCTGGCGCAGTCCCGGTAGCTCGACGGGACATCCTGGGAGTGCTCGGCACCCTCGGTGAGGGCGGGCTTGGCCGCTGGGCGCAGCGCGGGGCCCAGCGCCCGGGGTCAGCGATCACGCCACTGCTGAGCCGTTTCTTTCTTGGTCGCCGTCGAGTGCGGTGCTGCGCCGCTTCGCCGCTGGCGGTGGAAGGTTGGCCCGAGCGCGTAGCCACCACCGGCCGGGACGCCGGTAAAGGCCCTGCGATTGGTGGAAATTCGGGAGAGGGCCCCACTCCCAACTTCACGCTGGCAGGGTCCGGGTGCACTGGTGGTCCCAGTTGAGGTCCCCGAGGCGCGCCAGGCAGCACGATCGGTAGCCACTTGGCGGGCATCCGACGAGTTGGGAAAGGCCAGCCGCCTTGAGACGGCCTCGCTGCGCGCTTGACCACTCCCTGCCGCGCGATCGGGGAGCGCAGGGGCCAGGGGTTCCCTCCGAAAGGCGGGCTAGACCTTCACCACGGTCAACGACCGGTGGGCTGTGGCGATCTGGTCGTAGTCGGCATCCTGGGTTACCACCGGGAGGCCGTGCTCGACCGCGGTGGCGGCTATGAGAGAGTCGGTGAGCTTGACCATCTTGTGGATTCCAGCAGCCCGACAATCTGCCACCAGGCGCGCCCAGCTGACCATGACCGCCTCGCTGACCGGCAGGGGGTCTGCAGTTCGAGCCAGCGCCAGAGTGGCCGCCCTTCGCGCTCGACCTCCTGAGTCCCGGTCGCTGAGGACGCCAGCTGCACCTCACCGACCGTCCCCACCGATACCGCCGCTCGCTCCAGGAGAGACCCCCGCGGCCGACCGGACTCCCTGGCCATAAATACGGAGGTGTCGAGGAGCCCCGTCGGCTGCAAGCTCACAGCTCTCCCAAGGTCTGCCCCACCATCTCATCCAGGCCAGCCCGCAGTCCTGGGTCCGCCGCCAACGCTGCCAGTTGGCTTCGCACCCGGTCACCAGCCAGCCAACGGTGGCGCTCCCCATGGGGCACGATGTCGGCCACCGGATCACCGCGCACAGTGAGGGTAACCCGCTCTCCGCTGCGGACGGCCTCTATCACCCGGCTGGTGCGATTGCGCAGCTCACGGACTCCTACCTCCATGTGCGGCACGATAGCATCCAGGTAGTGTCGGCTCGCGTCGCGGGTGCAGGCATCGCCATGGGGGTAGTTGAGCGGGAGCTTACTGCCGCCCGCCGTCCCTCCTGCCTTGCTGGGGGTGTGAGAGGTGGGCGTTGGATCGTGGGAGTGGTTGTGCCCGTGGCCAGGTCAAAGTAAGCGTTGCCGGCCAACAAAAGTAGGTGCCCTCCCGTGAGCTGAGCAGGATCAGGCAGGGCCCCCGGAGCGGGGAAGCGGTGGTGCTTTCATTGGCCACACCGTGCGGTGGTCCCCTGAGGATGCTGGCGACCACCGTCCTCATCTCATGATTCAAAGGAGAGGAGGAGACCGCTGGTCGACAATCAAGCGGCGATCCATTCAGGGCCGCTCGGCCTCTCGGTGCGCGGGTGTCGGCCGCGCCTGATGCCGCGCCCCTGTAGTAATCTCGTCGCCATCGGTTCCACGAGGGAAGTCGGCTGGCAGTCCACAGTCCAAGGAGAAGGCGTGAGGGAACAGCTCGACATCAGATTCTGGGGGGAGGCGGCAGCAGCTCTGGCCACCTTGTCCTTGGCCGTCATCACCATCGTCTGGCAGAACTGGATAGAGCTCGTCTTTCGGGCTGACCCGGACCACGGCAATGGTTCCTTTGAGCGCTGGGTCGTGGGCGTCGCGGCCGCGCTGTGTCTGACCAGCCTGCTCCTGGCGCGAAGGCAGTGGCGGCGCACGGGGCTGCGGCTGGCGGCCGCCAGGTCCAGCGCCTGATCGCCCCCGACGGGAGCGTCGCCAGATCTCGAGTTTCGGCTCCAGAGCCTCGCCAGCCGCTTCTCTAAATTGCCCTATCCTCGGTGATTGGCGCCAGGGCCTCTCTTACGATGCTGGAGTTCACCGCTGCCAGCTGATCGCGGATCATCTGATCCAGCTCCAGCACCGCGTCGTCGCTCTGCTTGAAGAGCTTGTCCGCCATCTCCTGGGCCTGGCGGGTCGGGGGCGCGTCCGAGCGGTCCAGGGTCTGCTGCAGCGTGAAGAGACGGCCGTCGAGTCCAGCGGCCATCTCCATTTCGTCCATCTCGCCGCGCCACTCCGGTTGGGTCAGGACCTTCTCCATCCTGGAGAGCTCCTGACGAAGGCCGGCCACCTGGGCCCGGAGCGCGGCGCTCCCGTCCGGCCTCTCCTCCCAGACGCTGAGACGATCCCGAAGTTGCCGGCAGCGCCTGAGCGCGCGGTTGACCGCGCGCTGGCTTTCCCTAACCCGGAGCAGCAGCCGGTACTGCAGCTGGTAGTCGGCGTCGGAAAGTTTCAGGTTGGGGTCGGGGGCGAGGTCCAACTCAGCACTTGTCAGCTGGTCTCCGCAGCGCAGCTCGATCCGGTAGCGGCCCGGCGGTACTCGGGGTCCGTCCATGCCGTTGTCGCCCGCCGCGACCATGGTTCGCAGGACCTGGTTCTGCAAGGAGACCCCGGTGGTGCAGAGGTTCCAGACCAGGCGGTGCCAGCCCGGGCCGACCTCGAGCACCCCTGGGTAAAGGTCGTCCTCCTCCATGGGCAGGGCGGGCGGGGTCTCACCCATGGTGCCCGGCCTCCGGCCCCGAAAGCGCCTCAGCTCCCCTTGGTCGAGGTCCAAGATCCGCAGCTCGAGTTGGTCGGGCGCCGCCTCCTGGGTCAAGTGGTAGCGGACGACCACCCCATCGGGAGGGTTGTCCCCGGCGTCCAGCATGACCGTCCTCAGCCCGCCTTCCGGATTGCTCTCGACTGTTGCCAGGGCCCTGCCCGGGTACTGCGTGCCCCGCTCGGTTGGGGCCGGGGGCTGCCCGGTGAAGTACCGGTGTACGACCGGGGGGACCAGCAATTGGATGGGCTCGGATCCAGACCGGCTGGCGGCTTGTCGCACCAGGCGGGCGTCGTCCAGGACCCAGAAACCCCGCCCGTGGGTGGCTGCCACCACCTCGCCATGCTTGCCGGCCAGGTCGTAGATCGGCACCGGCGGCAGATTCAACTGCAGGGACTGCCAGTGCTCTCCCTGGTCGAAAGAGCAGTAGGGACGGTGCTCGGTGCCCGCGTACCAGGTGCCGGGCTGAGCCGGGTCGCAGCGCACCACCCGAACGAAGTCGTGCCGGTCTATCCCCTGGGTCACCAGGGTCCAGCTCCTGCCGTCATCGGTCGTGCGGTAAATGTAGGGGGCGCGGTCCTGAAGCCGGTACCGGTGAGCCGACACCATCACGACCCGGGGATCGTGGGCGGAGACCTCGATCCCTGAGATCCAGGACCAATCCAGAAGGCCGGGCAGCTGCAGTTGCGCCCAGGTCCGGCCTCCGTCCCTGGTGCGATGGAGCAGCCCGTCATCGGTACCCACCCACAGGACGTTGGGATCGTGCGGAGACTCGGCCAGCACCGAGGCCGTGCAGTAGACCTCGGCACCCGAGGTGTCCTTGGTGATCGGGCCCCCGGAGGCCCGCAGCTTCTCGGGATCGTTACGGCTCAAATCCGGGCTGATCGGCTCCCAGCTCCTGCCCTCGTCGCGGCTCACGAAGACGCACTCCCCGGCGGCGTATAGGACCGACGGATCGTGCCTTGAGAGCACTATCGGGTAGGTCCAGGCGAAACGATGCCGCCAGGAGCTGGGGTCCTCGGCGTAGGTCCACTCCGGCCAGATCGTGATCAGCCCGGTCTGTCCGGAGCGATGGTCGTGCCGCAAAAGGGGCGCGCCGCCTCCGCCGGAGCTGCCGACCGCCCCTGAGTACACGATGTTGTCGTCTCTGGGATCGACTGCGATGTAGCCGCTCTCGGAGTGCCCGACCTCCTCGCACTGGTCGCGCAGGATGGCTCCCATCTGGGAGCGGCTGGGCACCCGGATCGCCGAGTTGTCCTGCTGGGTTCCGTAGACGCGGTAGGGGAACTGGTCATCGATGGCGAGCTTGTAGATGGCCGCGGTGGGCTGGTTGTAGACAGTGGAGAAGGTCTCGGCCCCGTTCAGCGAGACGCAGGCGCCTCCGTCATTGGCCTCGATCATCCGGCGGGGGTTCTTGGGGTCGATCCAGAGGTCGTGGTTGTCCCCGTGGGGGGTCCCGATCTGGCTCCAGCTCCTGCCCCCGTCGGTGGAGCGGACGAAGTTGTAGTTCATCGCGTAGAGCGTCTCTGGGTCCTGAGGGTCGGGGACTATGTGGCTGTAGTACCAGGGACGTCCCAGCAGGGAGCGGTCGCTCGAGATCCGCTCCCAACTCGCTCCCTGGTCCTCGCTGCGAAAGAGGCCGCCCTCTTGCTCCGCCGCCTCGATGACCGCCCAGACCCGGTCCGGGCGACTGGGAGCGGCGGCCACGCCCATCCTCCCCAGCAACGCTTTGGGGAGTCCGGGGCGATTGGTGAGGTCCGTCCAGGTGTCCCCGCCGTCGGTGGACCGGAACAGCCGGCTACCAGGGCCGCCGCTGCTGAAGCCCCAGGGCTCCCTTCTGGCCTCCCAGAGCGTTGCGTACAGGAGGCGAGGGTTGTTGGGGGCCATCCAGAGATCGGCAGCCCCCGCCTGGGGACCACCTGGGAGGACCTGCGTCCAACTCTGACCGCCATCTTGGGAGCGGTAGATCCCGCGCGCGTCGGAGGGGCCGAAGATGTCTCCCAGGGCGGCCACATAGACTAGGTCAGGGTCCCGCGGCGAGACCCTCACCCGGGCGATCTGCAGGGTCTCGCTGAGCCCGCGATGCTGCCAGCTGCGGCCGCCGTCGGTGGACCGATATACCCCGTCACCCTGGATGACGTCGTTGCGGGGACAGGCTTCGCCGGTACCGACATAGATGACCTGGGGATCGGAAGCCGCCACCGCCAGCGCTCCCACCGAAACTGAGTTTAGGTGCCCATCACTGATGTTTCTCCAGCTGTTGCCGGCATCAGTGGTCCTCCAGACTCCCCCCCCGCAGGACCCGAAGTAGAAGACCGCGGCGTCGTCGGGATCCCCGGCGACCGCCACCGACCGTCCCCCGCGGGGCGGGCCGATGAAGCGCCAACCGAAGGCAGCACTCAGGTCATCCTCTGCGGGCATCGTGTTCCTCCCTTGCCGACAAACCAGCCTAGGGCCCGACTCCGAAGTCGGTCCGAGGCCGCGTCCATGGTAGCGAGCGGACAAAGGGGTTCTCAGCGAGCCGGGATGGGCCCGTTGGTGGGGAGCGCAGTGCCCACCCCAGCCGTTCGCGGTGGGGGAAGCCAGTTGCCTCGCATCTGGGATCGCCGCTCGGTGGGAGGGATGCCTGTATGAAAAGCGCCCCGTGGCGTCAGCGCGTGGGCTCCGCTGGAAAGGCATCACCTTGGCGTCGGTCCAGCGCCGACGCCGGAGAGCGCCCTCAGGTGAGTTCCTCGCGTGCGATCCGGGGGGCTTGAGCGCCTGGTCACTGCGCGCTCTCAGGCGGGGAGTCATACCGGGGAGGGATGGCGTCTGAACTCGGCGACACGTCACCCTATGTTTGCCGGTGCGGGATCCGCGCTGGCCCAAACGGTGGCCACACCTTCGCTGGTGACCGAGCCGTGCGCCTAGGTGGTCCTGATCTCAGCGCTAGAGGATCGAAGGGTTCCGCCGACCGCACCTATTGGCACCACGTTGGGCCCCCAGACAGTCCCGTCAAGGCTCAGAATTCTCGGATGCGATCTCACGCGGCCGACCATTCATCCAAGGAGAATGCGTGATCAAGCCACCCCTTACCCCCACCCAAGACCAAGTCGACCTTCACCACGGAGAGTTGGTCGACGATCCCTACCGTTGGTTGGAGTCGACCGATGATCCCCGGACCAGGGCCTGGATCGAAGCCCAGAACCAGGTCACCATGTCGTATTTGGAGTCCCTTCCATCGCGAGAGGCTATTCGCTCTCGCCTGACCGAACTCTGGAACTACCCCAGGTCCGACGTTCCCCGCCAAAGGGGCGGGCGCTGGTTCCAGTCCCGGAACTCTGGGCTTCAGAACCAAGCGGTGCTCTACGTCATGGATCGTCCCGACGAGCCTGGCCGGATCCTGGTGGACCCCAACCAGCTGTCGGCGGCCGGTACCGTCGCCCTGACCGGGGCCGAGGTCAGCTGGGATGGCCGGCTTTTGGCCTACGCCACCAGCGCCGCCGGCTCCGACTGGCTCAAATGGAGGGTGCGCGATGTGGCCTCCGGAGAGGACCTCTCCGACGTGGTCGAATGGTCGAAGTTCTGCACCGCGTCCTGGCTGCGAGACGGTACCGGATTCACCTACTCCGCCCTTGATCCACCGGCGGCGGGAGACGAGTACCTGGCCCAGAGCCGAACCCCCAGGGTCCAACTCCACCTCCTGGGAACACCCCAGGAGCACGACCAGTTGCTCTACTCAGCGGCCGACCAGCCGGAGTGGATTCCCCAGGCCACCGTCACCGAGGACGGACACTATGTGGTGATCGAGATCTCCCGGGGCACCTTCCCCGAGAGCCAGATCGAGGTCATCGATCTGGAGCAGAGGACCATCGGCCCCGTCTCGTTGGTGGCGGACTTCAGCTCTTCGGCCAAGGTGGCCACCAACATCGGCTCTCGGTTCTACATCGTCACCGACTACCGGGCGGAGCGCCAGCGATTGATGGCGGTGGAGCTGGGTCAGGCTGAGCGCGGCAGCTGGCAGGAGGTAATCCCCGAAACCGAAGCCACCCTGCTCAGCGTCGACCACTTTGGCGGCAGGCTGGTCTGCCACTACCTGCAGGATGCCCATTCGCAGCTGGTCGTGCACCGCCTCGATGGCCGGCGAGTGGGCGAGATCTCGCTGCCGGGGATGGTCACGGTGACCGGCCTCAGCGGGCGCAGTGACAGCCGGGTCATGCACTTCTCGGTGAGCAGCTTCACCGAGTCGACCTCGATTTGGTCGCATGACCTGGAGAGCGGTGAGACCGTTTTGGTGCAGGGGCCGCAGGCCCGGATCGATCCCGACCTCATCGTGACCGAGCAGGTCTTGGTGACCTCGGACGACGGCACCAGGATCCCAGTTTTCCTAACCCACCGGCGCGACCTGGTCAAAAATGGAGAGGTTCCGGTCCTGCTCTATGGCTACGGCGGCTTCAACATCCCCCTGACCCCTTCCTTCTCCGCCGGGGAGCGGGTCTGGGTGGAGCGCGGCGGGTTGCTGGCGGTGGCCAACCTCCGCGGCGGCGGTGAGTTCGGCCGGAGCTGGCACGACGCAGGCCGGCTGGCCAACAAGCAGAACGTCTTCGACGACTTCTGCGCTTGCGCGAGGTGGCTCGCCGGCTCCGGGTGGTCTTGGGCCGACCGCATCGCCATCGATGGTCGCTCCAACGGCGGACTGCTGGTCGGAGCGTGTCTCACCCAGCACCCCGAGCTGTTCGGGGCGGCGGTCCCGGAGGTTGGGGTGCTGGACATGCTGCGCTTCCACAAGTTCACCATCGGATGGGCGTGGACCAGCGACTTCGGTGATCCCGAGGACCCCGCCCAGTACCGCTGGCTGCGCCGGTACTCGCCCCTGCACAATGTGCGCGCCGGGGTCAGCTATCCGGCGACCATGGTCATGACCGGCGACCACGACGACCGGGTGATGCCCGGCCATTCGTTCAAGTTCGCGGCGACCCTTCAGGCGGCCCAGGCGGGCACCGAGCCGATCCTGATCAGGGTCGAGACGTCGGCCGGCCACGGCACGGGCAAGCCCACAGAGAAGCTGATCGCTGAGCGCACCGATTTTCTAGCTTTCCTGGAACACTCACTGCGTGATCGAGGACGCCCAGAGGGGGCCGGGGGGACCGGAGATCGGCCCATCTCGACCAACCCGGTGCAGGAGATGGCTGCCCCGCCAGCGGAGACTGCCTGAGGCTTCCATCAAAATGACCGGCGCTGGGCCGTGGTCGGGCCCAGCTTCCCGGGCGCACTAGCTGCGCTGCTCGAACAGTCCGGCCAACTGTTGCCGGATTCCGCGGGCTGTCACCTTGCGTGCCGGGCCCCCGGGCCAAGGCCTCCCAGTCCGCCAGCTTGCGCCGGAACGGTTGGATGCCAGCGGGCACGCAACCAAGAGTGGCGTCTCCATCCGCTCCAGCAGGGGGCCGGCGCGAGAGCACGCGCC
>DATKSV010000156.1:0-30805 GCA_035531535.1 Candidatus Nanopelagicaceae bacterium | reverse complement strand
CCCTCCCTGGAGGAGGTATTCCTACGCCTGGTATCCAGTTCGGCTCAAGCGGCATGAGCTCGATGTCCGGGTTCCGAACGCTGGCCGGCAAGGAGCTCCGGGAGAGCGTGGTGACCGGACGCTGGCTGATCGCGGCGGCAGTCTTCATGCTCTCAGGACTGGGGGCGGTCGTGCTCACCTACTACCTGCCCGACCTGGTGCGCACCCAAGCCGGTTCGGGGATCGCCATCGCGATGCCCCGCCAGACCGCCACCGACGCCGTGGTCGCCTACGCCAAGGACCTGGACCAGCTGCCCGCCCTGGCGCTGATCCTGCTGTCGATGGGGGGGATCGCGGAGGAGCGGGCCCGGGGCGTGGCTGCCCTGATCCTCTCCCGGCCGGTCTCCGCCGGCGCTTACGTCCTGGCCAAGTTCACAGCGCACGGGCTGGTGGTGCTGGTGGGCCTCTCGGCGGCGGCGCTGGCTTCGTTCGGCTACGTGGCGCTGCTCTTTCACCCTGCCCCTCTCGGCCCCTACCTCCTGATCAACCTGGGGCTGCTCGTGATGCTGCTGGACGTGGTCGCCCTCACCCTGCTGGCGAGCGCGGCCCTGGGCAGCGGCGTGGCGGCCGGGGGCGTCGCCCTTGTCGCCTACATAGCCCTCAGCGCCCTCCCTGGCTTCTGGGCGCCGCTGAACAACTCGCTGCCAACTGGAGTCACAGGACGGACCAGCGAGCTGGCGGCCGGGTCCTGGGGCGGATCCGCAGCCGTGCAGCCGCTGGTGGGCGGCCTGGTTCTGGCTTTGGTGTGCCTTCTCCTCGCGGCCGTGGCGGTACGCCTCCGGCCGGCTTGAGGCCACTGCGGACGGGGCCAGGGCACGCGCTCAGGGGAGGTCGGGGTAGAGGACGAAGAGGCCGGCGATCCGGCCCTCGGAGTCGAAGCTGATCCGGGCCTTCATCGGCCCTCGCTCGAAGGCGAGCGGGATGTCCACCACCCGGTACTTGGCGCGAGCAGCCACCGTGGGCCGGCCCACGGTCAGCAGCTTGCCCGAGAGCCCCTCCACCTGTGCCCAGGCGGCGGCCAGCCCCGCCTCGTCCAGGCGCTCGCGCACTGCCTCATCGAAGCGCGGGACCATGAGCGCTCCCTCGCCCGCAGCCCACTGCCGCAGCACCTTGAGGCCCTCGGCCCCGAGCCCCGCCAACTCCTGGTCGCCCATGGCCAGCTCGTCCTTGAAGCGCTGCTGGGCGGCTTGCCGACTGATGCGCAGGATCGTCCCGATCTCCGCCCAGGTACGCCCCTCAACCCGGGCGTCCGCCACCAGCGAGCGCATCGCGTCCTCCGCGACCTGGGCGACGGTGATCGAGGCCGAGAGCGCTCCCAGCGCCGACCCCACCGCTGGCTGGCGCAACGCTCGGGCGACTGCGGAGACGTTCTGCTCCAGCAGGGTCGCCAGAGTTTCCCGCGCCGAGGACTCTGCCGCCATGCTCCGATCGTAGCGGTGACTGGCGGTGTGTCAACCCTCCATTGACTAAGCCGTCCAGCCGGCCTACGCTGCCAGCGTGACTGAATACACGATTACGGGCTCCACCCTGGAGCTGACCGTGGAGGGAATGGACAAGCTCTGGGCGCTGCGGAGCCACCTGTCGATCCCGTTGCACGACATCACCGAGGTCCACTCCGAGCCGAACAAGGGGGTCGAGGCCCTGAGCGGGGTGAAGGTCGCCGGTGCGCGCATCCCCGGGGTCCTCCAGGCGGGCACCTTCGCCGGCACCGACGGGCTGATGTTCTGGGACGTGCACCGTCCCGGGCACGCCATCGTGATCTCGCTTGAGCACGAGCACTACCGCGCCTTGGTGGTCGACGTCCAGGACCCCGACACAGCGGCGGCAGAGATCGGGCAGGCAGCGGCGAACTCTCGCAGCTGAGCGCCAACCCCCCAGCGCTATCCTGGGCCTCTTAGCCGTCGGCAGCGCTGGAGGGGATTCGGATGCTCGATGGGTTCACCTGGTTCAAGCAGTCGGCCTACCTCTGGAAGGGGGGCGGGCTGAGTGTTTACATTGACCCTTGGGAGGTGACCACCTCCGATCCGGCTGACCTGATCGTGATCACGCACGCTCACTTCGATCACTTCTCCCTCGAGGACATCGAGCGGGTGCGCACCGCCAAGACCGTGGTGGTGGCGCCTCGCGACGTGGCCCAGGAGATTCCCGGCCAGGTCGTCGCGGTGGCTCCCGGCGAGGTCCTTGAGGCTGCCGGGGTCCATCTGGAGACGGTTCCCGCCTACAACGTGGCGGAGGAGCGGCTGGAGGCCCACCCCAGGGCCAACGGCTGGGTGGGCTACCTGCTGACCCTGGGCGGACACACCTACTACCACGCGGGCGACACCGACCACGTGCCCGAGCTGGACCAGATCCGGACCGAGGTCGCCTTCCTCCCCATCGGGGGCACCTTCACCATGGACGTCGAGGAGGCGGCCGGGCTGGCGCGCGCGATCTCACCTCGGCTGGCCGTGCCGATGCACTATGGCTTCGTGGTTGGGACTGAGCACGACGCGGAGGACTTCGCCCGCCTGTCCGCGCCAGTTGAGGTGCGGACGCTCACCCCGGTGCATCCCTTCAGCCAGTGAGAGGCCCGGCGTACCGCCGCTGACGGGGCCCCGGCCAGGTGCCCCTCGGCGTGGGAGCATGGCCCGCCCAGCCTTCTGCCAGCTGGGCCGATTCGACACCAGGAGAGGGAGCATCGTCTCCGGCTTCATCTGGATCGACTCGGACGCTTCCGACCACCCTGCGAACAGGACCCAACGGAGTCGCCCATCGGCGGCTCCACCCGCGACTTGGAAGTGCGGCCGCATTTGGGTGAGGTCCAGGTGGCGCATTGGGGGGAGTGAGCCGCCTAGGAGGCGGCTCGGTTGGCGTTTTCCGGAGAGTTCGACTGACCCTGGGTTCCGGTCACTGCCTCCAGCAGGCCCCTGACCCCGAAGGCTGAGATGGCCCTGGCCGCGGCCCTCAGGCCGGCTGGCAGCGCCATCTCCAAAGCCCCGTCATCGATCCGCCTCAGCTGAGCCAGGCGGCCCATCATCCCCCCCGCCAGCGAATCACCCGCCCCGGTGGGATCCACGACCCGTTCCACTGGATCGGCCGGGAAGTGGCGCGTACCGGAGCGGGTCAGGAGCATGGCCCCCGCCTCCCCGAGCTTGAGCACCACCGCCCGGAGGCGACCTCGGCCCAGCAGCTCGGAGGCTGCCCGCTCGGCCCCGCCCGGATGCGGCCACAACTGCTCCAGCTCGGCCCGGTTGGCGAACAGCAGGTCGGTCACCCCCAGCAGCTGCGCGACCCGGTCAAAGTCGCTGGAGATGAAGTCCCTCATGGTGTCCAACCCGATCAGCTCGGCTCTGCGGCACTGGCCCAGGACCCGGACCTGGGCTAGGGGGAGCATAGACCCGAGGAAGAGGAGCTGGCTGCCTCGGGCGACCGAGGGGACCTGGGGCCGCCAATCTGAGTAGACCCCGAAGCTCTGCTCCTCCCGCAACGGAACCGCCTTATCCGCGGCGTGGACCGCCTGCCAGCGGTAACTCGGCCCGGGCCGACGGGCCAAGCCGGACGGGTCGACGCCAGGCTGCTGGAGCAGCTCCGCGAGGAGGTCTCCGTCCTCGCCCAGCACCGCGACCGGCCTGACCTGGCAGTACGGTGCGGCCGCCAGCGTGAAGTAGAGGGCAGACCCACCGGGGATCTCCGAAGCCCGCCCGGCAGGAGTGGTCAGGTCGTCGAAGCCCACGGTTCCGGCGGCGGTGACGGCCCACTCGGGCAGCTCCCGGCCGCGCGGGTCAGGGGGCGGGGAAGAGCGGTATGACAGGAGCGAGCCCTCGGCAGCGCTCCTCCCGGACCGCCTCCATGAGACGGGCCTGAAGGGCAAAGAGCACCTGGCCAACCCGCTCTGGATCTCGCCGACTGCCGAGGTTGTGGCGGAGCCCGGGATCGACCTCGGCGACCAGGCGAACCACGTTGCTCCAGGTGGCGGCATCGACCAGCTTCCGTTCCGCCATCCGGCAGTGCTCGACCTGGTCGACCAAGGCGTCCGAGTCGCAGAGACGCTGCTGCAAGGTGCGCCGGTGGCGAGACCGGAAGACAAGCTGGGCCCGAGCCGCGGCTATTTGCAGCGCGGTCAGCTCATAGGGATTGGCGTAGTCGGCTGCCAGCGACATGGGCGCCATCATACGCAGCCACTCGGGCCGGGTTATGCTCGACCACGGTGACCGATTCAGACTTGGGCCACGACGTGTTGCTGGCGAGTGAGGAACGCTTCCAGGGGAGTCTCCTGCGCCTGACCGTGGACATGGTCCGGGTCAGCTCCGGAGTGGAGGCCCGCCGGGAGGTCGTCCACCACCCGGGCGGGGTCGGGATTGTGGCCCTCGCTGACGATGGTGCGGTCCTGCTGGTGCGGCAGTACCGCCACCCCGCGGGCGAACTGCTCTGGGAGATCCCGGCCGGGGGCCGGGAGGATGGTGAGTCGGCTCTGGAGGCCGCCCGCCGCGAGCTCGCCGAGGAGACCGGGTACGGGGCTGAGTCGTGGCTGGCGGTGGGGGCAACCTTCCTCGCGCCCGGGTACAGCACCGAACTCCTCTGGTACTACCGGGCAACCGGCATCACCGCCATGGGCGACCCCAATCCGGATCCGGATGAGGTCCTGCAGAGCCGACTGTTCAGCCGCGACGAGGTTTTGGAGCTCGCTTCTCAGGGGCTGCTTCGAGATGCCAAGACGCTGGCGGGCCTGGCTTTGGCCGGAGTGCTGCGGCTGGTGCCGGAAGCTCCGTAGAGGGCCGTGGCGCGGGTAGCGGTGTGGCGGGGGGACATCACCGCTGTTGCCTGCGACGCGGTGGTCAACGCCGCCAACAGCCGGCTGCGGCCGGGCGGCGGCGTGGACGGTGCGATCCATCGCGCCGCCGGCCCGGAGCTCGCGCGTGAGCTGCGACTTCGCCATCCCCACGGTTGCCCCACCGGGGGCGCGGTCCTCTCCGGCGGGCACGGGCTGCCGGCGCGGCTGGTGGTTCACGCGGTCGGGCCGGTCTGGAGAGGAGGTGCCGAGGGCGAACCGGAGCTGCTCGCCTCGGCGTACCGAGCGGCCTTCCGCTTGGCGGCCGGCGCCGACTGCCGGTCGGTGGCGGCGCCCGCGATCAGCACCGGGATCTACGGCTTCCCAGTGGACCTCGCCGCCGCGATCGCGGTCGGCGAGGCGCGGCACTGTCCGGCCCCGATCGAGCAGGTGACGCTGGTGGCCTTCGATCCGGTGACCCAATCGGCGCTGGAGCGGGCGCTGGAGGCGAGCCCCGACTAGGGGCGGCGGGCCACCTGCGCCCAGCTGGGGCTCGGGCGAGCCATCCCGGCGAAGGGCGGACCGCATGAAGGTGGAATCCCTGTCAGTCCCCGCGTTGGAGTTGGCTGACGGAGCTACGCTACACGGGAAGTGGGGCTGGCGGCCGCGGACTGCCACGGCCCTTCCGGCAGCCGTGACCTGGAGTCCCGAAATGATCTCAGAAGAGGACTACCTGTACTTTGTCGACGAGCAGCTTGATTCCATGGTGAGAATGGTGGAGGAGCTGGGCGACGAGCTCGCCAATAAGGCGCTCCGGGCGGCGGGGTCCAACTCGCCCTACGCGATCCTGGCCCACTGCCTGGGAGTGGTCGAGTACTGGGGCGGGCACGTCGTGGCCGGCCGGCCCTCCGCCCGAGACCGGGAGGCCGAGTTCAGGGCCCGCGGCACGGTGGCGGAGCTGGCTGCCCGCACCAGTCTGGTACGGCAGCAGTTGGCGAAGGATCTGCGAGATGCGGTGGCCGGCGACCCGCCCCGAAACAAACCCCGGGACGAGACTGCCGAGCTCCCCCTAGGTCGAACGCAGGGAGGCGCCATGATCCATATCCATGAGGAGCTAGCCCGCCATCGCGGCCACATGGACATCACCCGGGATCTCCTCCTCCTCGGGATCGACTGACCGGGATTCGGCCGGAGCGCTGCCATGGTGGTCCTAGTGGGACTGGCCGCGGCTCGCCTCCTGACCGCCCGATGGTCCGCCGGGCGCGGGCACGGCTCGGTCAACCCACGGCGCGGCTGAGGCGCTTCCCCCCGGACGGACATTCCGGCCCCGCCGAGGTCCCTCCACCCCAGCTCACAGGTCGAATCGCAAGCTCAGGTAGTGCCGTCGCTCTCCGGAGGCCGTCCGGAAGCGGGCCCCAGGGCGTTCGCCATCGCCAGCAGGCGGCGCACGGTGGCCCAGTTGCGGGTGGTGGCGGCGACCCTCAGGCTGCGCTCGAAGAAGGCGTTGTTGAGCTTGGTCTGTCCATAGCCCAGAGCGCAGCTGAGGTAGATGTCGCCGCCGGCGATCCAGAAGCGATCGGGCAGCCCCCGGCTGGGATCGAGGGCCTCAGCCAATCGGGAATCCGGCTCGCTGGCCAGGAATGTGACGTGCCGCGAGGTCTCGAGGTCATCGCTCTGCGGCCAACTTGCGACGGTTTCGCTCATCTGCTTGCGGGTGCGCACCAGAACGGACACGGCCAGCTGGAATCTCGCCGCCAGGGCGGCTTCGAGTTCCGCCGCAACCGCGGTCGGATCGTCTCGGACCCCCAAGAACACCAGGTTGCCGCTCTGAATGTAAGTGCTGACCCGGCTGTGCCCAAGGGCCGCCGCCAGCTCGCGGAGCTGGTCCATGGGAACTCGGTTGCGGCCCCCGACATTGACCGCTCGCAGCATCGCCACGAATGCGGTCCGATCCCCGCGCCCTGACGGGGTCCCCAGCTCCCGGGTGGATCCGGCCAACGCCTTGCCTCCTACCTTGGCCGCCGGGTCCCAGAATACCGTTCAGGTTGCTCAAGGAGGGCATTCATGCCATGGAGACTATGGAGCTGCGCCTGGAGACCTCGGGCCGCCAGGTGGTGGACCTCACCGGAGAACTGGTCCGTTTCTGCGCCGGGCGCGGTGCCGGCCTAGCCCACGCGTTCTGTCCCCACGCCACGGCCGCCCTGGTCCTGATGGAGCTGGGTGCGGGGAGCGAACAGGACCTCCTGGCCTGGATCGAGCTGCACCTGCCCAGGGACGACTCCTACCACCATCGTCACGGCAGCCGCGGGCATGGGGCCGACCACCTGCTGCCGGCGGTATTCGGGGCGTCGGTCTTAGTGCCGGTACGCGCGGGCCGGCCCGGCCTTGGTACCTGGCAGAGCCTCGCTCTGCTGGACACCAACCGTGATAACAACGTCCGGACCGTGCGGCTCAGCTTTCTCCCGGGCTGAGTCGACCTCCCTCGCCGTCAGGGCCCGGATCTCGCCCGCCACCACCCGATCCGGCGATGGCGGGAATGGAGTCAGCGCTGGCCGTCCCGGTGCCGGATACCTCCGCGCGGCCGGGGAGCCGGCCGACCCCGCGCTCCGGGCAGTCCTGGCAATGACGGCGTGGCCCCCAGCCAGGGCCGGCTGCGGCGGCCACCGGGCGCGTGACCCGCAATCCCTGGCGCGGGACCTCCTCCTCGCCCCCGCAGCCCCCACCCACTCGGCCTGGGTCTACCTCCGCAACTGGGGCAAGCCCGCCGGCCCGGAGCACCGGATCGAGATCCCTGTCGTTTGGGGGACCGCCGCCTGGATGTCTCGGCTTCGCCGTCCCGATCACAGTCCCCGGGCGGGCGGAGCGGCTCCGTTCAGAAACGGGGCTGGACCAGCTGGCTCCCAACCTGCTCAACTGAGGCGAGCTCCTCTTGGTAGTACCGAATGCCCCACTCGGCCACCATGGCCGGGTATTGGAAGTGGGGATCCGTCCCCAGCCGGCGGCGGATAACCCTCAGCTCCTCGATCCGGCCCTCCAGCTGGCTGCGGTACGCCTCAAGCAATTGCAGAGGGCGGTCAGGGCCGGTCAGATGCCCCAGGAACAGTCTCAGGGCCACCTCGTGCTTGAGCCCCGGGAACTCGACCTGACCGGCTCCCAGCCAGGCTTTCAGGACGCGTTCACCCCTGTCCGAAAGGCTGTACCTCCGCAGCTGCCGCCGCCCCCGGGTGGCCACCGTCTGCTTCACCAATCCCGCCTTCCGCAACCGTTCCAGCTCGGAGTAGACGTGGCTCATGGCGGGGGCCACCCAGAAGAACCGCAAGGTGCGGTCGGCCAGCTGCTTCAAGCCGTAGCCGCTCATCTCGCCGCGCAGGGAGAGCAGCCCCATGAGGGCGAATCCGGTCACCGACGGGGGGGCTTGACCCGGCATGACAGGCATGGTATTGATATCCACCTATTCCTAACAGGAATACCGGTGCAAGTTGAGGTGCCATGTGATGACAGACGCCATTCTTCTGGTCGGAACCCGCAAGGGAGTGGTGGTGGCGAGATCCGGCGGCGCCCGGAGCAGTTGGCAGATGAACCCGCTGCAACTGGTGATGAGCTCCGTCTACGGGGTCGGGATCGACCAGCGGGCAGCGACGCCACGCCTCTTTGCCGGCGCCACCAGCGAGCACTGGGGCCCTTCGCTGTTCCATTCGGACGACCTGGGCGCCACCTGGCAGGAGCCCGACCGGGCGCCGGTCGCCTTCCCCAAGGCCACCGGGGCCTCACTCGCCCGAGTCTGGCAGATTCAGCCCGGACCGCCCAACCAGCCGGGGGTGGTCTACGCGGGGGTCGAGCCTCATGCCCTCTTCCGGTCCGAGGATGGTGGTCTCACATTTGAGCTGGTGGAGGGGCTCTTCAACCACCCCCACCGGCCCGAGTGGCAGCCGGGAGGTGGGGGTGCCTGCCTGCACACGGTCGTGCCCCATCCCACCGACCCGAAGCGATTGGTCGTCGCGCTCTCTGCCGGAGGCGTCTACCGCACCAAGGACGGCGGCGCCAACTGGGAGGCCGCCAACACCGGCATTCAGAGCTACTGGATGCCGGAGGAGCAGCGCTTCCCGGTGTTCGGGCAGTGCGTGCACAAGATGAGCTGCCACCCCTCGCGGCCAGAGCGGCTATTAGCCCAGAACCACTTCGGCGTGTACCGCTCTGAGAACTATGGCGACAGCTGGACCGCGGTGGAGTCGGGCCTGCCCTCCACCTTCGGATTCCCGATCCTGGTCCATCCGCACCTGCCGGACACGGTCTACCTCTTCCCGCTCCAGGCCGACTCGGAGCGGATGCCCCCGGGGAAGCACTGCCGGATCTACCGCAGCCGCGACCTGGGGGAGAGCTGGGAGCCCCTGGCCAAGGGGCTGCCGCAGACCAACTACCACTCGGCGGTGCTCCGCGACGGTCTCTGCACCGATGACGGGGAGCCGGCCGGGATCTACTTCGGGACCCGCAATGGGGAGGTGTACGGCAGCTTCGACGACGGCGACTCCTGGCAGCTGCTGCTG
Source organism: Candidatus Nanopelagicaceae bacterium (assembly GCA_035531535.1). Classification (GTDB taxonomy): domain Bacteria; phylum Chloroflexota; class Dormibacteria; order Aeolococcales; family Bog-877; genus AG-12. The sequence goes on along the minus strand of DATKSV010000156.1, from coordinate 21,475 downwards.
GACCACCTGCCGGATGTGCTGTCGGTCAGGGCTGCGGTCGTGGCGTGACCGCGACCCTGGTCGTGCCGGCGGCACTGCGACCGGCCGCAGGCGGCCTTCGCGAGATACCTACCGAAGGTGCCACGGTGGGGCAGGCGCTCGACCTCCTGGCCGGACAGTTGCCCCTGCTGGAGAGACGGCTCCGCGACGAGCGGGGCCGCCTCCGGCAGCACGTCCGCATCTACCTGGACACCGACGACATCTTCGATCTGGCAGGCATGGAGACCCCGGTGCCGCCCGGGGCGAAGCTTCACATCGTCCCGGCGGTGTCGGGGGGCTGATGCCAGCCGTTTTTCAGTCGGCGGGTCTGGTGCCGAGGTCCAGGTGGGCGGCGGGGACCGTCCCCAGCCGGCCCGCTCGGTAGTCGGTGAAGGCCTGCCGCAGCTCCTCCTCGGTGTTCATCACAAACGGCCCGTACCAAGCGACCGGCTCCCGAATCGGCAGCCCGCCCAGGATCAGAACCTCCATCACCGGGGATCGGCTTTCCTGGTGGGAGTCGGCGGCGAGAGAGATGGCGCCCCCGGCGCCGAAGACCGCCAGCTGGCCAGTCGTGACCGGGGCACTGCCGCCGGCCACTCCGCTGCCCGCCAGCACGTAGGCGAGGGCGTTGAAGTCAGGGCGCCATGGCAGCCGCAGCAGGGAGCCCGGAGCGAGGCTGGCGTGAAGCATCACGATCGGGGTGTGGGTCACGCCCGGCCCCTGGTGACCGGCCACCTCGCCGGCGATGACCCGGACCAGGACTCCCCCGTCGGTCGAGGACAGCAACGCCACTTGGCCGCCGCGAATGTCCTGGTAGCGGGGTGGGCTCCACTTCTGGCTGGCGGGCAGGTTCACCCAGAGCTGAATCCCATGGAAGAGCCCGCCGCTGGCGACCAGCGCCTCAGGGGGCTTTTCGATGTGGAGGATTCCGGCTCCGGCGGTCATCCACTGGGTGTCCCCATTGGTGATCACCCCGCCACCGCCGTTGGAATCCTGATGCTGGAAGGTTCCGTCGATCATGTATGTGACGGTCTCGAAGCCCCGATGGGGGTGCCAGGGGGTCCCCTTGGGCTCCCCGGGCTGGTACTCGACCTCGCCCATCTGGTCCATGTGTACGAAGGGGTCCAGCAGGGCCTGGCCGACTCCGGCGAACGCCCGTCGCACCGGGAAGCCCTCACCCTCCAGCCCCGAGGGCGCGGTGGTGACCGAGATCACTGCGCGGTCCGGGGCATCGAGCGGCGCCGCGGCGGGCAGGTGTGGCAGGGCGAGTGGGTTGGCGGCGGTGATGGCGGGCATGGCACTACTCCTTAGGCAACCGTGAGCGGGACCACCTGGTCCTTCTCGTAAAAGTGGTTGCATACGCAAATATACCCCATGGCCAGCAATTGTGCATCCTGGCGGGGGACCCGACCGCCCCAGCGTGGCCCACCCGACTGGTGTTGGGCCTCCGCCCTGGCCAGGCTTTGACCGAGGAGGTTCATGGTCGGCCAAATGCCGTCGCCACCGGGCTCCGAGATGACCGAGCTGCGGCGCGGAGTTGTGGAGTCCTGTGTGCTGGCCCCGCTGGAGGTTGAGTGCCGCTACGGCTGCGACCTGGTCCGGACCATGAGCGCGATGGGCGGGCTGGCCACCAGCCAAGGGACCGTGTCCCGCTGCTGAACCGCCTCAAGGAGAGCCGCCTCGTCTTCAGCAGCTGGCGGCCGGGGACGGGGCACCGGGCCGGGAAGGACTACCAGCTCAGGCCGAGGGCTCCCTCGCCCTGGCGCGCTTCCGGTCGGAGTGGCGGACCTTTCCAGATATGGTGGAGCTGGTCCTGTGCCCCGCAGGGGAGCTACGGTGACCGCGAGCGACCCAGGCCGGCTGGTGGCTGACTTTCGGCGCCGGCTGAGGGAGGCCGCGCAGGGCCTGCCGCCAGCGCCGCGCAAGCCGCTGTTGGAGCAATCGACGCCCATCTCGCCGAGGCGCTCCCTCCAGGAGCCGAGGGGCTCGAGGTGGGCCGGGCTCTGGATGACCTGGGACCCCTGGCTCGATGTCATGGCCCTGGTCTTTCTCTACGTCTGAAGCGTCCTGGTCCCGATCGGGGGTGGGTGGTCGGGGTGATCCTGCTGGCCGTGTCCCGGCGCTGGCGACTCAGCGCCAAGCTCCTGGGGGGCTCTGGTTTGGCCTGCGGGCCTGGGCGGCCTCCTCATCCTCCGGCTGGTCTTGGGGACTGCCGGTTCGCCCAGCTGCACATCCGGCATCGCTGGGGGGCGACGATCTGCAGATCGACTGGCTTCGTGGCCCCCGAGTGGCTGGCGATCGCGGGCTGGGCGGTCCTGATCCGGGGGCCGCTGGCGGTCGCGACCCGGCTCATCCTCCGGCTGCGGGACGTTCTCTGACGGGGCAGGCTTCGCGAGGATCTCCGGGCCGGTCGTCGCCGTGCACTAGAAGTGACCGAGCAGCCAGCGGTGGACCTCGGAGATCCTGGTGGCGACGACCGTCAGGTGCCCCACCGTTGGATCGAGGTGGGCCTCCGCACCCGGGATCCGGGCGGCCAGCCAAGCGCCATGGGCGGCGGGCACCATCAAATCCGCGCCGCCCTGCCAGACCTGGGTGGGGACCTGGATCGAGGCGGGATCAAAGCCCCACGGGCTGACGAAGGCGAGGTCATCGTCGAACATTCCGAACGGGCCCTGCGCCAAGCCGTGGCGCATTTGATCCACGATCACGAGGCCGAAATCCCCTCCCATGGTGGCCTCATCCTCAGGGGACAGGATCGAACTCATTTCGCCCACCATCTGCTCGGGCGAGGCAGTTCGCATCACCTCCACTCCGGCCTCCAGCGCGGCCAGGAGCCGGCCGTCGTTGCCGCCGGTCGCGAGCCCGAACTCCGCGACGTTGGCCTCGCCCATGCCCTCAGTCCAGTCGAGGCCCTCCGACAGGTAGGGGGCCACCCCGGAGATGCAGGAGGCGGCCACGACTCGCTCTGGCAGGAGCGCCGCGCACGCCAGGGCGTGCGGGCCGCCGCCCGAGATGCCCCACGTCGCTAGCTGGTCCAGCCCCAGGGCGTCCGCCACGGTCACCACGTCGTCCACCACCTGCGCCACGCTCCTGCCCGCCCGACGGCTCGACCGCGAGTAACCGGGCCGGCTGAAGCCGACCAGCCGCAACCCGCGCTGGTCCGCGTCCTCGACCCACGCCGGAGCGAGCAGGCCTGAGCCCGGCGTCCCGTGATGGACGACGATCGCGGGGCCGACCGCGGGCCCGGCTTCGAAGATCTCCAGTTGGCGCCCATCCGCGGTGTCAAGCACGCTCTGTCGGACTGGCAACTCGCTCTCCTGTGGTGGCACAACCGCCCTGGCGTCAACCGTGGCGAACCGGGCGCGATGGGGCGCCTGCGCTCTGGACAGCCCGCCCCCTGCGACCCGGGAGGTTATACCAGGAGACTGGGCCCCGGGCCCGCCCCTGGTCCGGTCGGACTCAGGACGCCGCCACCTCCTTCGAGTGCAGGGCAGCTCGATGCGCCTCGACGATCGGCTGGGCTACCGGGGCGGGGACCTCCTCGTAGTGGCTGAAGGTCATCGAATAGCGCCCCTTGCCCTGGGTGGTTGCCCGGAGTTCGATGGGAAAGCGATACATCTCAGCGAGCGGCACCTGGGCGGCCAACGTCTCGAGCCCGTCCTCGGCCGGCACCATCCCCCCGATCCGGGCCCGGCGGGCGTTGAGGTGGCCGATCACATCCCCCATGTGGGCCTGGGGGACCACCACCTCCACATCCATGACCGGCTCCAGGAGGTAGGGGCCGGCTTGCTCCACCGCCTCGCGCAGGGCCATGGCGCCAGCCAGCTGAAAGGCGATGTCCTTGCCGTCCACGGGATGGGTGGAGCCGTCCACCAAGCGGACCTTGACGTCGGCCAGCGGAAAACCGGCCAGCACCCCCTGCTCCAGAGCCTGCCGGACCCCCTTCTCGACCGACAGCCGGAATGGTTGGGGGATGGCCCCTCCCACAATCCGATCCTCGAACACGAAGCCCTCCCCCCGGGGAACCGGCTCGATCTCCAGGGTGCAGTCCCCATAGAGGCCCGCTCCTCCAGACTGCTTCTTATAGCGGTGCTGCTGTCGGGCGCTGCCCCGAATCGACTCCCGGTAGGGCACCTGGGGCGTGGCCAGGACGGCCTCCACCTGGTACTTGCGGCGGAGGCGCTCCAGCGCCACGTCCAGATGGACATCTCCCAAGCCGTGCAGGAGCGTCTCCTTGGTGTCCGGGTCCTGTTCCAGGCGCAGCGTCGGGTCCTCTTCCACAAGGTGCAGCAGGCCCTGGTGAATCTTGTCCTCGTCCCCCTTGCTCCTGGGGCGGATAGCCATGGTGTAGGAGGTGAGCGGAAACGGGATGCCCGGCAGCGCCGCGCACCCCTTGGAGCCCAAAGTGTCCCCGGTCCCGGTGTGGACGAGCTTGGTGGCGGCGCCAAGCTCTCCCGCCCGAAGCTCGTCCACCGGCTCCAGCGCCTTGCCCTTGGGCCGCAGCGGCCTGGCGATCCGCTCCTCGTGGCCGTCGCGAGGATTGGTCAGATGGGCGTCTGCGCGCAGGCTGCCCTCCATGACCCGGAAATAGGACACCTTGCCAAACGGGTCGGCCACCGTCTTGAAGACGAACAGTTGGGGCGGCCCGGCTGCGGGCGGCGCCTCGTCCCTGCAGAGGCAGGAACTGAGCGCCTCCAGGATCCGCCTCGCGCCCAGGGCCCTGGCCGGAGCGGCGACCAGGAGAGGAACGATCCGGGCCTCCAAAGTGGCCCTGCGCAGGGCCGTCAGCAGTGTCTCCGGGGAGGGTTCCTGTCCGTCCAGGTACTGCTCGAGGAGAGCATCGTCCGACTCGCAGATGGCCTCTACCAACTCCTGTCGTCGGCGGGCTACCTCGGCTTCCAGCTCGGCGGGCAGCTCCTGCTCCTGGTGCCCGCCACGGTCATCAAAGCGGAGGGCCCGGCCGCTGAGCAGGTCCACCGCGCCCACAAAGTCGTGCTCCTGTCCGATCGGAACCTCGAGCGCCACCACCCTCGGGTTCAGGCGCCCCTGCAGCGCGGCCAGCGTCGCCCCGAAGTCGGCGTGCTCCTTGTCCAGCTTGGTCATCACCAGCAAGCGAGGTAGCTGGCGCGGCGCCAAGTGGCTCCAGGCGGCCTCCGTCCCAACCGAGATCTGGCCGGCGGCGGCGCTGGCGGTGACCACAGCGGCATCCGCGACCTCCAGCGCACCCAACACCTCACCCTCGAAGTCCTGGAATCCCGGGGTGTCCAGCAAGGTGATCTGACGCCCATCCCAAGGCAGGGTCGCCACGCCGACCTGGATCGAGATGTGGCGATGCTGCTCCTCGGGTTCGTAGTCCAAGGTGGCCGTGCCCTGGTCGGTGTTGCCCAAGCGCGGAATGGCGCCGGCTGCGAACAGCAGCGCCTCTGCCAGGGTCGTCTTGCCATCGTGGCTGTGGCCCAGAATGGCGACATTCAACATGGGCCTCAGCTCTCCTTCAGCCATGCGGGGCTGATTCTATGCTCCGGCACGGGGTGGCCGCCGCTGCGCCACACTGGCACGATGTCAGTGCCGCCGGCTGAGAGCTCTGAGGTCCGTCTGCTGGCCACAGGCCAAGGGCCCGGCGGGCCCTGGGCCCGGCTGCTCCTGCCGGGACCGGTCGACCCAACCGTCTGGCCAGATGTGCTCCCGCCTGGGGTCCAGTTGGAGAATCCCGGCAGGGAGCCGGTCGTCACCGGGACTCTGGCCGAGCTGGCCACCCTGGGCCTTCGCTTGGGCGCGTCCGGGCGGGCGGTAGCGAACGCAGCCCGGGCCCTGCTTCGGCCGCCCCCACCCCTGCGCTTGGGCTCCGCCCGCTGGGAGTTCGGCCGCCGCACCTACCTGCTGGGCGTGCTCAACGTGACTCCCGACTCCTTCAGCGGCGACGGGGTCGGCGGCTCGTTGGGAGCCGCCCGAGAGCGCGCCCGCCAGCTGGTGGCTGAAGGAGTCGACGCCATCGACGTGGGGGGCGAGAGCACCCGGCCCGGGCACCAGATGGTCCCTCCCAATGAGGAACTCCGCCGGGTGGTACCGGTCCTGGAAATGTTGGCGGACGAGTTCTCGGTGCCGCTCTTCGTCGATACCACCAAGGCGGTCGTCGCCCGGGCGGCCCTGGCCGCGGGGGCGGTCGCGGTCAACGACGTCTGGGGCTTGCGCGGTGATCCAGAGATGGCAGCCGTGGTGGCGGCGGCTGACGCCGCCGTGGTCTGCATGCACAATCAGCAGGGGGTCACGTACCGGGACCTCCGAGGCGAGGTCCTGGCCGGGCTCCGAGAGTCCCAGCGCCTGGCGGTCGAAGCCGGCATCCCGGCGGACCGGGTGCTCGTGGACCCCGGTTTTGGCTTTGGCAAGACCCCGCAACAGAGCCTGGAGCTACTGACCCATCTGGAGGAATTCAGGGTGCTGGGGCGGCCCCTGCTGGTGGGCACCTCGCGCAAGTCCATGGTCGGTTGGATGCTGGACAACCGGCCCGTCGGCGGCCGCCTCCTGGGGACTGCCGCCACCGTCGCCTGGGCGGCCTCACGCGGCGCCGACGTGGTCAGAGTCCACGATGTGGCCGCCATGCGCGACGTGACCCGGGTGATCGATCGGCTGGCCCGGCACCGGTCCGACTGAGGCGGCCCTGACACCGCCCGGTAGCGGCGCTCGAACCGACGGCGCGCCCACCCAGGCGGTGCTGTCACTGGGCAGTAACCTGCCCCCCCGGGGCTTGTGGCTGGAGCGCGCCCGGGAGACCATCAACGAGTTGGGGGGTGTGGTGCTGGCAAGCACGCCCCAGTGGAACACGACCCCGGTCGGCGGCCCCCCTCAGCCCGACTTCCTGAATCAGCTGCTGCTGGTCCAGGGTCCCTGGGATGCCTGGGGATGGCTTCGAGTCGCACAGTTGGCGGAGGCCCGGGCTGGCAGGGTGCGGCTGGTGGACAAGGGCCCCCGGCGTCTGGACGTGGACGTGATCCTGATGGCGGACGTGGCAATCTCAAGCCCAGAACTTTCGATCCCCCATCTGGCCCTCCTGGAGCGTCCCTTTTTGCTGGCGGGCGCGGCCGCCCTGGTGCCGCAGTGGACCCCTCCGGGTTGGGGGGCGGAGATCGGCGAGCTGGCCCCAGCTCGGCTGCGCGGGGCCTGGGCTCGGCCGGTCCCGGTCAGAGGGGGAGCCGATCGGCCAGGGCTGGGGTGACCTTGAGGGTGGCTTCGACGGCGCGACAGATCAGGGTCAGCTCCGGGGACTCGCTCAGATCCAGATACCAGGCCTGCTCGGCTACGAAGCGGTCGACCCAGATTTTGCCGTCCCGGATCGCCAGCCCCAGGTGCACGACGCGGCCCTCCTGGACCGGCAGCGCCCGAGCCAGCAGGGTCTCCACGGTGTCGATCCAGGCCTGAACCTCCCCCAGCTCGCGAAGCTCGTAACCCCCATCGCCCAGGTCGTACTCCGCGACCAGCTCCACCCCGGGGTGGGGCTGGGCCCCGCCATGAGGGCAGGGCTCGTCGTCATCGTGGTAGAGGTCGCACTCGCTGCCCGGGCCATAGGTCCCCACATAGGTGAGCAGGGCGTCCCAGTGAAAGTGCAGGGTGGCCAGGTAGCGATGGGGCGGGTCACTGGTAGGCAGCCGCACCACGCACCGAAATGTGCGCTCCCCTGTGCTCGGCTCCAGTTCGTGGCCGACATCCTGGACCAGTAGTCCGGCCAGCTCCAGCCCCTCGAGGAGCTCGGAGGCGATCTCCTCGTAAGTGGGGAAGTAGGGAATCTCTTCCTCCGGCTCTCGGGCTGATCCGTCTCGCCTCACCCTGACAGCCGCCGCGCCCGGCGCCGCACTCGGTCCATCACACCCACCAGCCGGCCCCCAGCGGGACGCAGATCGCGACGGCGACACCCCGCGTAAACGACCCGCCGGCCCCCGAACCCGAGCTTGAACTGGGCCAGCCCCCGCCAGGGGTGGTCGGGGCTATCGGTCTCGGGGATTCCCCAAAGGTCATAGTGTGTGCAACCCTCCTCGCGCGCTTGCATCATCGCGCGCCAGTGCAGCAGATGGTTGGGCATGGCCTGCCGGTGGCCGCCGGTAGCCCCTCCGTAGAGGTAGACCACATCTTCCTCCCAGCGCGCCAGCATCACCGCCGCGGCCACCTCGCCCTCCACCTCGGCCACCAGCACCCGAACCGCCGGCCCCAGCACCTCACTCACCGTGCGTAGGTGCCGCTCCGAGGGTAGATGGATCCCCTGCCGGGTCTCGGTGGCCCGGACACAGCCGATAAGGTCCGTCAGGGAGCCTGGCCGCACCAGCACTCCGCGCCGCTCTGCGAGTTTGACATTGTATCGAGTCTTGGCGTGAAAGGAGCCCAGGATCTGCTCCGCGGGAGGCACTAGGTCGACCACCACGGTCGCCAGCGGCTGGCGCGCCGGCGCGGGCTGCCAGCTCCAGAACTCGTGGTCGGCCCCGACCTCCGCAGCGGACCAGGGAGCCTCCACCTCCAGCGTGAGCGCTCGGTAGCGACGCCCCAGGGCCACCAGCGCCGCCTCCGCGGCGGCGAAGGCCGGGCCATCGCCGGCCCCGCACACCGGGCCTCGGGGCACATAGACCCGAGTTGTTCCGGGGATCCCGGTCGCGCCCACCAGGGCCGTGACGGGGAGCGTCCCGGCGGCCGTGGCCACCCTCAGTCGATGGGTCTCCCACCCCGCCCGCGCCTGGACCTCTCCCCAGCCGTAGGATTGCAGAAGGTTGGCGCTGGGCCAGCGCCGCAGCTGCTCATCCCAAGCGCGCCCCGTACGTGATTCCAGTTCTGCCACCATCTGCCCGGCCATTCTGGCAGACGCCGCCGGCGCCACGGGCATACCTAGGGGCGCGGGAGAAGGAGAAGGGGGTCGGCTCTGAACCACCCTGGGCTGCTCGGGCGAGGGCGCGGTAGCAGCGTCCAGAAGGGGTCCGGGAGAGTCCAAGTCGGGCGGCAACGAGCTTCGGGCCGGAGATGGGCACTGGCGAGTAAGCGAAGCATGTGCGAACATCTGACCAGACGCGTGGGCACCGGAACAAGATCAGATCACGTTCGATCGCCGGCGACCCTATAGTAGTATCGCGCCGACCAATCGGGGAGGGCCGGTCGGGCGCAAGCCGGGACCGGCAGGAGTGAGTCCGCACAGTGCAAAACCAGGGTAGCCTCGGGCCAACGACAGTCGCCGAACTGCTCCAGACCATGCAGCAGGAGCGGGCCACGGGTACGCTCGCGGTCGAGAGTGGGGACCGGCAATGCGCGCTCCACTTTCTCTTTGGGCACCTATTTCACGCCATCGGCGACGGCGTTGAAGGTGAGCTGGCGGTGTTGACGGTGCTGGGCTGGACGTCCGGCCAGTACAACTTCAACCCGCGCGCCAAGCTTCCTCCCGAGGAAACCATCAACAGCTCCACGGAGGACCTGGTGTCCCGGTGGAAGAGCCAGCCAGCCGCGAGTGCCGAACCGGTACGGGTCGGCACTGAGCTGGCCAGTTCGGCGGCCTATCCCAGTCCGATCACCCCGAGCAGCTCGGAGAGTGGCAGCGACTGGCTGGACTCGATCGCCGGCAGTCCGATGAGCGAACCGGAGGAGGAGATGAGCGATATCCCGCCGTACCGGGCCCCGGTGCCCGCAGCCCAGCCGACCTTCCCGCCGGCCGCCGAATTCAAGCCACGCCCCGCGGCGCCAACCCCGTCGCCGGTCGCCAGAGCCACCTCGATTCCGAGCTCGGCGCCGACCCAGCCGACTCGCCCAGCGGGTGGCGGCTCGCTCCGCCAGCCGGTGAGACCGGGTCCGTCCGGCCCACCTCCCAAGCCTGTGGCGGGGGCCACTCGGACCCAGCTGTCGATGCTGGTGCCACTGCCCGGCGGCCCCAGCCTGCACTCGGGTTTGAAGGCATCGTTCTTGAACTTCCCGATGCTGCTCAAGACTCTCAGCCAGGACGGCTTCTCGGGCTACGTGAGTGTGACCGGGGAGGGGGACAACCGCAGCCGGGCCCACATCCTGTTCCGCGAGGGCGACATCGTCCAGGCCCAGCAGCGCGCTGACGGCAACTATCGTCGCGGCAAGACCGCGATCCAGGAGGTGGTCCGGACGGTCAGCCTCGGCCAGGGGCTGATCGATGCGGTCGAGCTGCCCGCCGAGCTGGTGGTGTCGGTGGCATCCCTGATCGTCGCCAGCACCGCCTTCGTGAACCTGCCAGCCCGGATCGTCGACTTCGACGCTCTCCTCGAGTACATCGAGGACCAGCACATCGGAGGTGGGATCCTGGTCAGCCAAGGAGATCAGGTCGCGGTCGCCCTGCTCACCGAGGGCACCGTCCGAGGCAGCTACTCCAGCTCAGCCCCGGACCTGACCGAGGGAGCCCAGGTGGCATCCGCAGCCTGCACCGAACGGGAGTCGCGGATCGACGTTGTCTCAGCCCCACCCCAGGCGCTGACTGCAATCGACCTCGCGGAGATCGGCTGACCGGCGTTCGTCGAGGTGGGGGCCGGTGGAGCCCCCATGGGGGTAGGCCCCTAGCGGCAGCGACCTTGGCTGGTAGCCTGCTGGGCGTGCTGGCTGGCTGCGGACCCCTGCAACCCCCCCAGATAACCGCCGTCTCGCCCGCCCCCAGCCAGGGCGCGGTGCATACCAACGTCCCCATCGTGATCACCTTCAGCGTGCCGATGAAGGCGTCATCGGTCGAGCGGGCCCTCAAGATCCGCAGCCGCAAGGGCAGCCCGCCGCCCGGCTGCGCGATCCCGGTGGCGGCTCGTGACGGCCGCACCGGATGCAGCTTCCAGTGGGCCGACGGTGGCCGGGTGATGCGACTGGTTCATCCCCACCATCCCTTGGCCACGGTCACCACCTACACAGTGGAACTGGCCGGCAACATTGAGTCGGCCGCTGGGGCCGTGAACCCCCTGTCCCATTCCTGGGCCTTCTCGACCGAAGGCGGTCCATCGCTGAGTTCGACATTCCCCACGGCCGGAGGGACGTTGGGTCCGGATCAGGCGATCGCGGTGAACTTCGACCGGGCGATGAACCCCGCATCTCTGACTGGAGCTATCTCCCTTTCCCCGGCACCCGCCGGTGGGTACGCGATTCAGCCCAACCCCACCGTCGCCGGTCGCTTCCTGATCGAGCCGGTACACCCGCTGCAGCCGAGCACCACCTACACGCTGAGGGTAACCAGAGCCGCCTTGGACATAGACGGCAACCACCTCCAGGCGCGAGTGGTGACCAAATTCACGGTGGGCCGGCCGGGGAGCTCCACCGCCATCGACTTCGTGGCGGGGCCGACCGCCAGTGACTACACGCAGGTGCTGGCGGCTTCGCCGCCTCAGGCGCCCGGCGACCCACCCACCCTGCGGGTGCTGGCCACCGCTCCGGCGGGCAAGCAGTTCAGCTTCGCGCTAGGCTCTCCCAACGGGCAGTTCCTGGCCACCGAGCTGTCTGGGAACCAAGCCATTCAGGTGACCGATCTGGGCACGGGCAAGGTCACCCCGGTGCTGGGGAGCACCGCCAGCACCGGGGCCCAGTGGAGCCCTGACAGCCAGCAGCTGGCCTTCCTGTCCGGCGGCGCGCTGCGGGTCTTCACCGTGGCCACGGATGTCTCCGTGACCCTGAGCGCCCTGGCCAGCCTGCATGGCCCTCTGGCATGGAGACCGGACAGTGAGGTCCTGGCTGCGGTGGCGACCCCGGCCGGGTCCAATCCCCGCATCGCTCTGCTCAGCCCGACCCTCAAGGCGGTCACCTACCTGGCCACCTCGAGTTCGTCAGCAGCTGCCGAGGGCAACCCGGTCTGGTCGCCATCTGGAAACAGCCTTGCTTTCTCGGTCGGCACCGGCACCTCGCCTGCGGTGTGGCTGTACCAGCCCGCCAACTCCACCAACCCATTGAGCCAGCTCCTCCGCACCTCGGGGCAACCGCTGGCCTTCATGAGTGCGGGCACCATCCTGGTGCGGACCGCGTCGGCTGGCCTGGCCTCCCTGGCCATCACCACCGGGGCCCAGACTGTCATCGTCGGCCCGACCCACGGCGAATATCCCCTGGCGGCTGCGGTGAACGTCCCCGGGCGCCAGCTGGCCTACACCCGCAGCCAGAACGGCTACGTCCAGCTGTTCCTGGCCAACGACGACGGTAGCGGGGCGGTCGCGCTCACCGCGTTTGACTCGACCGACGGGCTCCAGGCCGGGCCTCCCAGCTTCGTCGGTGGCTGAGGCTGCGCCGGGCCCGATGCCTGTGACGGGTACCCTCAGCGTGCGTCGGCTCTGGTGGCACGCCTCGCGCCCCGCCACCCTGGCGGCCTCCATCTCGCCGGTGGTGGTGGGCCTGGGGGTGGCTGCGCACCTCGGGGGAATCAGCTGGACCCGGAGCCTGGCCGCGCTCGGGGTGGCGGTGGCCCTTCAGTTCGGGGTCAACTACGCCAACGACTACTCCGACTTCCGCCACGGGGCCGACGGTGGCAGCCGGCTGGGACCGCCCCGGGCCGCGGCTTCCGGCCTGATCTCCCCAGGGCTGGTGCTGGGCGCGGCGTTGGCATCGTTCCTCGTCGCCGCCCTGATTGGGGCCTGGCTTTGCGCAGTCACGTCCTGGTGGCTGCTGGGGGTCGGGGCGGTTTGCCTCCTGGCCGCCTGGCTCTACACCGGCGGACCCCGTCCCTACGGATACCGAGGCTACGGGGAGCTGGCGGTGTTCGTCTTCTTCGGGCTGGTCGCCACCTGCGGGACCGTCTACGTGGAGGTTGGCAAAATCGGGACCCTAGCCGTTCTGGCATCGATCCTGCCTGGCTCCCTGGCCGCCGCTCTGCTGCTGATCAACAACATCCGGGACATCCCCACCGATGCCGCTGCCGGCAAGCGCACCCTGGCTGTGATCCTGGGCGCCCGGAGGTCGCGCCGCCTGCTGTTGGGATTGGTCGCTCTGGCCCTGGCGGTCCCCCTCTTCATCGCCATCCCCGGGATCGAGCACTTCACCGTGTTTCTACCCTGGCTGGTGGTGCCCACCCTGGATGGGCCGCTCCGCAACGCGGCCGCTGAGGACCCCAGGTTGCAGATCCGGGCGCTCCAACAGATGGGGGCGGTGCTGGCGGCCAGCTCGGTGTTGCTGGCCCTCGGGATCTGGGCCGGCTGATCCCTCCGCCGGGCGAGCGCCTCGGATCGGTTCAGCCGCAGCCGCTGCCCGCGACCACCGCCAGCTGCGGGGCCACCCCGTATTCTGGAAGCAGAAGGTCGACGGTCCGCTCCCAGGAGAACCGCTGGGCTCGCTGCCAGGCCGCCTGACCCATCTGCTCGGCTGCGGCCGGCGCCGCCAGGAGCACCTTGGCGATCGCGGCCGCGTACGCGTGGGGATCTCGCCCCTTCACCAGGTACCCGGTCTGCCCGTCGGCGATCACCTCCCGAAGCCCGCCCACCGCGGCCCCGACCACCGGGGTGCCGCACGCCTGCGCCTCCAGGGCGACCAGCCCGAAGGACTCTGTGTGGGACGGCATCACCACCACGTCGGCCAGGCAGTAGAGCAGGGCCAGCCGATCCTGAGGCTGGGCGCCCAGAAAGGAGACCTGGTCGGATAGGCCCAGGCTCGCCACCCTCGCCTGCAGCTCCCGACGCTGGCCCACCCGGGCCCCCTCGCTGCTCAGCTCCCCGACGAACAGGAGCTGGGCCGGCTCTTCCAGGCCCCCTACCCGGGGCAAGAGGGCGAAGGCGTCCAGAAGTGTGTCCGGCCCCTTGAGCGGCTCCAAGCGGCCGGCGAAGAGCACAACCTTCCTGCCCTCAAGCCCCAAGCGCGCGCGCAGCCGCGCCGCGTCCCGGGGCTGGAACAGAACCAGGTCCACCCCGGGCGGGGCCACCATGCACTGGCCGGGCAGAGCGCCGTAGTGCCGCCTCAGGTCGTTGGCCTCGGCGCTGGTGTTGGCGACCAGCTTGGCGCCGGCGGCGACCGCGCGCCGCTCCGCCACCAGCCGCTCCGGACCGTCCCCGTCGAAGCCCAGCTCTCCCTTGACGGCGGCCAGGGTGTGAGCGGTGTGAAGCCAGGGGAGACTCAGCTCCTCGGTCAGTGCCGCCCCCGCCTCGGCGCTCAGCCAGTAGTGGCTGTGGGCGGCGGTGTAGCGCCGCTGGGATTGGGCAATGAACTGGCGCACCCCGGCCAAGTACTCCGCCCGCGTCAGCGGCAGCTGGTACTTCGGCAAGGGCCGGAGCGGACCCGCCGAGACCGCGATGATGCGGCTCCGCGGACCCATGACCTGCTCCTCTGGCTGATCTGGGTCAGTGCGCCGGACGAAGACGTCGGTGTGGATCCCGCGCGCGCCCAGCTCCTCGCAGACGCCCCGGACATACACGCTGAGGCCCCCGTTTTCGCGCTTGCCCAGGCGGGCGAGAGGGGAGGCGTGGAGGGATAGGAAGGCGATGGCGTCCTCATCGTGCGCCTGGTGCAGCAACGCGGTCACGGGGACACCGCTGGCGAGGTGACCAGCAGCCGCTGGAGCGGCCAGTCGGCGGCCCCCAGCCGGTACTTGTACGGCTCGTTGCCGCGGAGCATGTCGGCCCTGGTGCAGCCCTCTTCGATCGCGGCCCGGATCCCCTCCGCGACGCAGAGCAGGCCCGGCGAGAGTGAGCCGTGGTTGGGGTCGTACCCGGAGTTGTAGAGGTGCCACACCCCGCCCACGGTAAACCCGTAGATCCCCGCCAGCACCTCTCCCTGAGTCTCGAGGAGCTGGATCCGCAACCAGCCCCGCTCTTGAAACCGCCCCGAGATCCGGGTGAAGAACTGCCTGACCTCGGGCGTGAGGAACTCCTGCTTGTGCTCCCCGCTAGCCTGCAAGAGACGCAGGAACGCGGTCAACGCCGGCTCCAGACCGAGGTCGTCCTGGGTGATCATGCGCCAGTCCGGCCGTTCCTGGTCGAGACGGCGGAACTTACGCCTCAACTCATGCCGGTCCTTCTTGCCCAGGCAGGCCGCTAGATAGGCCTCGAAGTCCCCGGGCAGGGCCAGCCCGGGGCTCACCTCTTCCGGGTGCTCCACCACGGTCAGCCCGCGAGCCTCTGCGGCCGATTTGAGGGCCAACAGCGGGGCGGATTCCTGGGGCAGGAAGTGAAGGTCCAGGGGGGTACCCTGAGCCCAGTCCAGGGTGGCGCCCGCTACCTCCACCTCCTGCCCGGGCAGATGCAGGAACCCCAGCTGGTCAGAGAGATTGAGGCCGCCTCCGAAGAGAAGTCGGTGCGGCTCAGCTCGAGCGACACAAAGCGGCACCAGGCCGATCAGGGTGTCCCCGACCAGCACCAGCAGGCAGCGCGGCTCGTAGTCCGACCCAAAGGTCTCCCACCAGCTCCACTGCCAGTCCCAGGTCAGGAACGGATTGAGCTGAGCTGCCGCCGTTTCCAGTTCATGCCAGCGCCCACGCAAGTCGCGCAGACCATCGGCGGTCTGCACCACCTCGCAGCGAAGGCCCCCGACGGCCTGCTTCAAATTTTCCTGGGCCCCGACGGGCGCTGTACATGAGACCCCGATGGTGATCCACCCTGGTATTTGGCACAAGGTCGCGAACCTCCCCCCCGCGACCGCTGACTTCACTCTACCATCCACCCTGTTGCCTCTCCTCACACGACCCCTGGTCAGCCGCTCCGACAAGCTGCATCGCCGCCCCCGGAGACCGGTGCCCGCGGGAACCATGGCGGGCAGGCTCGGGCTTCCGAGCGAGGCCGCCGCGAGGCCTAACGGAGGTCCCCTGCCGGCTCCCGGCGACGCCTTCGGGCCCGTCATCCGGGCGAGGGAAAGCTCTGGATCCGCTGTGGCTGGTGGGCGCAGGTGAGGTCGCCGGTACGCTCCCGCCAGACCGGCTCCTTGGAGCTCTCAGAACCGCTGCCTGACCAGTCCGCCGGGAGCCACTCCAGGGCGGAGGTTCAGCTCTGGGTCACCCGGACCGGGGGCGGCCACCGACGCGTGGCCGAGGCGGTCAGCGCTGCGATCCGGGACCAGACCCACGGCTCGGTCCGAGTGGCCATCGACGACCCTCTGGCTGGCGGGGCCGGCCTCGGCGCTCGCGCACTTTTCCTGAGCTACGGGCCGTTGGTGCGGGCCTCCCCTTCGCTTTGGGGGGCCCTGTTCCGGACCTTCGCCAAGTCCTGGCCGCGCAGGACCCTGGAACGATTTCTACTCGCCGGGCTGGCGCCGGCGATGTCCCGGCTGACCCAGGAGCGCCAGCCCCGGGTCGTGGTCAACTGCCATCCCCTGCTGGGGCCGGCGGCGCAGATGGCCGCCAACAGCCTCTCCGAACCGGCCCGGATGCTGACGATCGTGACCGACCTGGCCCTGGTCCACCCCGGGTGGCTGTCGCCACCTAACGCCCTGTTTCTCAGTCCATCACCTGTCGCCAGCAGCTGGTGTGTCAACCAGGGCATCCCGGCGACCCAGGTGGTGGACGTGGGCCTGCCTATCGACCCCGGAATCGGAGCTCGGGCCGGGCCTGCCACCAGGAGACGGCTCCGCTTAGAGCTTGGGATCGACGAGCAGCGGCTCTGCGTGGTCGTCGGCGGCGGGGCCGAGGGCGCCGGCAAGCTTCGCCCGCTGCTCGGGGCCATGCTCGAGAGCCAGCTCCCACTCCACGTGCTGGTCCTGTGCGGGCGCAATCGCTCGCTGCTGCGCTGGGTGAAGGGCCGCCCGCAGCTGATACCCCTGGAGGCCATCCCCTACACGCAGGACCCCTCCCGGTGGCTGCTGGCCGCCGACGTCTATGTCGGCAAGGCTGGCCCCAGCGCGCTGGCCGAGGCGGCCGCGGCCGGCCTGGCGATCCTGGTGAGCGATGCCCTGCCTGGACAGGAGCGGTCCAACCTTGAGCTGCTGGTCGACGCCGGGGCCGGGATCGCTGTCGACGGGCCCTCCGAACTGCTAGAGGTGCTAGCAAGGCTGGTCACCGATGGGGACCCCCTGATGGCGTCGCTGCGGGCAGGAGCAGCCGCCTGGGCCAGACCCGACGCGGCGGCTCTCGCCGCCAGCCAGATCGTGGCCCGGCTGTGAGACCAGCCCAAGTCGGGCCCGAACGCAGGAGGCGTCAGCCGCTCTCGGTCACGAAACGAAGGCGCTTCAGCTGGGGATCCGGCAAATTGGTGTTGATCTGGTCCAGCACACGCGCCGAGTCCATCTGCAGCTGGTGGGCGATGGCGGGATGGGCACAGGCCACCACCAGGGTCGTCCCTTCCACCGCCACCACCCGGATGTGGGCTCTCAGGTAGTCGCCGCAGACCCGCCCCAGAGCCTCCTCAACGCGGGCCTGCCGAACCTGCCGGGTGCCCCCAAGGCGACGCAGCACCCGCGGCAGAATTTCCTCAATTCTCTCCACCCCACAAGCATGCGCTCAGGGCCTCACGCGAGCTCGGCCTTGGGTCACGTCCAAGACCTGAGCCACCGGCACCACTGCGGTTATCCCCTGCTCCTCGGTGGCGGTTATCAGGGTCTGTTCCACGTGCAGGCCGGAGCTGAGCAGGCCGATCAGGCCGGTGCGGTGCACGTAATCGAGTTCAGAGAGCACGTCGTCCAGCAGCAGCACCGGGGCCACTCCCCGGTCCAGCAGGTGCCGCCGGACCTCGGCAACCTTGAGGGCGAGAACCAGGGAGCGCTGCTGACCCTGCGACGCGAACTGGCGCGCCGGCTGCCCGCCCAGGGTGACTTCGAAGTCGTCCCGGTGGGGCCCGACCAGCGATTGCGCCCTGGCAATCTCCTCGGCCCGCCGCGGCGCCATCGCCGCGTGGAGGAGCTGGGCGTAGTCACCTTCCGGCTGAAACCGCAATCCGCCCAGCCCTGGCCGGTAGGCGAGTAGCAGATCGCCCCTTTCGCCCATCCCGGCGGCGGCTTCCGCTGCCACCTCTCCCGCCTGTCGCAGATAGCCGCAGCGGGCGGCCATGATTCCCGCCCCATGGCTGGCGAGCGCCTCGCTCCATGGCACCAGGTCGCCGGCGCTAGCGGACCCCTCCCTGATCCCGCGCAGCACGGCGTTGCGGTGCTCCACCACGCGCCGGTACCTGACCGCGCTCTCGGCATAAGCGGGGGAGAGTTGGCTCAACACCACGTCCAGCATCCGTCGCCTGGGCTCGGGGCCGCCCTTGATCAGCAGCAGGTCCTCCGGCCAGAATAGGACCACTCCCAAGTTTCCCAGCATCTGCCGTGACCCCGCCGGCTGACCGTCCCGGCGCAGCCGCCTCACCCAGCGCCCGGATTCGGTTTGCCGGCTGGCCCTGAATTCGAGGGTCCCATTCCCGGACCCCTCGTCTATGGTCGCCGAGACGCCCATCTCGGAGTGCTCCCAGGTGGCGAAGTCCGCAATCGAAGCGGATCTAGGCGATCTGGTCAGGGCTAGGGTTGCGATCGCCTCCAGCAGGCTGGTCTTGCCGCCCCCATTGGCGCCCAGCACCAGGTTCACCCCTGGCAGCAGGTCGACCTCCGCCTCCCGGTAGATCCGGAAGTTGAGCAGCCTCAGCTGGGATATGTACAAAGAAGCAAGCCGACGGGAATGCCTATAGCGCCACCCTGACCGGCATGATCACGTAGCGGTAGCTGTCGTCTCCGGGGGCCCGAATCAGCCCGGGAGCCAGAGGTCCGTTCAAAATCAGCTCAGCCTCCGGGGAGTCCAGCAGGCTGAGCACATCGCTGACGTATTTGGCGTTGAAGGCTATCCCCAGGCTGTCCCCGTCCACGGTGGCGTCTAGGCTGGCCACGTTGTCCCCCACCTCATTGGTGTTGGCTGACAGCACCAACTGGCCTGGTTCACACCGGAGCTTCAGGACGTTGGCCGCGTCACGGGCAAACAGGGAGACCACTCGAGTGGTCCGGCGCAACTCCTCTGTCGAGACCGTTACGGTCGTCTGAGCCCCACTCGGGATCACCTTCTCATAGCCGGGATAAACCCCGTCTATGAGTCTGGTGATGAGTTCGTAGCCGGGAAGCTGGAAGCGCACCTGGGACCTGGACGCGGCCACTGAGAGAGTCACCGACGCCGGCCCAGAAACCAGCGGCTTGAGCAGTCTGGACAGCTCCACCAGGGCCCGGGCTGGGACTATGATCCCGAACTTCTCGTGAGGCTCCGGACTCCCCTCGGTGAGCCGGATGACCCTCACCGCGAGACGGTGCCCGTCGGTGGCGACCATGGTCACCTCCGGGCCGTCGAACTCCACCAGCACCCCGGTGTAGATCGGCCGCCCCTCGTCACCGCTGGCCGCGATCACCGTCTGGTCTATCCCGCGCAGCAGGACCTGGGGGTCTAGCTCCAGGGAGTCTCCATCGCCGACCTCCGGAAGGGGCGGGAATTCGGCGGCATCGATGCCCCGCACATGGGCGTCGAAGCGGCCGCTCTGAAGCCGCACGGTCTGGTGGACAGCGTCCAGGTTCCAGGTGAGCGGCTGCTCCGGCAGAGAGCTGACGAACTCAGAGAGGATCCGGGCCGGGACCGTGACTATCCCCGGCTGCTCTACCTCGGCGGCCATGGTGTGATGGATGGTGAGATCGAGATTGGTAGCGGTGAGGTCGAGCGCCCCCTCTCTAGCCTCCACCAGGACGTTGCTGAGGATGGGCAACGTGTTCCGGCTGGAAACTGCCCGCGTGACAGCCGCCAGACCTGCTCCCAATTGTTGGGGCGAGAGCGTGCACTTCAACTGGTTTGCCTCCTTCGCAGTAAGTCTTCAGCCAGGGGAGTTGTGAACAGGCCTCCCGAGACGAAGGAAACAGGTTTTAGAAACGTAGTCATAGTAGGGGAGTTAAGCCTGGGGAAATGTGCTTCAGTTGATCTCGGAAGGCGCGGGGACATCCTGTGTACAAGCGGACCGGTTGGCGGCCGCTTTTGAACTGCCCCAAGCTCTGTCCCGGTTGCCCACCGGTGCGGCCCGCTCTTCCCCAGGGACACTGGACAAGCTGTGTTCAAGGGGTCCAGTTGGGCCGCAGCTGGTCACGCAGCCGGGCGATATCCTCAGCGACCCTGGGATCCTCCTTGGCATCGTTAGAGATCTTCTCGTAGGAGTGGAGGACGGTGGTGTGGTCGCGGCCGCCGAAGACCAGACCTATGGCCGGCAGGCTCATCGCGATCTCCTCGCGGATGAGGTACATCGCCACCTGGCGCGGGAACACGATGTGCTTGTCGCGGCGCTTGCTGACCATCTCCTTGACGGTTATCCCGTAGTACTCGGCCACCAGCGTCTGGACCGCCTCCACCGAGATCGGCCGGGAGTCGGCCGTGGGGATGATGTCCCGGAGCATCTCCGAAACCTCGTCCAGTGAGGGGCTGCCGCTGCCGGTGATCGACGCGTGGGCCAGGACCCTCGTGAGAGCGCCCTCCAGCTCCCTGATGTTCTTCTTGATGTTGTGGGCGATGAAGGAGAGGACATCCTCCCCCACCCAGCCTTGAGATGGCCCCAGCTTGCTGCGCAGGATCGCCAGCCGGGTCTCGAAGTCGGGAGGTTGGATGTCAGCCATCAGGCCGCCCTCGAACCGGGTTCTCAACCTCTCCTCCAGGGTAGGGATCTCGCGTGGTGGCCGGTCGCTGGTGATCACGATCTGACGGTTGACCTCCTGGAGGGCGTTGAACGTGTGGAAGAACTCCTCCTGAGTGCGGTCCTTGCCGGCCAGGAACTGGATGTCGTCGACCAGCAGCACGTCGACGGTCCGGTACCGGGTCCGGAACTCCGCCATCCGGTTTTCCTGGATGGAGGTGATCATCTGGTTCATGAAGCTCTCCGAGGTCACGTAGGCCACCCGTTGCCGGTGGCTCTGCCAGACCGCGTGGCCGACCGCATGCATCAGGTGGGTCTTCCCCAGGCCCACGCCTCCGTACAAAAAGAGCGGGTTGTAGGCACGGCTGGGGGAGTCGGCGACGGCGCGGCAGGCGGCCTGGGCGAAGCGCGAGCTGTTGCCCACCACAAAGGCTGAGAAGGTGTATCGCGGGTTGAGGCCGGGCACGGTCTCGGCGATGCTCTCGGCGGGGCTTTCGTTGGCCCAACCATTGCCGGTGCCGGGGATTTGAGCCAAGGGCATTCCCTCCGCGCCCGAGGTCTGGACCGCGAACTCAACCTCGACGTCGCGGTTCAGGAGCGCGGAGAGGGTTTCCCGGATGACCGCGGCATAGCGGTCGCTTACCCAATCTCGAGCCAGGGGCGTGGGCACGGAGATCACCGCCCTGGCAACATCCTCGTCAAAGCTGAGCAGGCGGGCGTTCTTGAGCCAGGCCTCATACCCGGGGCGGCTCACCTGGAAGCGCAACTCCTCTTGCGCCGCAGTCCAGAGCTGGTCCGAGGACAAGCTCAAGGCAGCGCCAGGAGGGCGACGACGACGCACAGAGCCAAGCGCAATTCACACCTTGTACACAGCAGTGGAAAACTCACCTGAGGGAGAGATGCACCCTGTGGAAATCGAAGCTTGGACCGGGTCGAGTCCACCCCCGCAGTCGCGACTGGATGGTAGCACCGCCGTGCCTGGT
>DATKSV010000155.1:0-3243 GCA_035531535.1 Candidatus Nanopelagicaceae bacterium | reverse complement strand
CAACTTTTCCATTTTGTGTTCATGGGTACAGAAGGGGCGGCACGGGTGCGGGGAGATGGCATGAAGCCGCGGAGTTTCTCAGGGAGAGGAATAGAGCCTGTTCGACTATTTAGCGCTTGCCCTCCCGGGACTGATAGGTTCTGGAAAGCGACATACGAGGCTGTCGCCCACGATCGTGCCGGTCGCCAGTTGGTAGTCAAAGCTCTTGATGACGAGTGGCTCGCCCAAACAGTGACCGCTCACTCGGACAGAGGGGCCGCCTCGGCCCTGTTCAGCGCGGGTCCATCAGCCACAGCCCGTGGGCCCGGAACGCCGTCTCGGTGAGCTCGGTGTACGTGCCCCCGGTCATCAGGCCGAACACTGGAGCCGGTGGCGATTGGACGCGGGTCGGGTTCGAGGTCCAGGTTGGCTGATCAATGTGGGCGACCGTGACGGCCAGGACGTCGGCCACCGCGCCCACAACCGCGTCCCACTTCGACATCCCAGTCGAGGGCGGCTCCGGGGCGAGGAGGAGCGGCAGCTCGGTCTGCGGGGCTCTGCCAGCCGCCGCCGTCCATGCCCGAGTTGCCGCGACGCATTGCTGGTCCCGCTCCCACAGGAGCTGGTTTCGTCGCCAGGCGGGGATGCGTCGGCGGCGGAGCTGCGGCGCGAAGGTGGCGTCGACCTGAATCAAACGGAGGGCGAGGGAAACGATGGGCTCGACCATGAGAGGTCCTTCCAACGAACAGGTGTGCGATCGCTGGCATAGTAAGACTTGGGCCGGCGACCTGCAGGCGGGCACCATCGCCGGTGGTCCGGGCGGACCGAGCACCCCTCGTGACGGCACATTGGGTCCCGGCCCGCTCGCTGGCGCTGGACTGCCCGTCCTCTTGGCGGGTGGGCCACCCCGTCTCGTCCTCGGACCCCCGTCTGCGTCGTGGCTGGACGGGTTGGCCGGTGGCGACCCCGAGTGGGAGCGGCTGAGCGGAGGCGTAGTGGGCCGCCTGGCTCCCGCTTCCATCACCATCGGCGCGGACATTGCTCGCTGCCCCATCGCCTAATCACGAGAGGGCGTCGCGCTGGCGTCGGCTATTCCTTATGCAGCACTAGAGGTAGCCGCGCCACCACCACGTGGGGACTACGCTGCAGGGCGGCGGAGAGCACCTGATCTAGGTGGTTCTGCAGCGGCCGGTGCCAGAAGTACCGGGGCAGAACCGCCGGGATCAGGACCACTACTCGGTGGCTAGCTGAGGGCTTGAGGGATTCGATGTAGCGCAGCAACGGGCGCGCCACCGAGCGGTACGGCGATGGAAGCACTACCAGCGGCACACCGGGGTCCCATTTCTTCCAGGCCGCTTCCAGTTCCGTCTGCCCGCCTTGGTCCTCGTCGAAGATCACCGTGACTGCCATTACTCGGTCTCCCATGGAGAGTGCCTGGGACAGGGCTTGGCTGGTGAGGGTGGATAGCGAAATGAAAGGGACCACCACTGTGGTGGAGCCCCGTTTCGGCCGCGCCGGCCGCTGGCCCAGGTGCAGCTCCATCCCCACTTTGCTGTAGTAGGCGCTCACTCGAACGAACAGCAAGATCAGTAGCGGAATCGCCAGCACCACCACCCAAGCCCCGTCGCGGAACTTGGTGAGGACAAAGATGATGGTGGCGGTACCACTGGCGCAGGCGCCTAAACCGTTGATCGCAGCCCGCCACCGCCATCCGCTCTCTCTCCCACTAAGCCAATGAACCACCATCCCCGCCTGGGCTAAGGTGAAGCCGGTAAAGACCCCGATCGCGAACAGCGGGATAAGAGAGTCGGTGTTGCCCAGGGTTGCGACCAGCATGAAGCCGGAGAGCAGCGCCAGAACCCAGATCCCGTGATTGAAGACCAGCCGGTCGCCCCGGATGGCGAAGTCGTGGGGCAGCCGGTTGTCCTTGGCCAGCAACGAAGCTAGAACGGGCAGGCTTCCGAAGGAAGTGTTGGCGGCCAGGGCCAGAACCAGGGTCACTAACACTGAGACGGCGTCGAATGCCCAGCCCCGGCCCAGGGCATAGCCGACGACCTGGTTGAGGACCGCGTCGTTGGTCCTGGGCTCCACATGGAAGCGCTGGATCAGAACCGCCAACCCCACCAGCATGGCGGCTAGCAAGGTGCCCAGTAGAAGCTCCGTCTGCCGGGCCCTGGTGACCCTGGGCTGGCGAAACAGGGGCACTCCGTTAGCGATCGCCTCCACCCCGGTGAGGGCACTGCACCCAGCCGAAAAGGCCTGCAGAACCAACAGCAGGCCGATCGCCTGGAGCGCGTGGGTGGCGACCTGGGGGGAGCCGGGGGTCGGGATGTGGGGGGCTAGGGGATGGATGAGGCCGATCGCGATCACCAGCAAGATGGCGCCGATGAACCCGAGGGTGGGCAAGAGGAATGCTCGGGCACCCTCGGCTAAGCCGCGCAGGTTCAGGAAGGTGATCCCAGCCAGGATGGCCACGCAGATAGGGACGGTGTAGGGCACCAGCGAGCTGAAGGCGGAGGTTAGCGAGCCAACACCGGCAGCGATCGAGACCGCTACGGTCAGGGTATAGTCCACGATCAATGCCGCTCCGGCGAGCAGCGAGAGTCGGGATCCGAGGTTGGCCCGAGCCACCGCGTAAGCGCCGCCTCCGCCTGGGTAGGCGACTATGACCTGCATGTATGAGGCCACCAGGAGCACTAGCAGGCCGACGATCGCCAGGGTGATCCAGGGAGCCAGCCGCAGCGCCGCCAACCCGCCGGCGCCCAGCGCCACCAGCAGGGCCTGGGGACCGTAGGCCACTGAGGTGAGCGCGTCCAAGGAGAGCGCCGAGAGGCCCTCGACGGGATCGATCTCCTCCGTAGCCGCCTCGCTCGATCGCAAGGGACGGCCGAACAGACGCCCGGTCAGGGACACTGCCTCACATCGGGATTATGGTGGACCATCCGTTAGGAGAGTCTGCGCCCGGTCCCAGCGCACGCTGGCCGCCCCCGGCGCGCTCCGAGCGGCTCTCATCGTCGCCGCCCAGCGGCGCGGGGTGCCGGTCATCGTCGTCCCGGCCCGGAACATGACGCGCACTCACCACGCGTGCGAGACGATCCTCACCGAGGTGGACTTCCGCCCCGCGATCCGGGTGCGCTGCCCTGCCTGCGGGACGATGTTCGACCAGGACATCAACGCCGCCGAGAACCTGCTGGCCGCGGAGGGGTGAAGGTAGCCAGGGCTGGGGCCTGAGCCGGGCCAGCGGGACGGCCCGCAACGGTCGCG
>DATKSV010000154.1:0-15759 GCA_035531535.1 Candidatus Nanopelagicaceae bacterium | reverse complement strand
GTCGACGTGCATGGCATTGCTGCCTGACTTGGCCACCCCATTACCCTACCACGCCATCTCCACAATGTCAAGCTATTAGTGGCTACAATTGCAGCCCAATCGCAACTCGAACTCACTTCAACAACCATCGGTAACTTCGGGTTAGGGCTCGGCTCCGACCGAGCCCAGGGTGGGCTGGCCATCCCGCCGCGGGGGCGGGGACACCCGGGTGGCGAGCGCGGACCCCACCAGAATCAGTCCGAACCCGATGGCGGTGCCGGCGGTGAAGCTCTCGTGGAGCAGTACCACTCCCAGAGCCACGGCCACAGCCGGGTTGACATAGGTTATGACGGTCGCCCGCACGGCTCCGATGCGGCGGATTAGCTCGAAGAAGAGGACGAAGGCCAGGGCCGTGCACACCAACCCCAGCACCGCCACCGACGCCATCACCTCGCCTGAGGGGACGGCCCTGGGGTGCTGCCAGACCGCGACCGGAAGGTAGGCAACCGCGCCCATGACCAGAGAGAAGGCGACCACCCCCAACCCCGGCAGATGGGCGAGGCGGCGCGACAGGATCTGGGGGCCGGTGGCATAGCAGATGATCACGACCGCCATCTCGACGCCGGCCAGCGGGGTCATGGTGCCCAGGTCGAATCCCAGCACCGCCCCAACCCCGAGCAGCCCAATCAGCAGACCTGTGAGCTGGCGCGGACCCAGGACCTGCCGGAAGCCGGTGGCCCAGGCGAGGGCGGTGCCGACCAGCGGCACCGCCGCCACCAGCAGCCCGGACAGCGAGCTGCTGATGTGGCGTTCGGCGTCAGATAGGAGCAACCACGGGATGGCGATCTCGACCGCCGTGTAGGCCAGCAGCGGCCGCCAGTGAGGGAGGACCACTCGCAACTGGCCCCGGCGGGCGGCCAGCGGGAGCAGGACGGCAGCGCCGATGGCGGTGCGTCCGAAGACCAGCTCGGCCGGGGTGATGGCTCGGACCGATACCCGGATCAGCAGGTAGGGCAGTCCCCAGATGAGGCACATCGCCAAGAACAGCAGCCACACCCGCCGGGTCAAGTTCCTCTCCCTTGGTAGCTGAAGGGCATCTTCCTCGATCGTGGCTGTCCGGGGGAGCGGGGCAATCGTTCTGGCCCGATGGTCAATCCCCTACCGGTTGGCCAGACCAGCGGTGAGGGGGCCTGGGGCTCCGTCTGGCCTGCAGCCCCGTTCCGAAGGTCCCGGCCGGGCCGTGGCCCGCCGCACCTGGGTTGCACCTAGGGAGACAGCGGCCACCGTCACGACCCCGGCGCGTACCCCCAGCAGGACTCGAACCTGCGCACCCGGCTCCGGAGGCCGGCGCTCTATCCACTGAGCTATGGGGGCTCGCCAGCGCAGGCCCACACCTGGGGACGGGGCCCACTCGATGA
Source organism: Candidatus Nanopelagicaceae bacterium (assembly GCA_035531535.1). GTDB lineage: Bacteria > Chloroflexota > Dormibacteria > Aeolococcales > Bog-877 > AG-12. The sequence goes on along the minus strand of DATKSV010000154.1, from coordinate 14,362 downwards.
CGGGACTGACCAGGCTTAGCCTACTCGTCCTCGTCGCCGATGGTGAACATGAGCCCATCCTGGACGTCATAGAGGGCGTCCATCCATTCCGCGATGCTCACGCCATCGGCCCGACCGCGGCCCAAGGGGTGCCCCTCTCTGGCGAGCAGCTTGCGGCACTGGGTCCGCAGCGGAACCGGCACCGTGATCTCCTCGACGATGTTCAGCTGCTCCAACTCGTTGAGCAGACGGTCGATGAAGAGGATCTTGTTGCGACGGGCACTGCGCTCCCGCCGGGTGAGGTGGTCGACCTCATAGAGCTTGGAGATCTCACGAGAGGTTTCAGCGATGGTGGGCAACTGCAATCCCTTGAATTGGCGTTCTGCTGGAAAGGCGCGCAAGTCCTAAATCTACTCTGGCGTGGGCCTTCTCATCCTAGGTCCCACTTCCTTGGCCGTCAAGCCATCGGCGCGGTTTTTGGCCCGACGCTCACTTCAGGACTCTCAGAGCCGGACCCGACGCCTGGCTGAGGTCCCCCGCCGACACCAGTACCTCGCTCCCGCCAATACCGAGGCGAAGCGAGCCATCGCCGTCGACGCCCAGCATCTCTCCCTCTCGGAAGCCGTCCGGGAGACTCACCACAACGCGTCGCCCCAGCCATGAGCAGCGCGCGGTCCAGGCGGGAAGGAGGGCCCCAAAGCCGCTGGCCGACCACTCCCGATAGCGAACGTGCAACCTGCCGAGGACGGCCGCTGCCAGCTCAGTGAGATCGACCGGAAAGCCCGCTAGGTCAGCCGCGGTCGCCTCGGGTCCAAGGGCGGGGTCCGCCGCTGCCCACGCCACGTTGCAGCCGACCCCAACAACGGCCGCTCCGGATCCACCGGAGATGCCTGTCTCCACCAGGATTCCAGCCAGCTTGCGCCCCCCCGTCAGGCAGTCGTTGGGCCACTTCACCTCGACCACCGGGCCGCCAGCTGCCTCGATGCCCTCGGCGACGGCCAACCCGGCCGCCAGGGAAAGAGAGCCCCAGGCCGCGGCCGACCCGAGGGGACGCCAAAGCAAGGAGAACATCAGGGAAGTCCCCGGTGCGTCGATCCAACTGTGACCGGCCCGTCCCCTTCCCCTGGTCTGGTGGTCCGCGATGACCACCAGACCCTCGGGCTCGCCGGCCCGGGCCGCCGCCAGCACCATGTCCTGGGTACTGGAGACCCGCGCCTGAGCCCTCACCCGATAGGGGACTCCGGCCGCGGCCAGCTCCTGGCGTAGCAATCCTGATCGAAGTCCACCACCAGAACCCCGGCCCCACTCTGCCACCACCGCCGGTTGCGAGTTGGAGGGATCGATCACTCTCGTATACTGCGGCGTCGTGGAGAACTGGGAACGGATCGAACTTTTCAGCTCCTTCCTCAAGTTGACCGGAGACATCGAAGTGTCGCCCCCGCTGCGTCTGACCGACGTGGTCAACCGGATGACCGAGTACCTGGAGATTCGGCAACTGACCCTGGAGCCACTGGCCAGCACCTATCCGGTGATCAGTACCGTCGAAGAGTCGGCCATGCTCGCCAAACGCTCGATTTTGATGCTGGCCCCGATCGGCGAGAACAGCGCCGACATGGGTGGCCGGCGAGCCCTCCTGGAGCAGAAGGTCACTCACCAGGTAGCCCTGACCATCGACACGTTCTCACTGGTGTGCGAGGTCTTTCTGGAGCCGAGGCTGAGCCTTCGAGAGACCCTGGAGAGGAGCATCGACGACTTCCTGGCGGTGCGGAATCTCAACGCCGTCTGGCTGCCGGCCCTGACCCATGAGCGCGTGACCATCCAGCGACCGTTCGCGCTGATCCATCCGCGCCAAATCCTCAGCTTCTCGGAGCGGGGAGTAGCGGCTCTTTGAGCCGGGGGTGAGGCATGCCCGACCGGATGCCGCAGCCACCCGCGCAATCGACCGCAACTTCAACCGGCGGACGGTGCGCTTCCACCTAGGCCCCGCGCCCAGCCAGGCGGTGCCAGTCCCCGGGAGTTGGTGAGATGACGGATGCCGGCGTTCCCGGTGGAGGTGGCCAGCTGCGCGACGCGGCCACCCTGGCGCTGATCCGGGCTAGGGGCAGTGAGCTCCAGGTTCTCCTCCTCGGCCGGCCCGCTAGCGCCAGCTTCGCGCCCCGCACTCAGGTGTTCCCGGGCGGATCGGTCGACGCGCCGGATCGCGACCCGCAATGGGGCCGGCTGCTGGACGACCGGGCCGGACGCGAGTGGGACGTCCGGGCTGACCTCGCGGTCAGAATAGCGGCGATCCGCGAGACCTACGAGGAGTGCGGCGTCCTCCTGGCCGGGGATTGGCAGGGAAAGCTTTGCACCTCCCAGCAGCTGGCGGACCTGGAGGCGACCAGGGACCGCCTGCGCCGCGGAGAGCCCGGGCTGCTGCTCCCCGCGCTGGCGAGGCTCCAGCTCCGCCCGGCGGTGGATGAGATCGCCTTCTGCGCCCACTGGGTGACCCCCGAGGGGCTCCCCCATCGCTTTGACACCCGCTTCTTCGTGGCGGCGATCCCGCTCGGACAGGAGCCTGCCGGCGATACCCTGGGCGAGCATGTGTCCTTGCGCTGGGTCGGCCCCGCGCAGGCCCTGGCGGAGGGGTTGCGGGGAGAGTGCCAGCTGCTGCCTCCGACCCGGGCGGTGCTGGCGTGGCTGGCCGACTCGACCAGTGTCGAGGACGTCCTCGAGCGCGCCCGAGGCGCGGTGGTGGAGACCATGCGGCCCCGCCTTGAGGACGTCACCAGCGCCCGCTATCCGGGGCTTGACCTGTCCACCCTGCACGGGGAGTAGGCGTGCCAACAGCCAGCGTGACCTTGGTCCGGGCGCCCAACCCGGGACCGCTGACGGGCCCCGGAACCAACACTTGGATCTTCGGCCTGGATGAGGTGGTGGTGGTCGACCCCGGTCCCCTCGACGAGGCGCACCTACTGCGGGTGGTGGAGGCCGCCGCCCAGGTGGGGAGGGTGGCGGCCGTGCTCTGCACCCACCATCACGAAGACCATCAGGCGGGAGCCCTGCGCCTTTGTGAACTGACCGGCGCGCCGCTGGCTGTCTTCCACCGACGGGCGGACCGGGTGGGCAACCTGCCCCTCCATGATCAGGACCGGATTCTGGCCGGCGGGACCGAGTTGGTGGCCCTCCACACCCCTGGCCATGCCAGTGATCACCTCTGCTTCCTGGCCGAGCGCGAGCGCCTTCTCTTCACCGGCGACCTGGTCCTGTCCGGGACCACCAGCGTGATCTGGCCGCCCGATGGTGACATGGGGCAGTACCTCGACTCCCTCGACCGCATCTCCGGGCTGGCCGTGGACCGCCTGCTGCCCGGTCATGGCGAGCCGATCGATGACCCCGGGGCCGCCTTGGCGGCCCTGATCCGCCACCGCCAGGAACGGGAGGCTGAGGTCCTCGAGGCATTCCGTAACGGTCCGCACCGACCGGCGGATCTGGTTCCCAAGCTCTATGCAGGCTACCCGGAGGAGGTCCTCCCCTATGCCAGCCAGACCGTCTGGGCCCACTGCCTAAAGCTGGCGGCCGAGGGTCGGCTGCGCCAGCTTGGAGACGACCCAGACCCGATCTTCGCGCCCGTCTAAGCGACCCCGGCCCGCCCAGGCGTTCGGGCCTGCCGGGCCGCACCCCCGATCAGCCCAGGTGGAAGGGGAGGTGGGCCAGGGTCCGGGTCATCACCCCGGTGGGCCCCTTGGGCACCAATCCCGCCAGCAGGGGCTCTCCGTGATACGACGAGGCCGCGATGTCGAGATGCACCCAGGGCCGATCCGAGACGAACTCACGCAGGAAGACCGCCGCATTGATGCTGCCCGCAGCGGGAATCCCGGCGGTGTTGCGAACATCGGCGATATCGCAGGTGAGCGCCACCTCATGCTCGGGGAACATCGGCAGCTCCCAGATCCGCTCACCGGCTTCGACCGAAGCGGTCCGAACCGCCTCCAGGAGCTCTGGACTGTTGCTCATCGCCCCGGTGACAGGGTGACCCAGGGCGATTGAGATGGCGCCCGTGAGGGTGGCCACGTCCACCAGATGGGTGGCTCCCTGGCTGACCGCGTAGCAGAGGGCATCGGCCAGGACCAACCTCCCCTCGGCATCGGTGTTGTTGATCTCGATGGTCTTTCCGTTCATCGCTGAGACCACGTCGCCGGGCTTGGTGGCCCCACCTCCGGGCATGTTCTCGGTCAGCGGCGCCAGGCCCAGCACCTCGATCCTGGGCTCGGTTTGGGCGATCACCGCCATCGCCTGGATCACGGCGGCCGCCCCGCTCATGTCCGACTTCATGGTCACCATCCCGGGATTGGGCTTGAGAGAGATGCCGCCGGTGTCGAAGGTGATGCCCTTGCCGACCAGGGCCAGGACCCTGCCCGAACGGTCGGAGGCCCTAGGCTTGTAGCGCAGGACGACCATCTTGGGCGGCTCGTGCGAACCTCTGGCCACGGCCAGCAGCGCCCCCATCCCGAGCCTGGTCATCTCCGCCCGCTCCAGCACCTTGAGGCTCAACCCGTGAGCCTTGGCCAGCCGCTCCGTCTCCTCGGCGAAGTCAGTCGGAGTCAACCGATTGCTGGGACGCCACTGCAGCACCCTGGTGGCATTCGTGGCCTCGGCAAGGCGCACTCCCGCCGCCAGCGCGGCGGCCAAGTCGGAGCCCGAGCCCAGGCCAACCAGCTGGAGTTCCTCCACCTGCCCCTTCTCCTCAGCCGCCTTCAACTCGCCGACCCGATAGTTGCCCAGCGCGATCCCCTCCGCAATCGCCCTAGCCAGGGACTGCGGAGCCTGGCCAGTGGCCGGAGCAGACATCACCTCGCGGAGCGCCGGGTCCACCACCACCGCCGCCGAGTGAGAGAAGGAGCGGACCTGTCGGGTGGCGAACTGGAGGGCGTTGCGAAGGCGATAACCGTCAAGGAGCGCCCTTGGCCCCAGGGAAAGGTAGAGCACTCGGGGGGATGCCAGCCGGCCCATGGTCGGCAGCAGGACTCGCTCCGGGAACCTCCCTGATGCCTCCTTGGTGTCGAGCATCCGGGCGAGGAGGCCATCCAGGGCGCGGTCAACAGCGGCACCCGCTGGGCCGAGGGGCTCTCCTTGAAAGTAGGGGACCATCACCACGTCCACCCGCAGCTTCGTCAGCTCCGCATCAGCCGCCTTTGCCTGCAACTCAATCTCCTCCCTGGGTGGCCGTCAGCTGTGGATGCGAGTCTCGATGTCAGCCGCGGTGCCGGCGCCAGCCGGGCGCTGGCGACGCTGGCCGAGACCCGCTCGCAACTGCTCTACGTCAGACTGCGTGAACCGAAAACGACCCAGCTCGTCCACTGCGCTGGGATGAGCCCTCCCCTCGCGGATCCAGTTGACGACCACCTGGGGCTTGACGCCCAAGGCGAGGCCAACCTCCACCGGGCCCATGAGGCGCGGGTGACCCGGCTCTTGATCCGGTCTCGTGCTGTCAGCCACTGCCGGCTGTCCGCGGCGAAACGCACTCCCGGTGGCTGGCATCAGGGGCTCTACCGGATTCAATGGTGAGGGTCAAAAGTAATCTGGCGGATGTCAGGCATCCACTCCCGAATTGCTGTCGAGATCTGCTCTCGCAATCTCGGCGTCAACACCACTACGAAATTCGACGAGGGGTGCGCTTGGACCACCACCTCGCCCGGTCGGGGCTGGGTGACCCAAATGCTGTCCGCCCCCGGCCCGGCGGGCACCGCCCCGCGCACCAAGGCGGTCAATTCCAAATCTTCCACTCGCAAATCATGGCACCGAAGGGGTAGCCCCCGCCAGACGACTTTCCGCTGCCATGCTCCTCACCGGCCCTAAGCCAGCGTATCGAAGTCCGATGGGAGGTCACAACCCTGAGAGCGGGGAGCCGGGATGAGGCGCCCCTGGTCTGGCAGAGAGCGGCGCCCCGGCCACGCTTCAGGCCGGCGCCTGGATGGTGCCAGGGGACGCCGCCGATCGTGGGCGGGCACGATTCGGCATAATCCCCTCGTTGGCTGACTTTATGCCGGTTTGCAAGGTGGACGAAGTCCCTCCCGGGACGGGCAAGGTGGTGGACGCTGATGGCGTCGAGATCGCCGTGTTCAACCTGGGCGGAGTTTTCCACGCCCTGGAGAACTCCTGCCCCAGCGGGGGCTCCATCGGCGAGGGCCGTCTGCGCAGGGAGGTCGTCACCTGTCCCCTCGACGGCGAGACTTACGACGTCCGAACCGGGATCTCCCCCATCTCCGACGCCATCTTCGTCAGGCACTTTGACGTCAAGGTGAACTCGAGCGGGACCTTGCTGGTGCGGCTGGAGCCAACCGAGGACGAGGACGACACCATCTGAATCAGCGCCTGGCTGCCGTGGACGTGGGCTCTAACACCATCCATCTGCTGGTGGCAACCCTGGAGCCGGAGGGGCTGACCCATCGCCTGCACGCGGTGGAGATGGTGAACCTGGGGGCCGCGGTCGCCCGCCAGGGAGAGCTCGGCAGTGAGTTGATCGCCCACACCGCGGCCCTGGTCGCCGCCATGGTCGGGCTGGCTCGTCAGCACCAGGCCGAGTCCATCGGCCTGGTCGGAACCGAGGCGATTCGGAACGCCCCCGACTCCAAAGCCTTGTTGGAGCAAGTGAAGCGTCTGTCCGGCGAGCCCCTGAGGGTGCTGACCGGAGAGGCCGAGGCTCGCCTCAGCTACCTGGGTGCGACTGCCTTCAAGGTCTCGTCGGGGCAACCCGCCACAGTGGCCGACGTCGGCGGGGGAAGCACCGAGGTGGTTCAGGGCCTGGGCACCCGACCTCGCAACGGCACCAGCCTCAAGGTGGGCTCGGATCAGCTGCTGGGAGCAGTGCAGGCCAGCGACCCGCTCACCAGCCGCCAGCAAGTCCACGCCGCCGCCCGGGTCTCAATGATTCTGGAGGCGGTCCCCCGCAGCGGCGATTCCGGGGTGCTACTGGCCACCGGCGGCACCGCTTCCAACCTCCCAGTCGTGCTCGGGCGGCGCGCCGCGGCCATCGAGGCGGCCGTGCTCGGGCTCCGCCCGGAGGTGGGCGATGCCTGGACCGTGTTGGGTCGGGCGGATGTGGAGCGCTGCAAAGACCTGGTTATGAATCGACCGAGTTCCGAGCTCGCCAGCGAGACTGGCCTCAGCCCCAAGCGAGCCCGCCTGATGGCGGGCGGGATCCTGATCCTGCTTGGACTGCTCGACCGGTACCGGGCCGAGGAGTTGACGGTCACCGAGCGCGGGCTTCGGGATGGCGTGATCCTGGCGCTGGCAGCGGCCCGCAACCGGTCAGCGCCGACAGCGGGCTGACCGGCCCTGCTGACGATCGGGCGAGCCTTCGCCCTCTAAGCTGGACAGATGCCAGTCTTCGACTTTCACACGCACACGACCATCTCCGATGGTCATGCCGCCCCTCTGGAGATGGCGCGCCGCTGCCAGCAGAACGGCTATGCGGCCTATGTCTGCAGCGACCACGTTGACGAAACCACCGTCGAACGGCGAGTGCCGGAGATCGTGGCCGCCTGCCGGCTGGCGAGCCGAGAGCTGGGGATGGCGAGCATTCCCGCTGTCGAGGTGACTAGGGTGCCCCCGGAGCGAGTCGCCAAGGTGGCGGCCCGCGCCCGCTCGCTGGGAGCTCGGCTGGTGGTGGTGCACGGAGAAACCCTGGGTGACGTTCCCCAACCGGGGCTGAATTTGGCGGCCGCCCGGTGTTCCGACGTCGACATCCTGGGGCATCCCGGCCTGATCACCGACGAGGCGGCCGAGGCGGCTCGCGAGAACCAGATCCACCTGGAGATAAGCGCCGCCGGGCTGCACGGCCTGACCAATGGCCATGTGGCCCGGGTCGCCCTCCGCTTGGGGGTGGCGTTGGTGCTGGACTCCGACGCCCATCGGCCCGAGGCCCTGCTGACCGCCGAACGCGCCAACCAGGTGCTCCGCGGCAGCGGGATCGACCTCGCCACCGTCCTGAAGATCGCCGCCGACGCCCCCCTGGGGCTGCTGACGCGTCGCGGCATCGAGCTGACCTGATCGGCCGAATCCGGCCGCGCGCCTGTTCAGCCCGGGGTCTTTGCCCCTCTTTTACCAGGAGGCGAGGCAGCCGGTCCACCTGGTGCTGGCCCGGTGGACGGGGATGGGATCGGGGGGCCCGAACCGGGGGTAGGCGCCACTGACAGGGCCGGAGTGTAGAAGGGGGTCGGGGTTGGACTGGGGGTGTTGGTTGGTACCGACTCGACGTCTTGAAGCCGTGCCACCACCAGGGTTCCCCCCGGCCCTGATGTGAATGTCACGATCACTGACTCCCCCGGGATCAGGCTGGCCAGACCCACCTTGGCCCCGCCTCTGGTGATGTTGGAACTGGAATTGACCAGGGCCTGGACCGGGCTCCCCACCGAGGGCTGGATCGCGATCAGGTTCTCAGCCGCTGAGACCGCCACGATGGTGCCGTCGATGGGAGTGCCGACTAGGCTTGAGTTGGCCGCGCCCGCCCCCTGATTGGAGACCGGAGAGCGCGCTGCGGAAGGGTGGGCAGGGTTGCTCGCGAAGATGGTGAGGGAGGCTGCCAGCAGTCCTGCGGCCAGGACCGCCAGGGCAGCCACGGCGAAGAGGATCAGCAGGGCAAGACCGGAGCGGCGGCGGACGCGATCGGCTCTCCTGCGCCTGCCGATGCCAGCCCTGACCCTGGGTCTCTTGCCCTCCCGCCGTCCGGACGGGGCCCGCACCTCGGCCAAGGGACTTCCTCCCAACAAAGCGTCGCAACCGCCCGGAAGCGATGCCTCCAGAGAACCGGAGTATAGAGACCGCCCAAGACCACCCTTATGCGGCCGGTATCATCAGTGGCCACCTATGCCCCCAGAATACGATCACCGCGCGATCGAGGCCAAGTGGCAGGAGCGCTGGCGCCGGAGCGGGCTGTACGAGACTCCGCTCGAGCGGGCCGAGCGCCCGTACTACAACCTGATGATGTTCCCATATCCCTCGGCGGAAGGGCTCCATGTGGGGAACATGTACGCGTTCTCAGGGGCGGACGTCCATGGCCGCTTCCAGCGGATGCAGGGGTACGACGTGTTTGAGCCGATCGGCTTCGACGCCTTCGGGATTCACAGTGAGAACTTCGCCCTCAAGGTGGACCGCCACCCCACCGACCTGATCGCCTCCAACATCCGCAACTTCCGCCACCAGCTGGAGCGGTTGGGGGGACAGTTCGCGTGGAGCAAGACGGTCGAGACCACCGACCCCGCCTACTACCGCTGGACCCAGTGGCTGTTCCTGACCCTTTGGAAGGGCGGCCTGGCGTATCGGGCCCGCCGCAACGTGAAGTGGTGCCCCCAAGACCTCACGGTGCTGGCAGACGAGCAGGTCATGGCGGACGGCACCTGTGAGCGCTGCGGGACCCTGGTCGTGGAGCGGGAGCTGGAGCAGTGGTTTTTGCGCATATCCGCCTACACCGAGAGGCTGCTGGCAGGGTTGGACCAGCTGGACTGGTCGGATAGCACCAAGCTCCTGCAGCGACACTGGATCGGCCGCAGCGTGGGCTCACTGCTCGACTTCCCGATTGACGGCGGCGAGCCGCTGCGGGTGTTCACAACCAGGGCGGACACCATTTTCGGGGCGACCTTTATGGTGCTGGCCCCCGATCACCCTCGCACCCTGGAGTTGACCACGCCCGAGCTCCGGCCGGCGGTCGCCGCCTACGTCGCCGAGGCCACCCGGCGCCGGATCGCCGGGGTCCGAGAGGACGAGGTCGCGACCCGGGGCATCTACCTGGGCCGGAGCGCCCGCCACCCCTTGAGCGGCAGGAATCTGCCCATCTACGCAGCCGAGTACGTGCTCTCCGGCTACGGAGCCGGCGCGATCATGGCAGTCCCCGCCCACGACAGCCGCGACCTCGCCTTCGCCAAGGCGTTCGGCCTTCCCATAGTGGAGGTCATCTCGGGCGGCGACGGTGCGGGCGGCCACGGCGACGGGGTACTGGTCAACAGCGGAGAATTCGACGGCCTGGCGGCCCCGGACCCCGCCCGCGAGGTGGTCACCGCCGCCATCGCCGAGCGCGGCCTGGGCCGCACCCACGTCACCTACAAGCTGAGGGACTGGGGCATCTCCCGGCAGCGCTACTGGGGTCCCCCGATCCCCGCCGTCCACTGCCCGGTTCACGGCGCCGTGCCGGTGCCGGAGGATCAGCTGCCCGTGCTTCTACCCCAGATTGCCGACTTCCGCCCCCTGGGCACCGGCGAGTCCCCCTTGGCCCGGGATCCGGAGTTCTTCAACACGACCTGCCCTATCTGCGGGGGTGCCGCACAGCGCGAGACGGATGTCTCCGACACCTTCCTGGACAGCGCCTGGTACTACCTGCGCTACCCGTCGGCGGACCGATCGGATGGAGCCTTCGACCCTGGGCTCACCCGCAAGTGGCTGCCAGTGGACACCTACATCGGCGGCAACGAACACGCGGTTCTCCATCTCCTGTACTCGCGCTTTGTGGCGATGGCGCTGCACGACCTCGGCTGGCTCGACTTCGAGGAGCCGTTCACGCGCTTCCGGGCCCATGGGACCATCGTTCAGAACGGCGCCAAAATGTCCAAGTCGCGGGGCAACGTGGTGGTTCCCGACGAGTACATCGACCGGTTCGGAGCCGATGCCTTTCGCCTCTACCTGATGTACATGGGCCCCTTCAGTGAGGGCGGTGAGTTCCGGGCCACCGGCATCAACGGCCCCCAGCGCTTTCTGCTCCAGATCTTCCGCCTGCTGGCCAGGATGGAGGGCGAGGGACAGGCCGAGGCCGAGCCGCGGTTGCTGGCCCAGGCCCGCCACCGTTGCATCCAACAGGTGACCGCCGATACCCCAGAGCTCAAGTTCAACACTGCAATCGCCGCCATGATGAGCTTCGTCAAGCGTCTGAAGGAGCACCAGGGGCCGGTCCCGCGGCCCGCCCTGGAGACGCTTGCCCTGCTCCTGGCTCCCTACTGCCCGCATGCTGCCGAGGAGATCTGGGAACGCCTCGGCAATCCCTACTCCGTCCACCAGCAGCGGTGGCCCCAGGTGGATCCGGCCATGCTGGTGCGGGATCAGGTGGCGGTGGTGATCTCCATCAACGGCAAGAAGCGAGACCAGCTGATGGCCTCGCCAGGGACCTCCCCGGGTGAGCTGCAAGAGCTTGCCCTCGGCTCGCCCCGAATTCAGCAGTGGTTGGCGGGTCGCCAGCCATCCCGGATCGTGGTGGTTCCGGACCGCCAGGTCAACCTGGTGGTGGCGGGCGATTAGGCGAAGCCGGGTAGCCGCCCAACTCGCTCTCGCCGCCGGCCCCGGACCACCCCGGCCTCCGACTCTACCCGCCAGCTTCCATCGCGGTTGATGGCCGCATTGACATACCGGCTAACCAGGTCCGCCTCGGGTCCCGCCAGCCGTCGCCCGGGCATGGAGCGCAGGTAGTCGAGCACCGGCCCGGCCTCGGTCACCGCCAGCCAACCTGGCTGCCGAACCACGCTCACATGGGCGAACCAGGGGCGCAGCTGAACCGGCCCGTTGACCAGGTCGAACTCGGAACTGATGGCGGTTGTGGCCGTCGAGCAGACTAGGTGTTCCAGCTCGCGGAGCTGGCTGAGGTGGCCTGGACCGTTCGTGGCCGCCAGCAAGAGCCCACCCGGTGTCAGCACCCGTCGGAACTCAGCCAGCGCCGCGCAGCGGTCGGGGACGTGATACAGCATGTGATTGGCCACCACCGCGTCGAAGCTGCCGGGGTTGAAGGGCAGCGCCACCGCATCGGCGGCCTGGAATGTCACCTGGGGTCCAAGGGCCAGCAACTCACGAGCCGCCTCCTCGAGCATGCCCGGGGACAGATCGGTCAGCGTCATCCTCCAGCCACTGGGAATTAGCTCCCGGTTTTCACGCCACAGCCAGCCGGGGCCACAGCCGACCTCCAGAATGCGGCTGCGCTCCGGTAGTCGCAGCTGCCTGAAGACAAAACGCCACCAAGGAACCCCGGTTTGCGCGTATTCGCGATGGAGCCGCTGTCGGGCGGCGAGATTGGATCCGTCCCGGTACTGGCCGTGGCACAAGTAGGATCGGTCCTGCAGCTGCACTGACCCAGATTACCCGGCGGCCTCCAGGGGACCTTATCCTTCGAGCATCGGCCCGTAGCTCAGTTGGTTAGAGCGGGGCTCTTATAAAGCTCAGGTCGTGGGTTCAAGTCCCACCGGGCCGACCAAAATTGAATTCGCCAGGAGCCGCAGAGATTCGCCGACGTGTGCCATTGACCGCCTGGTAGTGGGTACTGAGCACCGTCCCTATGCCCACGGCGATGGGACAGCACAAGGAGTGGAACAGCTGGAAGAGAGGGACAGATGGAGTTCCCTGGTGGAAAGAGGTATCTAAGTGCGTCACGCAGGAGGCGTTCCGGGACCTGGAGCGGGAGATGCGGGCGTTCTGGGAGAGCCGGGCCGGGAAGCGGCCCGGCCCCAAGGCCCACTTCCCGCGATTTAAGAAGTAGGGCCGATGCCGGGACAGCTTCCGGCTCACCGGATCCATCCACCTCCACTCCTCCTGCGTGACCCTGCCTAGGATCGGCACGGTCCGTACCCTGGAGGACGCCAGCAAGTGGGTGGAGCGGATGGCCCAGGGCTGTGTCCGGGTCACCTCTGCCACCGTCAGCCGGGAGGCTGATCGGTGGTTCGTATCCCTGGCCGTCGAGGTGGAGCGGGCCATCCCCATCAGCAATGGATCCGGGGACACCATCGGGGTGGACCTTGGCGTACTCTCTCTGGCCACCCTCTCGGATGGGACGGTGATCCCAGGGCCAAAGGCGCTGCGCCGGGGTCTGCGCCAGCTCCGCCGCCTCTCTCGGTCCCACTCCCGCAAGACCCGCGGCTCGCGCAATCGGGCAAGGGCGGCTCGCCGGCTGGCCCGCCATCACGCCAAGGTCGCCCACCTCCGCCGCGACCATCTCCACCAGCTGACCACCCGCCTGGCCAAGACCCACGGCCGGATCGTGGTGGAAGACCTAAATGTCAAGGGCATGCTGGGCAACCGCCAGCTGGCCCGAGCGCTCTCCGACTCCGGGTTCGGGGAGTTCCGCCGCCAGCTCAGCTACAAGTGCCAGTGGTACGGCTCCGAGCTGGTGGTCGCAGACCGCTTCTTCCCCAGCTCCAAGAGACGCTGTGGGTGCGGGACGGTCAAGGAGGAGCTGTCGCTCTCGGAGCGGATCTACCGCTGCCAGAGCTGTGGCCTGGTCCTGGACCGAGACCTCAACGCCGCGATCAACCTCGCCGGGTGGGCCCACCCGGCCGTCACCGCCAGTGCGGCGGAGACGTTAACTGCCTGTGGAGCCGACCGTAAGACCGGGCCGCGCCCGGCAGGTGGCCGTGAAGCAGGAACCGGGATCGCCCCGGAGCCCACCGGCTCGATCGGTGGTCCTCAGACCCGTGGCGCATTTGTCAGGGTTTGAAGAACGGCGGTTCAGGCAAACATCGGCGACTGCGCGGCGGGGCGTCTCGTCGTCCGCTGTCGTCCTGATCACAGAGCAGCGACCGAGTTCGACGTCACCACCGCTTCCCAGCGCTTCCGGCCCATCGGCCAAGACGAACGGGTCGTTCACACCTTGTTCGGCTCGGAGATCTTCCTGGTCCGCTTGACGAGACCGGGTTGCATGACGTGCCGGAGCGGGCCCAGGCCAAGCGCGTCTCTCCCGGACTTCTCCCGCGCTGGCGCCGCTCAAGGCTGGCACCCTCCCCGGCCTTGCGTCTGCGGCAGCTCCACGGCCACGGGATTCCATGCCCTGGGAGTGAGCGGGGCCGGGCTAATCGCGAGCGGGCCATCAGGCCCTCAATTGAACCTGGGCGGGGTCTTCTAGTAGCATCCGCAGGGATGAATCGAGCCAGCTCGTTCGAGTCCCTGGACGATTTCCTCTCAATTCCACGACTGACGGGCCTGGTTCTATCGCCGGACGGATCCCGGCTGGTCGCTCCGGTGCAGACCCTGTCACCCGACCGTAAGCGCCGGATGAGCGCGCTCTGGGAGATCGATCCAGCCGGCGGCCCGCCCCGCCAGCTCACCCGGTCTGCACCCGTGGAGGCCGCCCCCGCTTTCATGCCCGATGGCGACCTGCTGTTCGTGTCGAAGCGCCCAGAGCCCAGCCTGGAGCACTCCGACAAGAGCGACGCCGACGACGCCCGGTTGTGGAGCCTTCCCATGCGCGGCGGTGAGGCCGAGCTGGTCCTGAGCCGCTCGGGCGGCGTCGGGTTGGCATTGGTGGCCCGGGACACGGGGACCTTGGTTGTCATCTGCCCAACCCTGACCGGGCCAGCTGACGGGGACGACCAGCGGAGGACGGCCCGCCGGGATGCCGGGGTCACCGCCATTTTGCACGAGACCCTGCCGGTCCGGCACT
>DATKSV010000153.1:0-27320 GCA_035531535.1 Candidatus Nanopelagicaceae bacterium | reverse complement strand
CTAGACCCGGGGAGCCCGGCGGCACTCCAGATGTTCCGCGTACCGCTGCTTCCTTCCGGACCTGACGGGGTTGGCGGTCGCTGGTTGCGCCGGACCCGGATTTCAACGCCCGGGAATGAGGGGCCGACCCGATGACACCTCCCCTCGGAGGGGAATTCGACCCCGCTATAGCGGATTGCGGGTACAGGGCACCGCTAACTCCCCGTCTAGCGCGATCAGGCCGATTCTATCCCTCCTGGTCGGGGACCGAGCCCTCCCTGACCGCACCGATCTGGTCTCCCAGGCGACGCTCCTCGCCCCGACGCAATCGGCCCAGGTTGTCCCGGTGCCGGTACACCAGCAAGCCGAGGGCGAAAAGACAGAAGACAGGCCCCTTCCGGGGCCGGCCTCCCGACCGCACCAGGGTGGCTATCGTGGCCACACCAAGCCCAGTGAGCGCGCCGGCCGAGACGTACTTGGTGGTCACCGCCGTGGCCGTTCCGGCGGAAGCTGCGGCGACGGCTGCGGAATGGTCCATCGCGATCAAAGAGCCCCAGCAGGTGAGTACCGACCGGCCCCCTTTGAACTCCGCGAAGACCGGCCAGCTATGGCCCACCGCCGCTCCCACAGCCGCCGCCACCGAGCCCTCGTCGCCGGCGATCCCCTCCCCCACCCGAGCCGCGAGATACCCCTTAGCTGTGTCCAATCCAAAAGTGGCGGCGGCGGCCCCCGGGCCAGCCGTCCGCAGCACGTTGGTGGCCCCGCTGACCCGGCTGCCGAACTTGCGCACGTCAACCCCGGCTGCCAGCCGACCGACTATCACCCCCATGGGGATCGACCCCAGCAGGTAGCCTGCTCCGGCGGCGACCACGACCCGGCCCAGTTTGAGTTCCACCGTTGGCGAGTGTACGAAGCGGGAACCGGTCGAGGCGAGGACTCAGGAGGTGGCGATGCCTACGAACTGAGAGGTGGGATCATCGGAAAGCGAGGTCACCTGGCCGGTGGCGCCGTCCACCAGAACCACCTCGGACAGCGGAGCGGAGTCCTGCAGGGCATACGCCTGCTTGGTGTACTTGGTGGCCACAATCTGCCCATTGGGGAGCCAAGCGTCTGGCACCAGCCCGACCGCTCCGATCTGCTGAATCGAGCCAGTGGCCAGGTCGAGGACCTCCATCTGGCTGCCAAGGTCGGTGGCGCTTGGGCCGGAGCCGCAGCCGGAGCAGTCAGCGAAGAGGATCTCGGCGCCTGAGGAATTGTAGGCGGCGGCTCCGTAGCCGGCCCCCGGTGGCAACGACCAGGCACCGGTGCTGATCCCGTCAGAGCCTGACTCCAACTCCGTGGCCTGGCCGCCGCCCTGTTGGAAGCAGACGTAACTACCGGTGCCGAAAACCGCACTGATGGGGCAGTTCTGCGAGTTGGTCAACAGGGTCTCCGCCCTGGTCTGCGGGTTCACCAGCGACACCTCGAGCGCCTGGCTGGCGAAGGAGTCGGCGCCAGCCGGCACCTGAGCCAACACCAGCGAACCGTCCGCCCAGCCCAGCAGCTCCCAGTTCCATCCGTTGGGGAACTCCGAAGACGACTCCGCGGTGCCCTGTGCGGAGCTCACCAGCAGCTTCGGAGATCGGTTAGGCTCGCCGAGCCAGAGCTGCTGCGTCTGCGCGGTACCCCTCGAGACCGACTGAAGATAGCCCCACTCGGTAGCCCCCGGAGCCATCGCCAGGGAGCCTTGCTCGGGGGCGGTGCCGACGGACGCACCACTTCCGGTGGGAGCGGTGGCCACCGTCCCCACGATGGTCGTGGAGCCGTCGTCACCCAGCCTCATGAGTTGGTACCCGAGCACGTAGTAGATCCCATTGGTGCCGCTCGCGATCGGAGGCAGTACGCCTGGCGCCAGGGTGACCGAACCGACCTCATTACCACCCAGCGAGATCATGTGCAGGGTGGCGCACTTGCAGTATCCCTCGGTCAAGGTGGCCACCCCGTCCACGGCCGGAGCGATGGACGGGGTCTGGACTGCAGCCACCCCCGAGGTAGGCGATGGGCTCGCGGGGTTCTTCGGAGCCGGGGATGCCGCGCAACCGGCGAGCAGGCCCAAGCCTAGGACCAGGCCAATAGACCTCCACCTCCCCGTCAACGCGACCTCCTACTCACCGCCTCCGGCGTCTGACCAGATTCACCAAACTAGCGCAGCGCTCTTGACGTCCGCGACAACTATGCAGCACCCAGCGGAGCGCGGACTGACGCCTTTGCCTGCCCTCCGCCGACTACTTAGAGCCAGAGCCGAGACGACGGGGAGTAGCTCAGATCTCCAGCCGCTGCAGCCGGGCGTAGCCCAGCCCCAAAGTGGTCGCTCCGACGAGCAGGGCACAGAGGGCGCAGGCAAGGATCGCGGCCAGATCGGAGCCCACCGTGCCCAGCTGGGTGATCACCAGGGGCACGGTCAAAGCAACCATGCAAATGCCGATGTAAGCGGAACCGAATACCAAGAACACCACCGACAGCCAGATGCCCGTAGCTCGTCGGGGATCTGTCCAGTCCAATCGGGGCCAGATCGCGCCCAGCCCAGTGGCCAAGGCGGCCAGCCCGGTCACCGCGAGCACCAGCAAGACCGCCGAGAAGCCCATCTGGGTGAATGGCACATGAGCCCGAAGCTCGGCCGACCACATGAGAGTGAGGCCCGCCCCCACTGCCACCACGACCGGCAGAGCCAACTTCCCCAGCAGGAGGTCCCGGAGGCTGAGGGGGGCGGACCGAAGGCACCAGAAGTGCTTGCCTTCGGTCCCCACGGAGCGCAGCCCCAGGCCGCTCGCCACAAAGAGGGCAGCGAAGATCGAGGTGGTCAGCGGGCCGTACCAGAGCGGGAAGTCCTGGAAGAGGGTCTGCGACCCGGTGGACTGAGGAGCAAGCAGGTAGATGGCGAAGAGGGCCAGCGGCAGAAGCAGTTGGCTCAGTTGCACCGGGTCCCGGCGCAAGTTGCGGCTGTCCTTGCGCAGCAGGGCTAGGGCCGGGGGCAGCCGACCCCAGCTGGCCGCGGCGCGCTGTCTGCGCTTGGGAGCGATCTGAGCCCGAGCCCATCCCTCGCGGTGGAGGGGCCCGCTGATCCAAAGCACCACGGCGACGGTCAGCAAGGCCAGGAGGATCAAGGGGACCAACCAGACCAGAGATCCGGACCAGTCAGCCCTCCAGGCCAGGGTGACCACCCGGGCCGCCCAGCCGGGCGGGAGCCACGCCGAGTGCAGCCACCCCGACCCGAGCGGATTGATCGCGCCCGCCCATCGCAGCCCCGCCCCGCCGCGGTGGGCGGTGATGCCGAGTCCAGCCATCGAGAAGCCCACCAAGCAGATCAGCGCCGCGGTCCCGTCCCGGACCCGACTGGCCGGGATGATCCGGACCACCACCACGACCAGCAGGAGCCCCAGGGCAACCGGCACCGAAAGCAGCGCAAACACTGCGAGGACCACGATCGGCAGCAGCAGCAAGGTACCGGTGTGGAAGGCCGCTCCCAGCAGCACGGGACCCAGCAGGGCGGCACCCACGGCTAACCCCAGGATCAGCTGCGAGAACAGCCGATGTGCCAGCAGGCCCCGCGACGACACCGGCAACGTGAGCAGCCACTCGATGTCCTTGGCAAAGTACACCGAGGCCACGGCAAAGCTCACTGATGTAACCAGGCTGAATCCAGTGAGCAGCATCACTGCTCCCGTCACCGTGGTCAGCAATCGATCTGGAGCGGCACCCAGCGCGCCTCCCAGGGCCAGGTCAAGTAGCGGGATGGCGGCCAGCCAGAGAGCGCTCCCCAATCCCACTCCGACCAAGGCTCCCAGCCGCCGACGCCAGCCGCGGTGCCAGGCGGCGTTCCAAAGTGACTGACGGTTGGCCTTGAGCAGGTCTGCCACCTGGGCGGCCCCGTTTGGGAGCCTTGGGTCGAACTCGCTACCAGGGAGGCTGATGGTCAACTGCGGAGGGCCGTAAGCAGGTCGGAGGAAGCTTGGTCTTGGGAGCCGGTAACGGCCATGAAGGCGTCCTCCAGCCCGCCTTCACCACCGCCGCCCCGGCGCCCGGTCTCTTCCAGCTCCGCGACGGTGCCGCAGGCGGCCAGCCGTCCGTTACTGAAGATCCCGACTCGGTCGCAGAGGGACGCCGCGATCTCCAGGGCATGGGTGCTGAGGAACACTGTGTGACCGGTGTCGCAGAGGGTGCGCAGCATCACCTTCAGCTGTCGGGCGCCCCTGGGGTCGAGCCCCACCGTCGGCTCATCCAGGAAGAGCACCTCGGGGTCGTGCACCAAGGCGGCGCAGAGAGCCAGCTTCTGGCGCATGCCGCGGGAGTAGCTCATGATCAACTGCCCCCGCGCCTCGCTCAGGTCGAATCCGTCCAAAAGGGCCGGGATTCGTCGACGGCGCCGCTCGGGGGACACCCCCTGTAGGTCAGCCGCCAGTTGGAGCATCTCTGAGCCGGTGAGGCGGTCGTAAAGCGCGGCATTGTCTGGCACATAGCCCAGATGACGCCGAGACTCGCGACCGTCTGCCTGCACGTCGTGACCGCAGATCAGAATCCGGCCCAATGTGGGGCGTAGCAGCCCGACCGCCATCTTGATGGTGGTGGTCTTGCCGGCCCCGTTGGGCCCGATCAGCCCGAACAGCTCGCCAGGGGCTACCTGGAGGTTGAGATCTCCCACCGCCACTTGGGCGCCGAAGCTCTTGGAAACGCCTTCGAAGCTGACGTGGCTGGCACGGTTGGCAAACTGGGCCATCCGCCGGATTATCCGCAAGGCCAGCCGGTCCACCTAGCGCCGATGCGACGTTGTAACCTCGGCCCATGAGCACTAGCGACCAGATCGCCCCCCCCGCGCCGCGCCGCGCCTTCCTCGATGATCTAGACCTACCCCAGGGCAAGCGGGCCCGCCTCCACACCCTGCTATATGACCATGGACCCGCCAACGGCACCCTCCTGCTGCTGCCGTTGGATCAGGGTCTGGAACATGGCCCGGTCGACTTCTTCGTCAACCCACCGGCTCTCGACCCCGATTTCGAAGTGCGGCTGGCATCGGAAGGGAACTACTCCGGAATCGCGCTCCAAATTGGTCTCGCCAAGCGTTACCTGACTAGGCAGGCTGGGCGTTTGCCGCTGGTGCTCAAAGTGAATGGGCGGACCACCCCGCCCGGATTCGACGAGGCCTTCTCCCCGCTGACCTCTTCGGTCGAAGACGCGGTGCGACTGGGCGCGGCCGCGGTGGGCTACACCTGCTACGTCGGCTCCCCCGCTCAGGACCGAGACCTGCGCCAGATGAACGAGGTCCGGCAAGAGTGCGACCGCTACGGCATGCCTCTCATCTGTTGGGCCTACCCGCGCGGCTCGGCGATCGCCAAGAAGGGCGGCCAGGACAGTCTGTATGCCATCGACTACGCCGCCCGGGTGGCAGCCGAGATGGGCGCCGACGTGATCAAGGTGAACATCCCGAGGGATCACTCCGCAGCGGATGCCGCCTCACCTGCGCCATACGACACCCTGGTCGAGGACCGTCGCCAGATGCTCACCCGGGTGATCCGGTCTGCTGGCCGCTCGCTGGTGATTTTTGCCGGTGGGAGCAAGCTGGCGGATGACGAACTGCTGGGTCGGATCGACGACTGCATGGCGGCCGGTGCCACCGGCTTCATCTTCGGCCGGAACATGTGGCAGCGGCCGATCGATCAAGCGATGGCAATGAGTACCCGGGTCCACGAGGTTCTGCAGCGGTACGGCCACCAAGCCTAGACAGCCTCAGGATAGGGTCTCATCACCCGGCGCTCGACGCCGGCGGCGGGACCGGCGGTCGACCAAATTGGCCCTCGCCTATGCGCTGGCGTGTCCACATCGGGAAGGGAGTGCGGAGGTCGATGCGCTGCTCGGCTGGGCGACCGCCGTTCTGCGACGAGTGCTGCGGTCGGCACTGGAGCGCGACGGCGGTGCCGGCGGCGCACAGCAACCAGCCTGGGCCAGCGGCAGTCCGTGGGCACGGGAACTTCCCAGTCGCGCACTCGCGCGAAAGGCGAGACCTGCACTAAGACTTTGCCTGATCAATATCCCCCGAGATGCGCGCGAGCGGACGTCGCCCCGCGGCGCGCGAATCGCGACCCATGACGGTCGCCGCCTGCACTGTTGCCGTCATCATCTCGGAAGGCCGAGCGCTGCTGGTCCACCGGCATCCCCAACGGCGCAGGTAGCCCGACGTGTGGGGTCTCGCCGGGAGGCATGTCCGACCGGGGAGACCACTGTCGACGCGCTGGTACGCGAGATTGTTGAGGTTCTCGGCGTCGCCGTCCAACCATCTGCAGCAACCAGCTCGGTACGGATCTTCGTGGCGGACGCGACTGTAATATGTGGGTGATTCGGTACTGGTTGCGCATCTCGGCCAGCCGCGCTGGCGACTAGCACGCCGCGGTCAACTGGTTGAGCTGCTAGTAGATCCCGGCCAGACCCTGACGTATCCGGCAGTCGCGGACCTGTGTGCCAACGCCGTGCGCTCCAGGGCACGCAGCTGAACTAGAGTCATTCTATACAGTACTACCTTGTGGAGAATCTCGGAATCGAGATACTATGGGGTGATGAAAGAGGATGAGATCGATCGCATCGTCCGGGAGTGGAACCGGGAGCGGCCCGGACTCGACGTCTCCCCCACCCATGTGCTGCAACGGATTACCCGGATTTACCTGTTGCAGTCGAGCAGCTTTGCAGAAGTTTTCAGTCACTTCGGCCTCACCTTCGGTGAGTACGAAGTATTGTCCGCGCTGGTACGCTCCGGCCCGCCCCACCAGATGAGCCCTACTCAACTGGTCGGCGCCCTGGTGCTCTCGTCCGGTGCGATGACCAACCGCATTGACCGGGTCGAGGCTGCCGGACTGGTCCGCCGGCTCCCCGACCCGGATGACCGACGCGGCACCCTGGTCGCCCTGACCGACCGTGGCCGCCGCGTCGTGGACGAGGCGGTTCAGGCCCATCTGGAGAATGAGGAGCGACTCCTTTCGGCGCTCACCGCCGGCGAGCGGCGAAAGCTTGCTGACCTGCTGCGCAAGCTGCTCGTGGCGGATCAGTTCGCGGCCCTGGATCCGGGCCGCGCCAGCAGCCGGGATGGCCGGGCGCCTGACCGGGCGAGGCGACCGCGAAGGGGCGGCCGCCGCTGAGTCACGGGCACCGATCGGGTGCCGGGAAGGGCGGCGCCGACCCGGTCGTGACAATGACATCCGGACACCGAACCCAGCAACTAGGACCGCCACCAAGGCCACGGCCGCGGCCGCCAACATCGCCTCACGGTCTCCGGCCACCGAAGTGATCACCCCCGATGCTCGCGGTCCCATCTCTGCCAGTGAGAGCAGGACCGCAGCCCCGATCGCAGCTCCGATCTGGCGACTCATATTCAGCAAGCCTCCAGCCAATCCCTGCGCGGCGTCGCTCACCCCGTTACTGGCGCCCACGGTGGCGGCGAAGATGGTGCCGGCTGTGCCGAAGCCGACCAGGCTGACCGCCGCGAGCATGATCGGGTAGGTTCCGACCGCCGTGGCACCCGCGAGCATCAACAGCCCCAACCCGGTCGTCGTCGCCGTAAGCATCAGCAGCCGCTTGAGTCCGAGACGCGCCACCAGACGGGAGCCGGCTAACCCGGTGGCGAGGCCGACCAACCCTTGGGGCGCGATGGCCAGGCCTGATAGGAGCGGCGAATAGTGGAGTCCCTCCTGGAGGTACAGCGTCACGACGATCATCTCCCCTCCGCTCCACACCCCAAGTAGCAGCGTGATCGCGTTGGCCGCGCGCAGGGTCGGCAGCCTGAGGACCTCGAAGCGCACCAGCGGGTGCGGATGGTGACGCTCGAGGACGACGAACCCGGCCAGAGAGGTGACGCAAAGGATGACGGCGAGGAGGACGTCCGGCGCACCGAAACCGACCAGCGGTGCCTCCGAGACGGCGTAAACGAGGGCGGCAATGCTTGCGGTGATTAGCAACCCGCCGCCGACATCGAGTGCGCCGGCGACAGCTCGGTGGGCTGGCTTCGGCAGGTAGCGCAAGGCGAGGCCGGCGGCGACGAGGCCCACCGGAACATTCACGAAGAACACTGCTCGCCAGCCCAACAGCTGCACGAGCATGCCGCCCAGCACCAGTCCGCCCACGAAGCCAACCGACGCGGTCGCACCGTAGAGCCCCAGGGCTCGGTTGCGCGGCCCGCCTTGCCGATACCCGCTGGTGATCAGAGCGAGCGCGGCCGGGGCGACAATCGCGGCGCCGATCCCTTGAATGGCCCGGGCGGCCACCAGCAGCCCCGGCCCGCTCGCCAGCCCGCCGACCAGGGAGGCGCTGGTGAAGACGACCAGTCCGACGACAAAGATCCGGCGGCGGCCATAGCGATCCGCCAGTCCCCCACCCAGGATGAGAAACCCGCCAAACGTGATGGCGTAGGCGGTCACCACCCACTGCAGCGAAGTCGCGGAGAAGCCGAGCTCGCGCTGGATCGAGGCCAGGGCGAGGTTCACGATGCTGAAGTCGAGCACGACGACGAACGCGGCGACCAGGACCAGAGCGAGAGCAACCCGACCCAGTCCCTCCGGATCCGCGCTGGCCCGAACCGACTGGGGTAATTTGGGAAGGTCGCCCGGGCCCTCGCCCGCGGTCCACCCGGCAGGGGCCGTCATGCCGAACTTCCGATGCCGGCACGGCTGGTATCGGCCGCCGCTGGGGCCAGCCCATATTGGTCGATTACGGCTGTAATGTCGAGTTCGGCAGCTACCTCCGCGGCCTCGCTAACCAGTCCACGAACCAAAGTTGTCAGCGGCGCTCGCACCGTCGACCGGCGAAACTGTTCGAGCGCCAGATCGAGGTCCTTGAGGAGGTCCCGCACGGCGAAGAGGGTGGGTTCGTGGCGGCGGTCAAGGTAACCAGCTCGCCGCGTTTCGAGCCCGGGCGCCAGCCGGGCCAGCGCCCAGAAGACCTGATCTTGGTCGAGTCCAGCGGCCTCCCCCGCCACCTGAAGCTCGGCGGCGGCCAGGGTGATGGCGGCCAGCATGCTGTTCGCCACCAACTTCAAACGCGCTCCGCTGCCCAGTGGTCCGACGGAGTGCACCTGACCCAGCATTTTCAACACCGGCCGCGCCCGATCCTGATCGGCAGGCGATCCGCCCACCAGGACCGCAGCCCCTCCCTGGAGGACCACCGTGGGCGCCCCCAGAATGGGAGCGTCGATGATGCCCGAACCCCGCGCGCGCAGCTGGGGCTCGATCTCTTCCAGAAACGCAGTCCCCGATGTGCTCATCTCCACGAACAGTTGCCCGTGCGCGGCTGCCAGGGCGCCTTCCGGGCCGCCGAATGTACTCCGCAGGGCCCCGGCGCCGGTCAGCGAGCTGATGACAATGTCAGCGTCGCTAACAGCGGCCGCCGGGGTGGCCGCGACCCGGCCGACGCCGACCTGTTCCGCCCGTGCTCGGGAGCGGTTCCAGAGCGTCGGTTCGAGCTTCGTCAGCCTCCGCGCGACGGCTGACCCCATCCGCCCGGTGCCCAGGATGGCGACCCGGGTACTCACAGCGACATACCATCATCCGGCTGAACCGGTCCCCAGCCGGCTTCACTGCGGCTGAGCGCCTCGGCGATCTCGGCCAGATCCTCGTCGGTCAGCTCGAGCGAGCCGGCATCGATCCAGCCTTCCACCTGCGCCGCGTCGCGGGCACCCACGATGGCACCCGTCACGCCGGGCCAGACGATCGTCCAGGCCACGGCTACCGCGAAAACGGTCGTGCTGTGGCGCTCAGCGATCGGACGCAAGGAATCACGCAGGGTCAGGTTTCGTGACAGGTGGGGCTCGAGAAAGGGCTCGGAGCGCCGCCGCCAGTCGTCGGAAGCCATCCGCGCCAGGCGCTGGGTCGAGAAGGTGTCAGTGAGCAGGCCGGACTGCATCGGGCTGTAGACGATGACCCCGGTGTCATGGGCGGCCGCCCAGGGAATGACGTCGACACCAGACTCGCGTCTGATCAGTGAGAAGGGGGGCTGGAGGGAGTCCACCTGACGCATCGCCGCCGCTCGCTCCAGCAGGGCCACGCCGAAGTTCGACACTCCAGCCGCCCGGATCTTACCCTCCTCGACGAGGTGGATCATCTCGCCCCAGGAGTCTTCGATCGCTGTCCCGACCTGGTCGGGCCAGTGAAACTGGTAGAGGTCAATGCGGTCGATCCCGAGTCGGCGCAGCGAGCCTTCCACCTCGCGGCGGATCGAGTCTGGCTGCAGGTTGCGCTGGGGCTCCTGATACGGCTTGGTGAGATCGTGGATCATGCCGCCTTTGGTGAAGATGAAGGGGCGCTCCGCGGACGGAATCCCCCGAATGGCGCGGCCGACGACCTCCTCCGAGTGGCCCAGTCCGTAAATGGCGGCAGTGTCAACCCAGTTCACGCCGAGATCAACCGCGTGGCGGATCGCCGCAATCGAGCTCTGGTCGTCCTGCGGCCCCCAGCCGTAGCTCCAGCCGCCGCCGCCAATCGCCCATGCTCCGAAGCCCACCTTGGAGATTTGCAGGTCAGTGGTGCCAAGTCGCCGCTGGTGGCTGGCCAGGTCAATCGTCTTCATGGATGAGCTCCCGGTTTTCCGTTCTTACCTCGAGCTCAAGATACTCCAGGCCATAACACTATGTCAAGAGTCTTCACCCAGAGACACCGTCCACCCAGTGCTCCGCTCTCTCGACAACCCCCTTGCCAAGCTGGACGGCTCCGAGTGTCCGGTGCGGACTGTCGCGCGGCGACGCGCGGGCGGCTGTGCCCAGCCGCCGGACTTCAGCGGTCCACCTTCACCGCTTTCGCGTGGTCGAGAGCCTCTTGCGCACCTCCCATCACCCGTCAGCCGCCACCTGTCCACCGGCACGTCCTCGGCTCACTCAGGTTCATGCACCCACTTCGGTTCGGCCCTGGAAAGCCGGGCTGCGGCGGCGGCTACGGCCACCATCAGGATGGGAGCGATCACCAGCACGAGGCGAGCTCTTCCTGATTCGATCAGGAGCGCGCCGGCCAAGCCTCCTAGGAAGATCCCCAGCACCGCAGGGAGGCGTCGACCCAATTTAGATCCGCGCCCACCCGCCAGTCCGGAGTCGGCGGCAATACCGGTGATGGTCAAGGTCAGCACAGTGGTCGTCAGGTCGGGCACCGCGAGCTTGCGGGCGGTCGCATTCTGCAGGCCCATGGCCGACCCGAGCAGGGTGATGAGGATAAAGCGCGCGGCACCTCCATCGAGTGCCTGAGTCGTGAGGGACACGATCAGGGCCGCGGCGGCTAGGACCGCTTCGACACTGGCGGCCAGGCTGAGCAGCCGGCCACGGTTGACACCGAGGCGGGTGATCAGCCAGCCGCCCGCGAGGGCTCCCGCCGCGAACGCCGCGATCGCCAGCAGAGAGGCTGATACCGAGAACCCGCGAGCTCCCGCCAAGGCGAAGGCTAGGAATGCAACGTTGCCAGTGGCGTTGGCTACAAAGACGTGGCCCAGCGCCAGGTAGCTGAACGCGTCCACCAGTCCGGTGACCACGGTCAGAACCAGTAGGAGCGGCGCGAGCGGACCGTGCCGATCGTCTGGAAGCGGGTGGATCAACCTCCAGGCGTCGGCAAGGACGTTCATCGGGTTTCCTCTCCGTGCGCTGGGTCCCCTTCCATGATCCCCGAAGCAGCCCCGCTCCGGAGCGGGGTTGAGCGGGGCACCGCCACCGGAGTCAGGGGCCGATCAGCGGCGGCACAGCGCCGCGAGTAGCGATCGCGAAGAGCGGGCCTACCAGCAAGCCAAAGCTGAGCACCGCCGCCGTGCAGAGCACGATGCCGATCACCGCGGACCGCTCGGGCAAGGCCAATTCCGGACCGTCTGCTCGCGCGTCGAAGATGGTGAGCAGCCAGCGGAACACCACCAGCGCGCTCAGCACCGCCGACAACAACTCCAGCCAGGCAAGCCACCCCAGGCCGGAGTGGAGCGCCGAGTCAACCGACATCAAGCGTGCGAAGAACCCCGCCAGCGGGGGCAGCCCTGCCAGCCCCGCTAGTAGCAGCGCCAGGCCGGCGGTCAACACGGGCGACCGAGCCCAAAGCCCGCGGAGCTGGGCTGCCCCGGTGCCCTCGCCCTGGGCGGTGATCGAGCCCAGCAACCCAAGCAGCCCGGCGGCCAGCGGGATGACACAGAGCAGGGAGTAAAGAATGGTGGCCGTCCCCTGTTGGGAGATTTCCGGGAGGGTGGCTGGCACCAGTGCCAGCTGGGCGATCAGCAGGTAGACCACCGCCCGACCGAGGCTCCGCTGGCGCCAGGCCACGCACGGCGCCACCACCAAAGTGACTCCAGCCAGTACCCCGACAGCTAGGGTCCAGGTCGAGGGAGCCGCTCCGAGTGCTCCGGGAAGGATTCGCAGCAGCGCCGCCGATCCCGCCAGAGTGCCGAGCAGGGTGGCGGCCAAGAACGGCAGACTGGGCAGCCGGCCCGCGAGCCCCGCGCGCCACCACACGAACGGGAACACTCCGAGCTGAGCGGCGGCGCCCAGAACCACGAGGATGGCGCCGATCACCAAGAGCGGATCCACCTGGCGCAATTCTGCTGGGATGGCGTGCAGTGCGGTGCTGCCTGCCAGCCCGGCCAGGATCGCAGCCCCCGCAAAAAAAATCACCAACGAGAACCCGCTCACCGAGAGCGCGCGAGTAGCGCTTCTGACAGCACTGGCCTCGGTTTTGTGCAACCCCTGAGCCAGGGCCATCGGCAAGGTCGTCAGAGCCAACCCCGAGCCCAGCGAGACCAAATCGGTGGCGGAAGCAGTGAACAAGACTCCCGCACAGCTCATCAGCAGAAGCAGGTGGAAGACGCCTCGATGAGGATCCAACTCGCTCTCGGCGTCGGCGCCGCAGAGCACCACCGCCGCGGTCGCCGCCAGCGTGATGGCGTAGAAGAAGAGAGCGAAACGATCGATGACAAAGCTGCCGTGCTCGATGTCCGGCGGCGTGGGGCCGAACGAAGAGTGCCAGAAGCCGATGCTGGCTCCGAATGCCAGCAGCAGCGCCACCAGGGTCACCCAGCGGGTGCGCCTAGGGGAGCGACCGTGGCTGTCGAAGGCACGCAGGTCAAGCGCCGCACACACCACGCAGCCCAACAAGAGGATCCCGATCGGCCCGAAGTCCTGCAGGAAGCTAAGACTCATCACTTGGCCTTGGGGTGCACGACGGGTGCGACTGCGGAGACCCGGGCGGCGACCAAGGAGGTGCCCTGGACCGTGTACGGAATGAAAAAGCCGGCGAAGATGCCGAACATGATCGCGGCCGCCGCCAGCACCCAGCCGGCGTAAAACTCGGAGCCATGCGAGTCGGAAACCGTGACCACCTCGGCGTTGTCCGGGTTGGCGGTGAAGACTCGGTGTGCCACTCGCCACCAGGCTGCGGTCAGCACCAGCAGACCCAGCACAGCAAAGGCGGTGACGTAGGGCTGCGTCGCTATTCCCGACACCACGATCTCGAAGATGGCGGGGAAGCCAACCAGCAAGGGAATGCCGGTGAGGCTAGCCGCGGCCAGCATGAAAAAGAGCCGGAGTCGCGGAGAGCTCGCGGCTGCTCCCGCGAGCGGCTGGATCTTGTGGAGCAGGCTGCGGTCGCAGATCGCACCAACCGCCAACAGGAGCAGGGGGGCGGCAAAGATGAAGGCGAAGATGAGGTAGATGGCTCCGCTCAGCGATGTCTCCGAGAAGGTCGCGACGCCCAGAATCACCAGGCCGCCCACCGCCACCAAGGAGTTGGCCGCGATCCGGCGCAGCTCTTGGGCACCGCGTGCACTGAGCGCGCCCCAGAACAGGGTGATCAGAGCGAGCACCAGGAGTGGCACGGTCAACTGCAGCGCCCCATTGGGCTCCATCGCCACAGCGATCCGAATCAGCCCGTAGGCGCCGAGTGGGAGCGAGCTCACCGCCAGCAGCATCCCCAAGGGGGTGCTGGCTTCCGTCAACCCGTCGACCAGCCAGCGGTGGAACGGGAAGGCTCCCATCCGCATAAGAAAGGCGGCCAGGAAGAGGGTCTCCACGATCAGTCCCGTAGAGCCGCTGGCGGCTTTGACGGTCGTGAGGGTGCTGAAATTCAGGGTACCGTTGCCGGTTCGGAGCAGCAACAGAAGTGTCCCCGCGATCAGGGCCGCCAGCGACAGGGACTGGGTCGCCAGCAGCCGTCTCGCCGCCGAGCGTGATCGAGGTGTGGCCCCGAGCCCGATCAGCAACGCCAGCGGGAGGATCGGCAAGCCGAAGAAGATGATGAACATCCCGAGATCCTGGGTCGCGAGCGCACCGGTGAGGCCGACCTCCGCCAAAAGCAGGAGCGCGAAGTAGGTTCGGTAGCGCTCGCGATGCCGCCAGCTGGCCAGCACCAGCGCCGGAAAGATGACCGTGACCGCCACCAGCAGCAGCAGGTTCAATCCGTCGGTCCCAAAATGGTAGTCGAGCTGGAAGAAGAAGCCGCGCAGCCAGGGTGCATCGATCGCGGGTGCGGGTATCGAGCCCTGACTCGAACTGGGCACCTCTGCCAGCATGTCGAAGAGCGCTAGGAGGAGGGGAACTACGGTGGCGAAGAGCGCGGCGGTTCGAACACGGAAGCGCTGCAGGTCGTTGCGCACCGGCATCGACAGCACGATCAGCGCTCCCACCAAAGGGGCGAAGACGATGCCCGAGAGGGTCAAGTCTGTAGGCATCTAAGGTAGCCCCGCTCCCTGGTGCGTTTCCGCCACCACCCAGATCACCACGGCGACCATCAGGGCCAGTCCGGCGATGGTTGCGAGGCTGCTCACCATGCTCCATCGGAACCAGCCCCGAGCCGACGGGGGATCAAGCCGCGCCAGATCACCGGCGGTCCCCGCAGCAGCGTCGCCAGCTGGGGAGATCACCTGGGACTGAGCGAACTCCACCAATCTCGCCGGAACACCGAACGCGAAGGCGTCAGCCGCGGTCGCCAGGCGGGTCCCGTCTGCCCAGGCGACCCAGGAGGGATCGTCCTGCGTGGAGATGGTCAGCTGGCGCCGCCGGACAGCCATCAGCGCCACGCCCAACAGCGGCACGATCAGCACCGCCAGCAGCGCGAGCCCCTGGAACGGCAAAGCCGTGACTCCGTCCCGGGGACCCATGAAGGCGCCCAGACCCCACCCGAGGCTGGGGAGACCAACTAGGCCGCTCACCAGCGCCAGGGCCGTCGCCGCGACGCTGGGCCATAGGCGCCGCAACCCCCGACCCTGGGCCAGCTGCCGCCGCACCAAGCGAGCTTCTCGGGGGTCGGCCGACTCCTGGCCGCGCATCGCGATGAGGGCCACCCGGGCGGCGGCGGCGGAGAGGATCAACATCGCCACGATCTCACCGGCGGCGGCGATCTGCCGGAACAGCGCGGGAGGCATCGGCGCCCCGTGGGGGGCCGTACCGAGGGCGACTGTCAGCACGGCCACGTGGCCGAAGAAAGTCCCCACTCCGACCACCCCCGTGATCGCCGCCAGCGCCGCCAGCAGCACCAGGACCGGGCGCCGCGCGAGTCGCCAGGCGGCGCCTAGTTGGTCGATCGAGTCCACTCTCTGGTCCCGGCCCAGTGAGCTCACGACCCCCAAGAGGGCCACCGTTGCCAGCGCCGACGAGCACAGCACGGAGGTGGCAGCGGCCGGCGATCCCAGACCGATCCCAGCCAAAGACCAAGCTGTCTGGCTGAGCGCGAACCACACCGCCAATCGACGAAGCCGGCGCTCGCGGTAGGCGAGCACCGCCGCCACCACGCTGGTCAGCGTGGCCAGCATCAACAGAGCGGGAAGCACCCCCGAGGCCCACCGTAGGAGGGTGAACGTCTGCAGCAGCAGCGCCACTCCGACGACTCCCCCGGCCACCGCCACGACCAGGCCTGCAGCAGCTCCCGGGGCGTTGGCCAGATTGCGGACCAGGCCGTGCCCGGGCAGCTGGCCGCAGGCGAAGACGGCCGCGACCAGAATCAGCACCGCGGCCAGGGTCAGCGACCGTCCGCCCACTCCGTGAACCAGTCCTTTGGTCGCGGCCACCCAGATCTGATCGAGCGCGGTCAAGTTAAGTGAGTCCGGGGTAGGCAGTACGACCTTGTGCTTGGCGGCCGCCGCCACCGCGGTCGCGGCGGCCGTCGCCACCGATCCAGAGAACTTGAGGTAGATGAAGGCGACCCCCACCAGCAGCGACAGGCCGCCCACGCGCCAGGTCAAGAAGGCGCTGCGCGCCGCGCCTCCGGCGCGCCCGCCCAGTGCTGCCGCCACCAGCAGGGTGGCGGCCAGACCGCAGATCTCAAAGCCGAGCAGCGTCTGGAAGAGCTCCGGGGCCAGCACCACCAGCAAGGCGCCGGTACCGAGGAGGCTGCTCAGGCGGGCAAGGTGGCCCAGCCGGGGATCGCGGCGGTATTGGATCACGAGCTGCAGCTCGGAGAGAAGGGTGGCCAGCATCACCACCACCGCCAGGACGGCGGTGGTGGGGGTAGCGAGGTAGCCGACCCCGACCTTGAACGTCTGGGCGAGGATCGTCTTGGCTACGGCGTTGAACGGGCTCTGGACCACTTGGAACGACCAAAAGGTGTACGTCGTCGAGTGCGTGACCCTACCGCCCGCAACCACCGCGCCGAGCAGCACCAGCGCCGCCACGAGGGCCAGCCAGGCGGTAAACAGCACCACGCTGGCCACCCCGCGCCGGGTCTCCGCCAGGTAGCTCAAGGCCAACCCTGCGATCGGTAGCAGGAGTACAGCTAGAGCCACCGCGTACACCTCAGCCCTCCTCTTCCGAGTCGTCAGCGAGCTCGGAGGTGGACTCGTCAGGTTCTGCGCCATCCGGGTCGGCGTCCTCTGAGCCCGGCTGGTCCTGGATCGGTTCCGCTAGGTCGCCTCCGAGCTGGTGACTGAACGCGGGCTGCGGTCCGGTCATCGCTAACTCCAGGAGATCCTTGCCGCCAGTTCGGCGCCGGAGCAGGGCCGCCATGGACACGCCGGCCGCGGCGAAGAGAGCGCCGACCACCTCGATGAGGACGGCGAACGACTGCAGCTGGGCCGCCGCACCCTGGTGGGCGGCGAGCCCGGCGAATCCGACCAAGGCGCAAGCCACAGCGTCGAAACCCAGCACCACCGCCAAGACCGCCCCCATAGCGTCACGGCGGTGGTTGAGGGCGAAAAGGGCTATCCCCAGAAGGCAGGTGGCGGCCACCAGGAGAGTTGCCGGAGTCCCGCTCATCTGCCGCTCCGGCGCCGAGCCGCCCGGGCCGCAGCGCGAGCCTCCTCGCGCTGCGCTTGCCGGCGCCGCTGAACCTCGAGACGCCGGCGGCGGGATTGCTCCATCTGCTCCTCGGCCGCCTCCCGAGGATCCCTCTGGATCAAGGCCGCCCCTCCCACCACGGTTGTCGCCGCCAGCAGCCCGACCACCAAGACCGCGACCCCGGTGCCCATCACCAGCTGGTGGCCGACCTGAGCCAGGCCTGGCTGGGTCAACCGGGACACGGTCAGGGCGCTCCGGCTGGCAAGGCCAACTCCGATCAGGACGCCGACCACCGCCAGGGCTGCCAGGGCCGAGATCCCAGTGACCGCCCAGTGCCGGGACTCCGCCCGGGCGTCCGGCTCGTCAGCCTCGACCGGTGTCCTGGCGGACGGTGCCAGCAACACCACCTCGGAGAGAGCTCCCATCAGCAGCGCGCCGAGCGCAGGTAACGGGGCCCCAGCCAGCGCGAAGGCGGCCGCCAGAGCCAGCGAAAGCAGTCCAAGTGCCAGCAGTTGAAAGGAACGATCCCGGCGGAGCAAGAGGCCTAGCGCCGAGCCGACCGCGATGCCCGAGCAGGCGGCTACTCCGACCATGAGGCCCGGCGATGTCGGCAGTCGACTGCGCGAATTTCGTGAATAGGCAAACGCGAGAGCTGGGACGGGGGGGCCACGGCCGGTCATTTTATGGGAGCGCGATCAAGCTCCCGCCGATTAGTCGAATTCAGCTGTCTCTCAGGGTGAGCTGATCAGCGAACCGCTCCAACCTGGCGCGGGGCTGCGCAGCTAGCGGCCCCAGGCAGGCGACGGCCTCCATGCTCCAGCGATCGGCCAGGCTGCGAGCGGTCGCCAGCGCCCCGCTCTCCCGGACCAGCGCCACGACCTCGTCTCGTAGCAGAAGGGTCCCGGAGTGGTCCACCGAACTCAACTGAGTCAGCTTGTCCCGCACCGCCTTGCGCTGTGGCCCGCGCAAGGCGCAGAGGACGGGAAGCCCGCAGATCCCCTGCGTCAGGTCGGTGCCCGCCGGCTTGCCGGTGCGCTCGGGATCGCTGAAGTCGAGGCAGTCGTCGATGCCCTGGAAGGCCAACCCCAGCTTTCGCGCGAAGCGAATCACCGCCTCCCGCTGATCCCTCGGCGCGCCGCTGAGTCGGGATCCGGTCGCGGCGCAGGCCGCCAGCAGAGCTCCGGTCTTTCCCTGAGCGACCTGAACGTAGGGCGCCAACTCGCCGGACCACACCGACCGGCGATCGAGCTCGCGCAGCTGGCCGTTGGCGATCTCCACCAAGGCGTCGGAAACACTGCGAGAGATCTTGGGATCGCCCAGCCGGGCCACGATCCCGGCCGACCGTCCCAGGTAGTGATCCCCCACCCCCAGGGCCGCCAGCGGTCCGGCCAGCGTCGCGACGGTGGGGGCACCTCTGCGAGACGCTGCTCCGTCGACCAGGTCATCGTGGCACAGGGTCGCGGCGTGGAGCAACTCCATGGCGGCGGCGGCCCGGAGGGCGGCGTCCGGCCGGTAGTGAGGACCCAGCTCGGCGGTGAGCAGCACCAGCCGGGCTCGGATTCTCTTGCCGCCCGCGCTCTGCATGCTGGCCATCGGGGTCGCCACCAGTGCCGGGTCAGCGGCCAACACCTGGCCCAGCTGACGCTCCACCGGATCTTCTGCCCAAAGCAGTTGGCTGAGCGACCCCTCGACGCTGACGGTTACCTCCCGAGCCTCACCCGCCAGCCGGCGGCCCAATCGCCACCACCTGGCCTGGCGGCTGGCGGGCAGGCGGGCGGCGCTGGCGCCGGCTAGGCCGCAGGCCGGAAGGATCTGGCGGGCTGCCCGCTCGGCGTTCCCTGATCGAGCCAACTCAAAGCCGGCGGCGGCGAGTCCGTCGGCGAAGGCCGCCTCGACCTCGACATTCGAGTAGCGCGATAGGGCCTCCGCCGCCTGGGCCAGGCAGTAGTCGCCCGCCAGGATGGCCAATCCGAGCGGCTCTTCCCCGAACGCAGCCGACCGGTGCCATTGCAAGGCCCGCTCGGTCAGCTCGGCCGCTGCCGCAACGTGCACCGCCCGAGCTCCCTCCAGGCCGGCTGGGCCAGCGGCCCGCAGCGTGAAGCGGGCAGGCAGGCCAAGGTGCGGACGCGATCCGACCAACGCCTTGTCCCACGCCAGGTTGGCGACCACCTCCGCCGTCTGGTACTGGGCCTGGGAGAGCCGTGGGCGAGACGCCGGAGTCGGCAGCCTGGCGTCCCGTTCCCCTAGCGCCGCTCCCGAGAGCGGTGCCTCGGTCAAGAGAAACTCCTGGCCCGACCCCACGCCCAGGCGCACGCCAGCAGCAGCGGCACCCCAACACCCAATACCAGCAGAAGAGCGAACGGGTGCGGCTCCTGAGTGGTGAGGCTGGCCACCACCCCAACCAGGAGAGTTACCGCGGTCGCCACGGCCAGCACCCACCAGCGCCGCAGGCCCCTCCCCAGCTTGATCAGGGTGGGTAGGAGATTGCCCGGCGAGGGGGCCAGAGCAAAGCTGGCCGCCACCCCGATCGCCAGCACGACCCCGATCGCGATCCCGGCGACGGTCATCAGGCTTCGCTGTCGGGGTTGGCGGCCGGCCCAGTCGGCCCATTGATCAGCTGAGGCTCAACGTCCGGAGGGGGCGGCGTCAGGAGGTAGAAGGCGAAGGCCGCCAGGGCGACCCCCCCCAGCAGGAGAGAGACCACGCCGAGGCCGCCCACGGCGCCTCCCAGGGCGGAGCCATTCAGAGCCGCCACCTCGGCCAACAGGCTGGCGAGCACGGCCGCTGCCACCACGGTTAGGGGTCGGCTTCGCTGCGCCCAGGCAACTTGAGCCGCGGCACAGGTCGCCCAGCATCCCGCCAGGACGGCCAGGATCAGGATCGCGAATATTGGCCAAGCCATCAGGCGAACTCCATCTCCTCGGTGGGGGCGATCTCACCGCCCGCGACGACTCTGTCCCCATCGTAGAGAACCAAAGACTGACCGGGCGCGATCCCCGCTTGGGGCTCGTCGAAGCGAACGGTGGCGCAGTTCCCTGGAGCCGGCCTCCAGGTGGCCGCCACCGGCTGACCGTGGGCACGGAGCTGCACCAGACCCGAGCGGACTGTCGAAATCGGCTGGTCATCGAGCAAGACGCACTCCCCGACCTGGCACACCCGCTGGAGCAAATTGCGCCAGGGCCCGACCACCAGAGTGTTGCGGGCGCGGTCCACCCGGACCACGTAATGCGGCTCGGACGCTGGCTGACGCACCGCCAGCCCCAACCCCTGACGCTGGCCCACCGTGTAGAAGGGCAGTCCGCGGTGGCGCCCCAACACGGCTCCGGCGACATCGGTGATCGGGCCGGGCTCAAACTGACCGGCCAGCTCCTGCTCCAGGACCGCCCGGTGGTCTCCACCGCCGACGAAGCAGAGCTCCTGGGAGTCCGGTTTCTGCGCCACCTGCAGCTCGAGCCTCTCGGCCAGGGCCCGCACCGTCGCCTTCTGGAGTTGCCCGAGAGGCAGCACCAGCTGCGCGAGAACCGCCTGGCCGGTGCGGTACAGGGTGTAGGACTGGTCCTTGCGCCGATCCGCCCCCCGATGCAGGGCGTACCAGCCTGGAGATCGCTCTCGGACCTGGGCGTAGTGGCCACTGGCGATGTGGGTGGCGCCTACCGCCCCCACCCGACGCCAGAGCTCGGAGAACTTGACCTTCTCGTTGCACCGGATGCAGGGGTTGGGAGTGCGCCCCTGCGCGTACTGGCTGAGAAAGTCCCCTACTACCGACTCCCGAAATTGCTCCGCCATGTTGAG
Organism: Candidatus Nanopelagicaceae bacterium; assembly: GCA_035531535.1. Lineage (GTDB taxonomy): Bacteria > Chloroflexota > Dormibacteria > Aeolococcales > Bog-877 > AG-12. The sequence continues at coordinate 6,322 of DATKSV010000153.1, read as the reverse complement.
CACGTAGTGAGGAATCCCCAGTCGGCTGCACACTCGACGGGCGTCCTCGACCGCGTCGATGGAACAGCAGCCGCCCTCCCCCCGCTCCATCTCCTCGGTGCCCCACAGCCGCATGGTGACCCCGACCGTGTCCAGCCCGGAAGCCGCGGCCAGCGCCGCCGCCACCGAGCTATCCACCCCGCCACTCATGGCGACTGCCACTACGCTGCCCCGCGGCAGCTCTCGTCCGCCCAGGGCCGAGGATTCAACCGGAAAAATGCTGGCGACCAGCTGGGCCAGCTCCCGGGACCGGCTGGCGCCCGAGCTAGGCACCGCCGGCGACCGCGGGCACGATACTGAGCTGATCGCCCGCGTCCAGGGCTGCCTCCAGCCCCCCGGAAGTGCGGATGTCATCGTCATTGCGGTACACGTTGACGAAGTGCCGCAATCCCCCCGCAGGCTCGAAGATTCTAGGCTGGAATCCCGGATACTGCCGCTCCAAGTCGTGCAGCGCCTCGGCCACGGTGGCTCCCTCCACCTCCACCTCGGAGGCACCGCCGGTCAGCTGCCGCAGCGGACTGGGAACCCTCACCTTGACGCTCATTGGGACTTGCACCACACGCAATCCAGTATAGGCAAGAGCCCTAGTCGTTCTCGGGAGACCCACCGGAGATAGTCGAGCCGTCCTGGGCGCGAGGACCTCTGCGCCGGCGGCGCAGAGCTTTCGCCGGGACCCGACGGAACCGCGCTACGGGGTCGCGACGGGTGGCTCAGCCGGACGGACATCCTGGCTTTCAGGGACGATGACCACGGCCGTGCCGTACGCGATGATTTCACTGACACCAGCCGCCAGTTCGTTGGAGTCGTAGCGCATCGCGATGACGGCATTGCCCCCGACTGCGGCGGCATGCTGGATCATCAGCTCGTAGGCCTCCTGGCGCGCATGGTCGCTCATCTTCATGAACACCGTCTGCCGCCCCCCAACCAGCTGTTGCAGGCCGGCACCGACGTTGCCCACCACCGAGCGGGAGCGAATCATCAAACCGCGCACCACGCCCAGCTGCCGCACCACCTTGTAGCCGTCGAAGTTGGTTCCGGTGGTGACCCAGAGCGGCGGAGTTTCACGGCCCGTAGCGGGCGGGGGTTGGTAGCTCACGGGCGCGAGTCTATCAGTCGCCGGTGACGTCCAAGGAAGATCGAGGCAGGGTCATCGGCAGACCCTCGACGGCCCCGTCGAGGCTCCCCTGGAGCAGCGCGTCGTACACGAATTGCGACCACGTTTCCATCTCCAGGTAGTAAACCCCCAGCTGGTCGATGGGAGCCATCCGACCCTCCAACTTGTCGCGCTCCCGAACCTCCACCGCGGCGGTCGTGGCGTCGACCAGGATCAGCACTCCCAGGTGGACTTGGCCCACCGCGCCGGCGTCGTCCTTGAGTAGCCCGACCGCCTGGGCCATCAGCTCGCGATCGCAGACCACCTCCTCGCCCCACTCCCGCCGACAGCCGGCCCCCCAGGCGCTCCGCGGCGCTCCGTCCCCAGCGTTGATGTGACCGCCCACCCCCAGGGTCACCTGGCCCCGCAGTCGAGGCTCGCTGCCGGCCCGGAGGCGGCGCATGGTCAGGATCTTGGTGCCGTCGCGGACGACCAGATGGGGGATTACCTGCTGCCAGTCCGGCTGGGCCTCTACCTCCGAGCGGGGGCGAAACTCCCCGCACTCTTCGATCAGCTGGAGGAGCTCGCTCACTCCGCCGAGCTTGAGCCCGTGCCACGAGCCCTGGGCGAGGGCTCGCTCTCGGGGCACCACCAAGACCAGCTCGCGGCCGGCCCCGCGGGCCACCGCCGACGACGAGACCCCAGAAGCAGGCACCCGGGAAGAATAGGTCGGCCCGACTACGCTGAGCGAAATGGCCAAGCCGATCTTCTGCATCGTCGGAGCGGGGATGGCCGGCGGCCGGGCGGCCAAGTCTCTTCGTGACCGCGGGTTTGACGGGCGCGTGATCCTGATCGGCGCGGAGACCGAGCCCCCCTACGAGCGCCCGCCGCTCTCCAAGTCGTATCTGAACGGCGAGTTGGCGCGCAGCAAACTGCTCTTGCAGGCGGCTGCCGCCTACTCGGAACAGGCGATCGAATGGCAGCCCGGTATGACCGCATTTTCCGTCGACCTCCGGCAGCGAGAACTACAACTGGTTGACGGCGAGCCGGTCGCCTTCGACCGGCTGCTGCTGGCCACCGGCTCGCGGCCCAGGACCCTGAACGTCCCGGGCGTCGACCTGGGAGGCGTTGTCACCTATCGGACCCTGGACGACGCCGATTGGCTGCGGAGAGAGCTGGACTCAGGTCCGCAGGTGGTGGTGATCGGCGGCGGATTCCTCGGTTCCGAGCTGGCGGTCGCTGCCGAGCGCCGGGGGTGCCCGGTGACGATCGTGGAGGCTGGGACGTCGATCCTGACCGCGCTCGGCTCGCTGGCCAGCGATTACTGCGCTGATCTGCACCGCCAGGCGGGCGTGGAGCTTGTTTTGGGGGAGAGCGCGGACCGCTTCCTGGGGGATCAGCGGGTCGAGCGGGTCGTGCTCTCGAGCGGCCGGTCGCTGCCGTGCGACCTCGCCCTCATCTGCATCGGGGCAGACCCCAACTCCGAGCTGGCCCAAACGGCGGGCCTCGAGACCGATCCCGGGGTGGTGGTGGGCACTCGGTCTCAGACCAAAGATGAGGGGATCTTCGCAGCCGGTGACGTGGCGTCCTGGTGGAGCCAGCGCTGGCAGCGCCACCTCCGGGTCGAGCACTACGACAACGCCCACCAGCAGGGGATCTTCGCAGCAGGCGCCATGCTCGGTGAACCGATCCCCTACGACCCGGTCCCCTACTTCTGGACGGAGCAGTACGGGGCCACGATCCAACAGGTGGGGATGACCAGCAGATCGGCCGAGGCAGTGCTCCGCGGCGACCCCAAGTCGGGCAGGTTCTCCGTCTTTTATCTGGAGTCGGGCTTGCTCAGCGGCTGCGTTGCGGTTGACCGCTTCCCCGACCTAGCGGCGGCACGCAGGCTAATCGCCGCCCGAGTGGAAGTCAGGGCAGACCTCGTTAGCGACCCCGCGCTGGACCTCCGGGAGTGGTCCCAGCAGGCGGTGGAAGCGGCTGGCGAGGTCCAGGCCTAGCCGGGCCTTGCGTCCAGCCCCAGCCGCCTTCTCGTGATGGCGATCGCCTCGGGGTTGTCGTCCACCAGCAGGTACCGTCGGCCCAAGCCCTGGGCCGCCACCCCCGCGGTCCCGCTGCCGCAGAAGAAGTCGGCCACCAGATCGCCCTCCCGGCTGGAGGCTCTGACGATCCGCTCCAGGAGCGCCAGCGGCTTCTGGGTCGGGTAGCCGGTTCGTTCCCGTCCCCGGGTGGGCACGATCGTGAACCACCAGGTATCCGTCGGCAGCTTGCCCAGGGCCGCCTTCTCCGCGCCGACCAGCCCCGGCGCCAGGTATGGGAGGCGGTCGATCTGCCCTCGCTCGAAGGTCCAGCGGTCGGACTTGGCGTACCACAGGATGTTGTCGTGCTTGCGGGGCCACCGATCCCGGGACCGGCCACCGTAGTCGTAAGCCCAAATGATCTCGTTGAGGAATCGCTCCGGGCCGAAAATCTCGTCGAGCAAGAGCCGGGCGTAGTGTGCGATGCGGAAGTCCAGATGCAGGTAGAGCGAGCCGTGGGGCGCCAGCACCCGGTGGATCTCCAGGAGCCGCTGGTAGAGGAACTCCAGATAGTCGTCCGGACCCAGGTCATCGCGAAAGCTCAGACGGGACACCACTTCAAATTGGTATTCCCGACCGCCAAATCCCAGTCTTCGGCCCCCTCCCCGCCCGGTCTGGATCGAGTCCAGCCGTCGGACCCGCCCGGTCCCGAATGGCGGGTCAATGTAGACGAGGTCCAGGCAGTTGTCCGGCAGGGACCTCAGCACCTCCAGGTTGTCGGCTAGGAGCACCTGGCTTCCATCGGGCCTGAGTTCCGGCATCTCCCTAACCGACCGAGCCCCACCGGGTACTGTTGGCAACAGGCCCTCATGATCCCACCCTGGCCCGAGTGAGGAAGCGGGCGCGATCTCCGGGGCTAGACGTTTCGTTTTGGGACAGTATGTCCTAGAACTTAGAGAACTACTCATTCTCCAGGGCCGATGCGCTTACGCACATTTTGTCCGTAAGATTGGCCTCAGTGAGCGACAGCGGCGAGGCGCGGGTACGGGTGGCGATCACCGGAATGGGTTTGGTCACCCCCATCGGCACCGGAATTGATGCAGTCTGGGAGAGCCTCGTCCAGGGTCGATCCGGGATCGACACCATCACCCAATTCGACGCCTCGGCGTACCCCACCCGTATCGCCGGCGAGGTGCGCGACTTCAACCCCGAGCTCTACATGGACCGCAAGACCGCCCGCCACGTGGCCCGCTACTGTCGTCTGGGACTGGCCGCGGCGCGGATGGCGCTGGCCGACTCCGGGCTCAAGCCGGAGGAGATGGGCCCGGACGACGTCGGGGTGGTGGTGAGCTCCGGTGCCGGAGGTATGGAGGAGATCGAGCGAGGTCACCAGGTGCTGATCGACCGCGGGATCGGCCGGATCAGCCCCTTCATGGTGCCGATGATGATCACCGATATCGCGTCCGGCCTGATCGCCATCGAGCTTCGCTGCGGTGGGCCTAACTACGCCGTGGTCAGTGCCTGCGCTTCCAGTGGACACGCCCTGGGTGACGCGGCCGAGGTGATCCGCCGGGGCGACGCCATCGCCATGATCGCGGGTGGCGCGGAGGCGGCCATAACCCCTTTGCTGATGGGTGCCTTCTGTCAGTTGGGAGCGATGAGCAAGCGCAACGACGATCCGGCTGGCTCCTCCCGCCCGTTCGATCTGAGCAGGGATGGATTCATCATGGGCGAGGGATCAGTGATCATGGTCTTGGAGGAGATGGAGCACGCCCGGGCCCGCGGAGCCCGGATCTGGGCGGAGCTTTTGGGCTGCGGCTCGACCGCCGACATGTACCACTTCACCGCGCCGGATCCGCGAGGCAACGGCGCCGCCCGAGCCATGCAGAAGGTCATGCGCAAGGCCGGGATCTCCCCTGAAGACGTGGACTACGTCAACGCCCATGGCACCTCCACCCCGCTGGGCGACACGGCCGAGACGCTGGCGATCAAGCAGGCGCTCGGGGACCGGGCCAGCCAGATCCCTATCAGCTCCACCAAGTCGATGAGCGGCCATTTGCTGGGGGCCGCCGGAGCGCTGGAGGCTGCCGCCTGCGTGCTGGCCATCGCCCGCGACGTGGTGCCGCCGACCATCAACCTCGAACGCCCCGACCCCAACTGCGACCTGGACTACGTGCCCAACCAGGCGCGGCCGGCGCACATCGACATCGCACTTTCCAACTCTTTCGGCTTCGGCGGGCACAACGCGTGCGTGGCGCTGGGCCGAGTTGCGGCCTAGCCAGAACCAGGAGATCAGACCTTGAGCGAACCATCCGCCGCCGACTCCGCCGAGACAAACCTCGACTTCGCGGAAATGCAGAAACTGGCCGCCGACATCCTGGGAGTGGAGCCGGACCAGGTCCAGTTGGACGTCAGCTTCGCCAAGGACCTGGCGGCTGACTCGCTCGACATCGTCGAGTTGATCATGGCCATCGAGGACCGGTATCAGGTCTCACTTCCCGAAGAGGAGCTGGAGCACATGAAGAAGGTGGGAGACCTCTGGACCTTCCTGTTGGCCCACCCGGCCACCGCCGAGGGATGACCGCCGCCAGCATCGCGCTCCCGCCACCTTCGATCACCCTCAGCCGACCGGTGGGGCTGCTCTTCCCCGGTCAGGGCGTCCAGCACGCGGGGATGGGCCGCCAGCTGGCCAAGGTCTCCCGCGCCGCCGACAAGATCATGACCCGGGCCCAGGATATCCTGGAGATGCCGGTGCGGCGGCTCTGCTTCGACGGACCCGACCTCGAACTCCGGCGCACCGAGAACCTGCAACCCTGCCTGATGGCCGTCTGCTGGTCCGCCTTCGAGGCTTACCGCGACCGATTCGGCCTGGAGGCGGTGGAGGTGGTGGCCGGTCACAGCATGGGCGAGATCACCGCCTGCGCTGCCGCCGAAGCCATCTCCTGGGAGGCGGCCCTGCTTCTGGTGAGGGAGCGGGGCCGGCTGATGGCGGACGCCGCCATGTCCACCCCCGGCAAGATGCTGGCGATCGTCGGACTGCTGGAGCCGGAGGTGGAGCAGATCCGGGTCACCGCCAGCTCGGCGGGAGGGCTCTGGCTGGCCAACTTCAATGCCCACGACCAGTTCATCCTGAGTGGTGAGGCGCCCGCCGTGGCTCTGGCCGAGCGGC
>DATKSV010000152.1:0-10625 GCA_035531535.1 Candidatus Nanopelagicaceae bacterium | reverse complement strand
CTCCAGGGATGGAAAGCGCGCATGTGCCGTCGCCAGCCTGGGGCCACCTGGGGGAGGGTCGATGGCGAGCACGGTCATCCCCGCAGCCAGGCCGGCCTCCACTCCGGCCTCCGCGTCCTCGACCACCAGGCATTCGGCCGCAGCACAGCCCAGACGGGCGCTGGCGGCGAGGAATCCCTGGGGCGAGGGCTTGCCCTCCAGGACGGCGCCCCCATCCACGATCACGCTGGGCCAAGGCAGCCCTAGGAGAGCGAACTCGGAGCGCACGAAAGGCTCTGAGTTGGACGTCACCAGCGCCCATTGTCGCCGAGGCAGTGCTGTCAGCAGCTCATGGGCACCGGGCATCGCCGGCACCGGCGAGGACTCCTTGTCCAGAAAGGCCTCGAGTCGTCGCATTTCGGAGTCAATCGCCAGATGGGGAGCCACCATCGCAATCGTGTCCTGAGGCCGGCGCCCGTGGGTGAGCGGCCAAACCGTGTCAGGGTCGAGGTCTACCAGCAGGCACCACCGGGCCCAGACCCGACGGTAGATCGTCATGGAGTCGAGCACCACTCCGTCGACATCGAACAGCACCGCCCGCATCGTCTCAGCCTACAGCCGGAACCAGCGGTCCCGGCTCGGACGCCCTGCAGCGGGGAAGGTCCAAGTTGCAGTCGGGAGTCTTGCTAGCCACTTTGAAGTTCCAGGCCCCAGGTCGACCTGGCCGACTCTCCCGGCCCCAGGGTCACCAGCCCATCGCCGCTGCGAAAGGCGTTGGGGGCGCAGGTCATGGGCTCCACCGCGAGTCCCCGACGCCTGTCCCTGGAGTCGGGCAGAGCGTCTCCCGTGAAGAGCTGCAGGTAGTGGTGACTGGCGTCCATCCAGAGCTGCAACCGGTCCGTGGCAGAGGGCAGGCGGAGCTCCGCCACGGCCCGCCCGCGCTCATCAGGTGTCAGGCCGGTGAAGGTGGTGTCCAGAGCCAGTCCTCCCAGGCGCCGCCAGCTGCGGAAGTCGAAATCGGTGCCGGCAACTGGCATGGGGGATCCGTGAGGAATACCCGAATGGTCGCAGGTCAGGTACAGCTCGGCTGGAACCCGGACCTCCAATTCGTCGACAAGGGCGCTGCCCAGAGTCAGGTAGGGATGGGCTCCCAGACCCCAGGGGAGGGCTCCAGATCCCAGGTTGGTGGCGGAGACCGATACCTGCAGCCCTTCATCCAGGAGGCGGTACTCCGCCACCATCCTCAGGGCGAATTCATATCCGGGCTGGGGCAACAGCCGGAGCGAGAGTGCGAGCGAGTCCGGGGAGACCACCTCCGGCACCCAGGGCAGCCACCGGGCCAGGCCATGGATGGCGTTCTGTCCCTGATGATCGTTGATAGGGAGTTGGAACCTCTGTCCCTGGAACTGATAGCTGCCCCCCGCGATCCGGTTGGGCCAGGGCAGCAGGAGCTGGCCGCGGCCGTCACGGCTGCGTTCGGAGCCGCCGAATCCGGCCAGCACCTGGAGCCCCGACACGCGATAGCTCCGCAGCGTGGCGCCAACCTCGGTGACCACGGCCTCCTGGGTGCCGTGGCGGAGACGAAACTGCCGCCCCGAGGGCGGTACCGGCAGGGAAACTTGAGCTTCGTCCATCAGCTCATATTCCTCCCTGCAGGTCTGGTGGGGCGCGACTCGCCGCGTGGGCGGCTCGCTACCGGGAGGTGGACTACCCGCGCGCCAGGCTCTGCAGCAGGGGCGGCCGCGGGGGCCCGGGTCGCTGTCAGCGCAGGCCGGCGAAGAGGTCAGACTCAGGAGTCGAGGCACCGGAGCGGTCGAGGGCTCGAATGAAGTGCTCCGTTCCGAAGAAGCTGGCCACGGCCACCTCGGGCAGGTTGAGCATGAAGGCGTTGTCCATCTGACTGGCGTGGCAGCGCAGCGCCTCCAGCTTGGCGGCCACGTCGGTGCTGACATCCACCCTGGTGGTAATCAGATGGTCGTCCACGCCAAACGGCGGGTTGTCCGGATCGAAGTCGATCTGGGGAAGGTCGGAGAGGTCGACGCCGGCATCCCGGGCGGCGGTCATGGCCGTTCGCACCAGGGACTTGGGCATCGCCGTGTAGTAGAGCTTGGCTGGAATCCCAGACTGCTCGGCCGCCGCGAGAGCCAGCTGGTGGGCACGGATGTGGTCGGGGTGGCCGTAGCCACCATTCTCGTCATAGCTGACGACCACCTGGGGCCGGTATCGATCAACCAGCGCCAGCACCTGGGGTAGCTCGACAGCCAGCGGAGTGCCGGCGAGCGATCCGGGGCGGTGATTCTGGGGCCAGCCCTCCATTCCCGAGTCAAGGTATCCGAGCGTCTCCAGATGAGCGACGCCGAGCACCGCGCAGGACGCCTCCAGCTCCTCCCGGCGCATCTTTCGCACCCGCTCCTCGTGGTGGCCGGGCTGGCCCGGCTTCACCCCGTCGGGTCCGTCCCCGAGCTCACCACCGGTGCAGGTCACCAGCACGGTTCTCACTCCCTCTAGGGCGTAGCGGTGAATGACCCCGCCGGTGCCCATCACCTCATCGTCGGGATGGGCATGGATCAGCATCAAGGTCGGTTGCGCCTGGGGCATGCCGCCAGTCTCCCCCAACCGGTCGCCTCGACGCCAGTCGGGATCTGGCCCCAGACTGCGCGCGACTTGTTACCAGATCGTCACGCCCGGGGTGGGTGAGGCTGGTGGCGACGGCCATAATGGGGCACGGCCGTTCGCGCCAAGTGCTTTAAAGCGTGGAGCAGGTGGGCGAGCGCGGGCCGGGCCCCTCACCACTTCCCAGCACCCCGTCTCACCCAAGGTGGTCTCCATGAAGAACCGGCTGGCGGCCTGCGCCGCACTGCTCACCCTGGGCGCCGGCGGCCTCCTGGGGCTGGGCACCGCCACATCATCGACCCCCAGGTCGACGCCGCCGCTCCCTGCCCGGACTCAGAGCTATCAGCCGGTGGCGGCCCGATCCCTAGGTCACCGCACCAGCTGTCTCGACCTGCCCCTCAGCAGCGCCCTGATCATGCCGGACAGCTGCTGGCAGACAGGCCCGACCGCCCTTCTGGTGGCGGGCAGCACCCCCTCCCGGGCCACGACCGGTGCCTTGGCGGTGGTGAGCGGACAGGTGCAGCATTTGGCCACTCTGGCTGGGTCCGGGCCGCTGCGGGTGATCGAGGTCGGGCCCACGACGGCCTGCGTCGAGGACGCCCATGGCAGCTATCACGAAGTCTCGTTGGGACAGGGGACAGTGGCCTCGGCGGGGTCGGCCAGGTGCGCTTCGACCCGGACCGAAGGGGCTGGGTCCTCCCCTCTGGCGCAGCTGGCATCGAACTCGGTGCCGCTCACCGCGACCCAGGGCCTGACCGACGTTCCGCCCCCGGTCACACCCTCCTACTACGAGTACCACGCCTATGTCAGCCAGTGCCAGGGCGCCGCAGCCGGGGGCTGCCCCCTCTACCAGCAGGGGCAGGCCACCGCCACGCCCAATGCGTCCGGGCTGGTGGTGCTCGACTTCGGTGCCGCGTGCTCGACCCTGACCAGCCCGGTCCAGTACGGCACCCAGCTCTTTGAGGGGTCAACCTGCACGCCCGACTCCACCCTTCAGCAGCTGGTGCAGCAGTGGATCGCTGGCTACGAGTCGGACCATGGTGCCGGGACCCCGGCCATCACCCTCGGGATCGGAACCAGCAATAGCGAGAACGGGATCGATCCCGGCCCGTCCTACGAGCCGGTCAGCTTGCAGCAATCTGCACACGGCTGGTACCAGTTGGTCAGCGGCTCATACAGCATCCCCGGAAATGCCCCGATCGTGCGCTGGGGTGCCAGCGACATGGAACAGGCCAGCTCCGGCTGGTGGGACAGTGCCGACTCCGACGCCTGGGCGCGGTACTACTCTCAGGCGGCCGGTTTCACTTCCGCCCAGCCGTGCTCACTCTCGCAGCCTGGCTTCCTGGCCGACTACGGCGACAACATCGTCGGCGGGACCGGCTCCCAGGACGGCTGGACTGCCGCCAACGTCTTTGCCGTGTCCCAGGGGACCCCGGGCACCTGTGCCGTGCCCGAGATCTACTACAGCTCGATGGCTGCGGAGTGGAGCGCTCTCAGCGCCTCTTTCCCCAACTCGGTGGGCGGGGCGGGTATCAGCTTCACCGGGGTGATGGTGGAGGCGGTTGGTGGGACGCTTACCGCCACCCAGGCGTGGTCCACGTTGCAGGGCCAGACCAATCAGAGCCCGCCGATTCCAGCCCTGACCCAGATCGCCCCCTACGGCGACTTCCAGGTCCAGGGCCAGCCGCCCGAGGTGACCGGGTTGGCGCCTCTTTACGGCCCCAGCACTGGCGGCACCAGTGTCACGGTGTCGGGCTCGAATTTCCAATCTGTGGCGCAGGTCTACTTCGGGCAGCTGCCCGCCCAGTCGTTCACGGTGCAGTCCTCCGGCACCATCTCCGCGATTGCGCCTGCCAACCTGGCTGGCACCGTGGCGGTGGTCGTGGAGACCTCGCTGGGGTCGAGCTCCACCGGGCCGGCCAACCAGTTCCTCTACACGCCGCCCCCCTGCGCCGCACTATCGGTCAACCTCGGTGAGGTCCAGGCGAATCCCGGGGCGGTGGACCAGGTGACGCCGCAAGCCACCTGTCCCAGTGGCGCCGTCGCCAGCTACGCATATTTCACGGGCACCAGTCCCACCGGGCCCTGGGCTCTGAGGCAGGGGTGGACGACCTCACCCTGGAGCTGGAGCACCACGGGGCTCAGCCCCGGGGACTATTACGTCCTGGTCTGGGCCTCCGATGGGCCTACCCAGCTGAGCGGGGTGCTACCCACGGTCCAGGTTCAGGCCGTCGCCGAGCTGACGCTGCAGTCACCTCCCGATTGCGCCGTGGTGGCGGTCACCGCCAACCCGTCGGCCGTGGCCGCGGGAACCAACGTGACGGTCGACGGGTCCGCCAGTTGTCCTCCCGGGTCGCTGGCTGAGTACAGCTACTTCACCCGCGCCGGGTCGAGCGGGGCCTGGAGCCTGCGGGCCGCCTGGACCGGAGCCAGCTGGACCTGGCCAACCGCGGGCTTGGGGGCGGGTTCCTACCAGGTGCTGGCGTGGGCCAGCGACGGGCCGTATACCGTGCCTCAGTCCCAGGCGATCGCGACCATCACGGTGGGCGCGCAGGCGGCGAGCACCTCCAGCTCCTGCACCGCGATCGCGGTCAGCCTTCCCGGCTCCGCCTCCAGCGGATCTGCCCTGACCGTCACCACCAGCGCCACCTGCGGCAGCGGAGCGGACCCCCGGTACTCATACTTCACGAGGGCTGGAACCGGCGGCGGCTGGACCCTGCACGCGGCCTGGATCGGGCCCAGCTGGACGTGGTCCACGGCGGGGCTGCCCGCCGGGCCTTACCAGGTGCTGGTGTGGGCGAGCGCCGGCCCCTTCACCGTACCCCAGGTGCAACAGGCGGCTTCAGTGCAGCTCAGCTCGGGCTCAGCCTGCACCGCGGTCCATGTGAGCGCGCCGCCGGAAGTGGCCGGTGGGTCGTCGCTCACCGCGACCGCATCGTCGACCTGCCCGGCCGGCTCGCACCCCGAGTACTCCTACTTCACGAGGGCCGGAAACGGGGGCGCCTGGACCCTGCGAGCGGCCTGGATCGGACCCAGTTGGACCTGGTCCACCGCCGGCCTGGCCACCGGCGCCTACCAGGTGTTGGTGTGGGTCAGCGACGGACCCTACAGCGTGCCCCAGGCCCAGTTTGCCGCCAGCGTTCAGGTCACGGGAGAGGCCGCCTGCAGCTCGGTCTCGGTTACGGCCAGCCCCAGCAACCCAGCTGCGGGGGAGCCAGTTGGGGTACGAGCGTCGGCCACCTGCCCGGCCGGTGCGGCCACGGCGTACACCTACTTCATAGGGCCGTCCGGGTCGGGTCCCTGGACGCTCAGGGCGGCCTGGGTCGGGGCCAGTTGGCAGCTCCCCACCAGCAGCCTGCCAGCGGGCCTCTACTTCGTCCTGGCCTGGGCCAGTGACGGCCCCTACACGGTTCCCCAGGTTCAGTCGGCGACCAGCTTCGAGCTGGGTGGGCCAGGCGCCTGTTCGGCGGTCTCGGTTTCAGCTTCCCCGACTTCGGCCGCTCCCGGGTCTGAGGTCGCCGTGGTCGCTTCGGCCACCTGCCCTGGCGGGACCAGCCCCGAGTACTCCTACTTTGTCAGCTCCTCCTCCGCCGGTCCTTGGACCTTGGAAGCCGCCTGGATAGGGAGTGCCTGGACCTGGTCCCCAGTTGGTCTCGTGCCGGGCACCTACTACATTCTGGCGTGGGCCAGTGACGGGCCCTACACCGCGCCCCAGGTGCAGGCGATCACCGCTGTCTCGGTCAGGTAGGCAGAGGAGGGAAACTCAGGCAGAGAAGCGCAGTCGATCTAGGCCTCCTGGCGGCGGAGTCGCCCCCCCGCCATCACCAGAGCCAGCCCTCGGACGCGCCCACCCCAGCGCCCGTCACTCTGGGCCAGGACCCCGAGCAGCAGCAGTCCCAGCCCGACCACCGCCAGGGCGCCAATGGCCTGCTCTCCGGCCATGAACGCGGCGGCCAGCGCGAACGCGGGCTCGGTGGCCATGATCACTGCGGCCGTCCCAGTTGCGAGGTGCTTTTGGGCGGCTGCCTGCACCGCGAACCCGAAGGCCGATGCCCCCAGGGCAGAGAAGACCACGGCGGCGAGCTCGGCTCCTCCGAGGGCCGGGATCCCGCCGGTCAGTGGCAGCAGTGGGGCGATCAGGACTGCGACCAGCAGCAATTGGGCGCCACCCAGCGCGGTTGCGGAGAGCGACTTCCCGAGACGTCCCACCAACACCACCTGAAGTGCGAAGGCCGCTGCTGAGACCACCTCCAGAGCAATCCCGAGGGTCGGGGCGGGATGGGCCACACTGGTGGCGGGGGCTGCGGCCTGGCAGACCAGCAGGGTTCCGCCAATGGCGAGAACGGCGCTGAGCGCGACCTTGCGGTCAGGCGCCTGGCCGGTCATTGCCCACTCCCATGCCGGAGCCAGCACGACCACCAGGCTGGTCAGAGTGGCCGCCACTCCAACCGAGGCGCCAAGGGCCAGACCGAGGGTCTGGGTGACATAGCCAACGGCCAGCGCCAGCCCCACCGTCGCCAGGGGCAGTTTGGGGACCTTGGTCCAAGCCGGGCGGGTGGACCGCCGGGCGTAGGCAACTGCCATCAGCGCACCTCCACCCAGCACGAAGCGCAGGAAGAGGAAGCCGATCACGGGGTAGGCGGACACTGCCGAGCGCACCACCACGAAGCTCGCGCCCCAGAGCGCGACCACGACGAAAAGTGCGCCTCCCGCCAGCTGTACCCGGCTGACACTTCTATCGGCTATCCTTCGGCTTGCGAAGGTCTTAAGCCAGATCCTGTGCTGTTCCATGGGTCTGAGCATGACAAGGAGAGCAAAATGCCGCAAACCGACCGAATGAAGTTCGGAAGCGTGGCCGCCAGCGAATACCTCGACGAAGCGGATTCGAAGATCCTCCGCAGCCTGCAGGCGAACGCCCGGACCACGCTGGCGGATGTGGGCAAGTCCGCCGGCCTGGCGGCATCTTCGGTGCACGAGCGCCTGCGTCGCCTGCAGCGAGACGGGGTCATCGAGGGCTGGACGCTCAGGCTTAACCCGCGGTCGGTGGGAAGGCCGGTAACCGCGTTTGTTGGCGTCGAGGCTGACGTGACCGGGAGCAGTCTGGCCGGGAGGTTGAGTCAGCGCCCGGAGATTGACGAGTGCCACGACATCGCTGGCGACCTGTCGTTCTTTCTCAAGGTGCGCGCCCGTGATCCAGAGGCGCTGCTGGAACTGGTCGATTGGATCCGGGAACTCCCCGGGGTGCGCCAGACCAGGACCACTGTTGTCCTCAAGACGGAGTTCGAGCGTGAAGTGTGGCTAGGCCCTGCCCCCAAGGCCTAGCCAGGCGGGCGCCATCGTGGTGGTCATCTTCCCTGGAAGTGCGGTGGCCGCTTCTCCCGGAAGGCTAGGAGGCCCTCACTGAAGTCGGCGGTCTCCGAGGCGATCTGCTGCAAATGTGCCTCCATCTGGAGCTGCTCTGCCAAGCTGGCATCCAGCGCGTGGCGGAGCGCGAGCTTGGTCAGCCCCAGGGCGCGGGTGGCGCCGGCGGCGAGTCGTTGGGCGATTGCCACCGACTCGGCGGCGAATGACCTCGGGGGGAGCACGGTCGTCACCAGTCCGAGCTCCAGCGCCATCTGAGCGGTGATCCTGTCGCCTGTCAGCGCGTAGTGCAGAGCCCTGCCGGGGCCTAGCAAGCGAGGTAGGAAGTAGCTGGCTCCGGAGTCCGGCACCAGGCCGAGTTGGGCAAACGCACAGCTGAACCAGCTCTCCTCCGAGGCGATCCTGATGTCCGCGGCCAGAGCCAGCGAGAACCCGGCGCCCACCGCCAGCCCGTTGACCGCCGCCACGACCGGGATCTCCAGGGCGGCCAGTCCGAGGACCACCGGGACATAGCGCTCCTGGATCAGCCCGGTGATGTCGGTGGGAAGCGTGCTGGCTTCCCCCGTACCTCCCAGCGACTGTCCTGCGCAGAAGGCGCGCCCGGCGCCGGTGATCAGAAGGCAGCGGCAATCCCGATCGGCCGCCACGGCTTCGATCTCTCGTACCAGTGCCAGTGCCATGTTTTGGTCGATGGCGTTGAGGCGCATCGGGCGGTTCAGCACCAGGGTGGTCACGGCACCGGTCCTGACTACGGCCACCACCTCGCCTTCGGGTTGGGGCACCGGCTGGGAACCACTGGCCCGCGGAGAATCTGGCACGCGTTCATTTTGAGCTTGGCCGGGTGTGCCGTGGGCGCTGACCCAGGTGTCGCGTAAAATGCTCCAGAGGTGTGGCGACTTAGCCAAGTGGTAAGGCAGCGGTCTGCAAAACCGCGATCCCGGGTTCGATTCCCGGAGTCGCCTCCAGCAGATTGAGATCAAAGTGGCCCCCAGACTTCGCGTCTTGGAGCTAACATTGCGAGCCTGACGGCATCACTGACGGCAAGAGGATCCAAGCTGGTGCCGAGCCGTCCACGCCGGTTCTTAGGGGCCGGTTTCCCAGTGCCCGCGTCCTAGCTGGTCGCCGCGGCGCTGCCTCGCGAGGGGCGCGGGGTCCGATCACGCGACTGCCCAGGCACATCACCCACGGCAGCGGCAACAGACTGGCCCAAGCTCTGACGTGGGCAGCGACCAGGCGACTTCTCGGAGGGTGGCTGCACCGGTCGCGCAGACCTGGGGAGAAGTTGCCCCTTTCAGATGGGAGAGATAGGCTGGCGGTCGGCCATTCGAGCCCGTGGTCAGGTGGGCCACCGATCAATGGCGGGGTTGAGAGTGTCGCCGTGAATGTCCAGCCTGTCCTCGACGCCGATGAGGAGAGCCTCCAGAGATTCGTCGTCGAGCAGGCGGTGAGCACCATCCTCGCTGAGGCCGACAAGGGTTGAGTCGAAGTCAACCTCAGTAGCGCAGCAGAACGCGTGATCCTCTGGCCAGACGAGGCTGGGCGCAAGGGCGGTGGGGAAGCGTGGCAGGTCGTCCAGCACACCGTGGGCAAGTAGGTAGGTGCGGCCCGGCAACGTGAATCTCGGACGGTCCTGGACCATTTGGTAGACCGGCTCCAGGGAGACCTGCCGTCGGTGGCGACCGGGCTGGGGGTCGTCAACGAAGGTGAAGCCTCCAGAGCCTTCACGGGAGAACTCTGCCCAGCCCTCCCAGATGCCGTAGAAGACGGAGCTCGGGGTGCGGGTCTCGCCCTCAAGGCACTTCAGCAGGGCCCGACGAACCCAACCGGGAGTTGTGCCGATTGTCGGACTATAGGGTTGGTCCGGCGCCAACGGTGGTCGAGGCACGCCGTCCAGTTGGAGTGTGGGGTGGTAGACCAGGCCGCTCGCCTCCGCGAGGGCCTTCCAGCGAGGACGATTGGGGCCCTCTCCGAGGGGATGAAGGATGCGGACGTAGGCCGGGTAGCCGGTCGGGACCACAGCGCCTACTCTGGAGCCGAACTCGGACCCCAACCAAGGCAGGAGCCGGGGCGCCAACCAGGACGCCGGGGAAACGTCATCCAGCAGCACCACGCCGTCTGGCCAGAACGCTGGCGGGTCGAAGTCGATCGGCATGGAAGCAAGTGTAGGAAGGCCCGGGGGCCAGGGGGTGTCGGTTGCCGCAGGCGAGGCACACGGCTCCGAGTAGAGCAGACCTGCGCTCCCCGTACCTGTGTCCCAGAAAAATCCCCTCCCAGTAGCCCTGGCCCACAGGGCAGGGACGATGCAAGGTGCGAACCGTGTTTCCTTGACTTCGTAGCGGTACCTGTGACAGACGGTAGGACGGCGTCGGCGAGGAGGGCGACCATTCCTGTCGACCCACTTCAATCGGCACCCAATGGCCGCCAATCTCGGGCGGTCGGCGAAACAGGAGGCTGACACGGCGGCCGGTGAGCGCAGCGCCGTCGCGGCCTTCGACGCTCGTTCGACCTCGGCTCGCCAACGTCGGCAGTGAGCGGGCAACCGGCGTGCCGGGTGACGTCCGGGTCGTCGACTGTACTGCCGCGCTGAAGCGCGCCTCGGGGTACGACGGTGACGATAGTGAGCTTGCTCTAGATGGCTCACGAATGGAGGGCGGAGGGCCAGGGTCCACACC
>DATKSV010000151.1:0-2632 GCA_035531535.1 Candidatus Nanopelagicaceae bacterium | reverse complement strand
CGGAGAGTCCGACCAGGCCTGCGTAGCCCACGACGACAAGCAAATCCCGCACCCGCTCGCCGGGGATGAGGTCGGCCAGAACTGGCCGCGGGCGCGCGATCGAAGCGACATTGAGCACGGCCAGGGACGCTACCGGGTACGTGCTTGGCTGTCAACAAGAGGCGCCGATGCGCGGGACACTGGCCGCTGGGGCAATAGCCTGACCGGAGGGGATCTTAGGTCGGTCAAGTTCACACTGGCGGAGTGCTCGCTCGATTCGTGGGCAGCGATCATGGCACTGCGGGAGGAGGTGGATCATGGATCGCGGAGCGTGGAGCTACCCCGAGGCGGTCAGATCATCGCTGGCGCGCTACCTCGACCTCCTCTACGCCGAGTCAGACCGGCTCAATCTAACCAGCGTGCCTCGCCGCCAGGCCTGGTCTCGTCACGTCGAGGAATCACTGGATCTGGTGCCGGCGCGCCGTTGGCTGCTCGGGGAGCGGGTCCTAGACCTCGGCTCAGGGGGTGGAACGCCGGGAATCCCGCTGGTGATCGCTCAGCCGCAAATCGCGCTGGGCCTGATTGAGAGAGACCGAGCCAAGGCCACCTTCCTGCTCCGCTGCTGCGCAGAACTGGGCCTCACCTCAGCCCGAGTTTTCTCCCGCGACGCCATCGAACTAGCTCGGAGCGACGGCTTCCAGACCGCCGACGTGCTTGTCAGCCGGGCGGCCGTGCCCGCCCCCCGGCTCCTGGCACTGGCGGGCAGCCTGCTGCGGGCGGGAGGCGAGGGCCTGGTGCACGTGGGAAGGTCCGTCAGTGTGGACCTGGACCTGTCCAATGCTGCTGCCAGAGCCGGCCTGACCGAGCTGCGGATCGAGACCTTCGGCAGCAGCCGTCTCCTCCGGTTCGTGAGGCTGCCGGCCGGGTAGGGCGCCGATGACATCAGGGGTCTGGACCGCCGCGGAGCGCTGCTAGCGGAGTCGGGGATCACCGCGGGAAAGCCCTTCAGGAATGGTCGAGGTCGCCCTTCCCGTCCGCCACACCTGCAGGGGGTGGAGGCCAGGGTTCCACGCAAAGGCGCCCTCATGCTCGGCCTCCCAAAGGACGAGATCGGCGAGGAATCCGGGAGCGATCTGCCCCCGGTCCGGAACTCCGAGCGAGCGCGAGCCTCCCAGCGTTGCCGCGGCGAGGCCCTCTTCAACGCTCAGCCCCAGCTCGGTGATCGCCAGCCAGACAACCAGGCTCATGGAGGTCGTGCCCGACGTGCCCGGGTTGTGGTCGCTGCCCAGCGCCAGGGGCACCCCGGCGTCGAGTAACGCCCTCGCTGGCGGCTTTCGGCCCAGGGCCACCGCGGTTACCGGGCACAGCGTCGCCACCGTCGAGGAGGCCGCCAGGGCGGCGATCTCGGTTGCCCCGATGCAGAGCAGGTGGTCGGCAGACACCGCCCCCAGCTGGGCCGCCAGCAGGGTGCCCCCGGTGAGCGCCAGCTCGTCGGCATGGATGCGCAGGGCCAAGCCGGCAGTCCGGGCCTGGCCCAGGATATGCTCGGACTCGGCCACCGTGAAGGCCCCCGCGTCGCAAAAAACATCAGCAAAACGGGCGCCTTCCCGACGAGCGTCCGGGGCCCATCCGGCCACCTCCCGGACGAAGTCCGAGCGCTCCCCGGCGAACTCCAGGGGCAGGTCGTGGGCGCCCAGGAAGGTCACCACCAAGCTGGGCAGACGCGGATCATCCGCGAGCCGCCGGAGGAGGCGAACCGCTGCCAGCTCCCCCTCCCGCTCCAGCCAGTAGCCGGTCTTGGCCTCGACCGTGGTCGTGCCCGCCTCCAGCCAGCGCTCCAACCGGGTTCGCAAGCCCCGCTCCAGCTCATCCCAGGGCGCCCCGCGAGTCTCGGCAACGGTGGCCGCGATCCCACCCCCCGCCGCCGCTATCTGCTGGTAGGGGGCGCCAGATGCTCGCTGGGCGATCTCCGCCAGCCGCGGCCGGGGATAGATGGGGTGGGTGTGAGCGTCGATCAGGCCGGCGGTTAGGAGACCGCCCAGGCAGTCGTATGGCTCCGCCCCGGGCGGCACCGGCAGCGAACCAGTCTTGCCGACAGCCGCGATGGAACCTTCCTCGATGACCACGTCGGCATGCTCCAGGACCGGCTGCCCGGCGGTGAAGAGACGACCGACGTTGGTCAGCAGCGTGCTCACCGGGGGAGCTGACCCAGGGCCGCCTGCCAGACGGGTTCGATCCCCTCCAGAGCGGTGGCCAGGCGCTCGGCGATGCTGCCCAAACGGAGGTGCCGGCCATCAAGCACCACCTCCTCGCCCCCGACCACCACCGAGGTCACCTCGCTGGCGCTGGCGCCGAAGATGACCCGAGGAAGGAGGTCGGCTTCTCCAGCCCCGGCCAGGCGGGGGCTGGAGAGGTCCAGGCAGATGAAGTCGGCGAGTCCGCCAACCCTCAACTCCTGGGCTTCCCAGCCCAGGGCGACCATGCCGTTGGAGCTGGCCGCTTGAAGCAGGCTCTCGGCATCGAGACCGCCCCGGCGCCCGGTCAGGAGGCGCAGGTCGAGCTCGGTCGCTCGGGCCTCCTCGAAGAGGTCGACCACGGCGTTGCTGTCACTGCCCAGGCAGAGCGGGCTCCCCGCCTCAGCGAGCTGGTCGGC
>DATKSV010000150.1:0-2683 GCA_035531535.1 Candidatus Nanopelagicaceae bacterium | reverse complement strand
TGGCTAGAGTCAGCCGGGCCATATACGCCTTGCGGGCTAGTAGCGCTCGGCGGGTTCGCTCTTCCTCGGAGAGTTGGCCCAGAGGGTCAACTTCGCGGGTGAAGCGCTCCAAGAACGCCGTCCGAGCAGGCAAGGTGGCAGCAGCAGGATCGGGTTCGGCTGCCCAACGAGAAAACGCAGCTACGCGAGCGCGGTGGTGGGCTACTAATGCTTCAAGACCCAAGGCAAGCGACCTCCGCCCGGCTCGCGCCCCAGAGTGGGAGCTGGACTATCGGCCTGCCTGAAGGGCCACTCCCTGCTTCGAAGTTGGCGGTTCTTCGGCCAGCTCGACAGTGGATCTCTCCGAGTCTAGCACAGCGGCGATCGCTGAGCTAGCGGGATTCCTAGCAGGGTGTTGAACTACGGCTGAAGTGGTGTCGGCCGGTGGCCATGCGGAGATTAGTGGGCGGATTAAGGGATTTTTGGTGCCGGCGGAAGCTCTGGGTGGAGCTCCGGCCGGACCCAGGCAGGCCAACCAGCTCATCTTCTTTGGTCATCAGGCCGGTACCGCCACCAGCTTGCTCATTCGGACCAGGTTGTAGGCCGCGACCGTCATCTCCGCCCAGAGCCGGTTGCGTTCCACCCCCTTGTACCGCAGCTTTCTGCCGCCGCCCACGGTCTTGGTCCACCCGAAGATCTCCTCGACTCGCTTTCTCTTGCGCTGACTCACCTGGTACCCAGGGGTCGGAGCCAGCTTGGCCAGGGCGGAGCTGCCCCAAAAGCTCTCTTTCCGAGCGATGTGGGGCGTCACCCGCAGCTCCTGGCATGAGGTGATGAAGTCTCGCACGTCGTAACCCTTGTCAGCTCCCAGGGTGCAGCGGTGGCGGCGCACCCGTTGGCGCATCCGGCGCAGCATCACCAGTGCCGCCTCTCGCTCACTGGTGCCGGTCGCCCTGGTGAACTCCACATCCACCGCCAGCCCGTGACGGTTCTCCATCAGGACATGGCCGGAGAAACATAATCGCGTCTCCTTGCCCCTGCCCTTGCGCGCCATCAGCGCTTCCTTGTCAGTCGGGGAGAAGTGCGTTTCATTGCTTCGGCGTTGCCCCTTGAAGTCGACATCAGGGTTGCTGGGGGTGTAGCCATTGCTGCCCCCGGGCTGGTCTTCATCCGATTTTGGCCGCAGGCTCTTCATCGAGGCCCATGACTCCAGTAGCGTCCCATCCACTGTGAAGTGCTGCGACGACAGCAGCTGTCGCTTCCTCGCCTGCTTCACCACCGCCTCGAAGAACTGCCGGCTCACCCGGTGCTCCAGCAGCCGCTGGCGGTTCTTGGCGAAGCTGGAGTGGTCGAAGGGCTCATCCTCCACATTCAGGTTAAGGAACCACTTGAAGAGCAGGTCGTACCGCAGCCGCTCGCAGAACTGCCGCTCACTCCTAATCGTGTACAGCGCCATCAAGAGACAGCTCTTCAGCAGCTGCTCCGGCGGGATCGAGGGCCGCCCAATCTGCGCGTACATCCCTTGAAATGTGGGTTCCAGCTCTCGCAGCGCCGCCTCCGCCAGCGGTTTCACCCTGCGGATGGGATGGTTGCTTGGGATCAACTCCTCCGGGTCGATCCACCCCAGCATCGTCACCTGGCGGGAAGTCGTGCCTCGCATCCATATGCCTCCACAACCCACACCGCGCCGACCCCCACCCAGCCTACCAAATCACGAACCCCCCAGCCACCCCTATTTCAACACCCTGCTAGGGGCCGAGGATCCCGGGGGGAACGGGCCGCCCGACTCCATCGTAGATGGCCGTGACGATCGGTGCTAGGTCTACCCGACTGATGTCCCGGCAGCGGGGGCAGCGAACATCAAACACCCGGTCAGTATTCCCGAGCAGCGTCAGGTAGTTGTGAGGCATTCCCGCCGCCGGGAGGGTCGGGCCTGGCTTCAGTTTCCTTGGACGAGGCCCACTAGGGCGGATGGAGTCGGCGAGGCGGCGAGTGACCGGCCGTAGCCCGATGCCAGGAACCCCGTGCAGTAGGAGTGACCGGGTCGACTCTGTGTGCCCAAAGAGACGAGGGGATCTCGGTCTTCCCCGGGCGTCTAGTTCCTCGATCATTCCCAACTCCAGGCCAACCTCGCATACCCCAGCAAGCCACAGGGTGCCAAGTCGGCCGCCACAGGGGAAGCGCTGACCGCCAACCGCCAATCCTGACTTGCCACACAGGAGTTGCGTCCTCCCTTTGTCCGTCCGCACCCGAGCTGTCCAGCGCCGACCATACCCAGACCGCACCTCGGCGGCAGCCATAGCCCTCGTGGCTCGCTCTAGAGGACCGGCTGGCGTGCTCATAGCCTGTCGGCGGGACTGAGTGCCCGATGCGCGTCCCTGGCTCGCTCAGCGGCCCGGCTGGCGGCGTAGCGCTGGAGCATGGTCCGGGAACGCCATCCGGCCAGGCTCATCAGGTCGCCCTCATTCCCCCCGCTGGCGAGCCAGCTATGGGCGAATGCGTGACGGAGTGAATGAGGATGCAAGCCCTCGATACCGGCCTTCTTCGCCCGACGCTCGATGATGTCAGAGACACCAGAAGGGGTCATCGGCCCCGCATGACCGAGCCACAGCGCATCGAGTCGAGCCAGCCGGTGCCCGGGGCGCTTCCGTAGATAGCGGTTCAGCGCAAGCGTGGCCTTGGTGCCAAGGGGGAGATCCCGCGG